>JBFMFE010000207.1:0-4804 GCA_040752295.1 bacterium
TTTCAGCAGACCGATGGCCTCCTCGCGCGTCGCCCTGTTCGTGCGGAACAGACCCAGCACGGACGAGGTGACGGTGACGGCGCCCGGCTCGCGGACGCCGCGCATTGACATGCACAGGTGCTCGGCTTCGATGATCACGAGGACGCCTTTCGGGCGGAGCGTCTCCATGAGCGTCGCGGCGATTTCCTGCGTGAGGCGTTCCTGAACCTGGAGTCTGCGGGCGAGCGTCTGGACGACGCGGGCGATCTTGCTCAGCCCCGTGACGCGCCCGCCGTCGGGGACGTAGGCGATGTGCGCCCTGCCGATGAACGGGAGAAGGTGGTGTTCGCAGACGGAGTAGAGGGGAACGTCCTTGAGTATGACCATCTGGTCGTAGTCCTTTGCTTCGAGGTCCTTGATGTGCTTTCTTGGGTCCTGGTGTATGCCGCTGAAGATTTCCTCGAACATTCTGGCGACGCGCGCGGGCGTGTGTTTGAGTTCGGGGCGGTCGGGGCTGGGGTCTATCTCGGCGAGAATCGCCCTGACTGCTTTTTCGATTTTTTTGCGGTCCATTCCTCGCTCCCGCGGCACAGCCAGTACAGCTTGATAAATTTATCACAAACCTGAAAAAATGGTCAACATGAAAAAAAGCTTCTGTAAAAGCCGGTTTTTTTCGCTGTGCCTCCGGAACGGCTTGAAATTGACCCCGAGCGTTGCGCCGCTTGTGAGTCGCGGAAACTTTTCACGACGCCGTGGTACAATGTGGACAGACCGGATTTAAACGTGGAGGTGGGCGAAGTGGAAAACAGGCTCAAGGTCGGTTTCGCCGGTATATGCCAGAAGGACTTCCGGGGCGACAAGGACGCCGAGATATCACATGCCGTCGATCATCTCGGCGCGGCGGGGAAAGCGATGGGGTTCGATTTTCATCCTTTTCCAGGCAGGGTTGTTACGGGTGAGGACGCCGCGCGCGCGCGGAAGGCGCTCGACGCGTCAGGCGTGGATTTCCTCCTGATACAGAGCACGTCCATAGGGAGCGGCGAGGCGCTGGTGGAGCTGCTGAAGACGGACGCGCGCGTGGGGCTGTGGGCTGTGCCCGAGCCGGCGTCGGAGGGCGCGCTGCCTTTGAATTCCCTGTGCGGGCTGAACATGAACGCGGGGATCATGGGAACCAGACCCGAGTACAGGGACAGGCGGTTCAAGTGGTTTTACGGGCGGGCGGACTCGAGGCTTTTCACGCGCAGGTTCGAGCTGACGGCGAGGGCGCTTTCCGCGCTCAAGAAGATTCACGGCGCGCGCATCGCACTCGTCGGCGGCGTCGCGCCGGGGTTCTACGACTTCGAATTCGACGCGGGGAAGGTGCGCGAGCGCTTCGGTGTCGCCGTGGAGGAGGGTGTGAGACTGAAGGAGCTTTTCGGGGCGGCGGAGGCGGCGCCGGAAGCCGAGGTTGAAAACATCGCGTCGCAGATGCGCTCCGCAGCCAGGGACGTCGCGCCGGAGGCGGCGGATAACGTTGAGCGCGCGGCGCGGGTCGAAGCCGCGCTGAGGCGGATGGCGGAGCGCGGCGGCTGGAGCGGGATTGCTCTAAGGTGCTGGCCGGAGTTTTTCGACCAGCGCCGTTTATCGGTGTGTTCGACGGTCGGGCGGCTGAACGAATCGGGGATCGCCGTCGCGTGCGAGGGGGACGTCATCAGCGCGCTGAGCATGATGCTCCTGAACCACGCCGCCGGGGACGTGGGGATGCTGATGGACGTGAGCGACGTTGACCTCGAGGGCGACGCGGTGCTCTTCTGGCACTGCGGACCCGCGCCGTGGAGCTGCGCGGACGAGGAGGGCGTGAAGCTGACGGCGCACTCAATCGGCGGGCGGGAGCAGCCCGACGGCTCTTTCGAGAGGTTCGGGTGCGTCGGGGACATGGTTCTCAGTCCGGGCGCGATGACGGTGATGAGGTTGACGCAGGATGCGGACGCCGCGCTGCTTGTGAACGGGTCGTTCGTGCGCGGGAAGAACCGCGGATTCGACGGCAGCCGGGGATGGTTCACGGGGTTCTCCTTTCCGCCGTCCGGGGAGGGGGCTTCGGCGCTGGACTTTGTGAACACCGTCATGGCGCACCGTTTCCCGCATCATTTTGCGATGGTGCGCGGGAACGCGAGCGGCGTTCTCCTCGAGGCGTTCGAGTGGCTCGGGGTGGACGTCCTGCCCCTCGCGAGGTACGCAGACCATCTCCAGACCTGAAGGCGCTTCCGCTTGAGGCGTTGCGCCGGTACCGATAAAAAACGCGCAAAAAGAAAACATCGGCAGGCAGCCGGTAAACGGAGATCAAGATTGAAGATTAAGGGGCTTGGCGGGGATGAAAGGCGGGCGCCTAAACGCGTTCATCCCACTTTTTCCAGTATTCTCCTGAAATAATCCCTGTGCTGCTCATCCATCCGTTTCATATATTCGCTCGTCTGTCGCATGTGCTCGTCTATCCGTCATAAATTTTCGTTCGTACGCTCGTCCATCTGTCGCATGTGCTCGTCCATCTTTCGTATGTTTTCGCTCGAACGTTCCTCCATGCTGTTGATCATCGTCCGGGTTCTCGCCTCTTCTTCTCTGGTGACCCCGGCGAGTTCTCTGCGCGTCATGCGACCGTTCCAGACCGAGAATATCCCGACGATAAGGGCAAAAACCGTTGCCCCTCCGAAGATATAACTCCATATTTCGAAGCTCGTCAGCGTCATGTTTTTATTTTAGCCTCGAAGCTTCAAAGAGTCAAAACGCGAAGCGTAATCGCCGCGCCCCCGCGTCTTTTAATCCCGCCGGAAACGTTACGCGTGAACAAGCGGGTTTATGACGCGTTCGGCGCCGTGCCTGCCCTGTCTGCGTGCGGGCGATGCCCACCCGCACAGGCAGGCGACAGGCAGGCAGCCGACCGGCTACTCCCTTGCGATTTTCCCCCTCAGGTTCTCAACGACGACGCCGGAGCTTCCCTTTTCGTCGAAGGACGCCCTCTCCACTTTGCCGTCGGGGCGGACGATGTACCGTTCGCCCTCCGATTCGAGCATTGGGAAATACTGCCCCCCGATGTCCTCGTAGAGGTCAACCCGCATCACTTCGTCGGCGCCCCCGCCGGCGCCCTCGTCCATCTCGAGCAGCCCCTCGTCCCTGAAAACCCTGTGCCTGCCGTTCTTTCTCCTGTATCCCACGAAGTCCCTTGCGTAGCGTCTCCAGTACACGTCCGCGTCGAAGGGGAAGAGTTCGCCGCCGACTTCCTCGTAGACCTCGCCGCCGAGCACCCTGATCCTCTTTCCCGATTTGAGTATCGGTCTTTCGGAGACGAGGTTGTCCGGGCTGTGCGTGTAGAGCATGTTATCGAACTTTTCGCCGGCGATGCAGTGGTAGTCTGTGTGGACGACGCTGTTTTTCCTCGCGACGTCGTGGATCACGACCGCGCCCTCGTAGGCGGCGACGGCGCGCTCGAACCGCTCCCTGCTCCACGTGCGCTCGATACAGTCGTTGATGTCGGCGTACACGACGAAGGCGTCCCGGAACTCGCTTCCGCCGAGGTCCATTTTCGGGGGGCGGTGTTCCCTGTAGAGGTTTTCCCACAGTTTCCTGTCGTACACCGTGTCGGAGCCGAAGATCAGGCGGCTTCCGTCGTCCGCGGCGAACTTCAGCGCGATCGTCGGCGGACCGTGCCATGCCGGCGATTTGATCGCCCTCACTCTCAGCCCTATCGCCTCGTCAACGTACTCGTTGTCGTCGTCGTGGTAAAAGCGCTTCGCGCTGAACGGGTAATACGACTCCGGCTCCACCCACTCGCCGGTGTCGTCGTCGCGCAAGAGCATCCTCGGGCGGTTCGCCTTGGGGTTCACGAAGACCTTCGCCTTGCGCGGGCTGACCACGTTCCCGTCCGAGTCCACCACGCGCCACACCTCGCCCTCCTCGCCGGGGTTCCGCGTGTAGGTTATGCGGTACCGGCTTCGGGGTCCGAGCAGGATTTTCTCGACGAATATGTCGTAGGGAACGTCCACCACCCTTTTCGAATCGGACGAAAGGCTCCTCTCGAGCGCCCCCTTCGAGTTCTTCTCGTATTCCTCGTGTATCACCTCCGTCGTGATCAGCCTCACCTTCCTGCCTATGGTCGGGTTGTAGCGCATGTACAGTGCGAAATCCGTGAACCACCTGCGATGGTCCTCGTGCGAGTGCGTGGCGAAGATGCCCCTGACGCGCCTGACGCCCTCGTCGCCTAAAAAGTGAAATATCGGAGCGCCGCAGTCCACGAGGTACGGTACGCCCCCGACGGTGATCATGTACCCGCTGCTCTTGCCGATTATCGAAAACGGCGCGGAGTCGCCTATCACGTCGAACGTTATCCCCGAATCGCCGGCTCTCATCTCCCACCCCCCGCGGGGAATCGTTTAAGGATGCTCCCGTCCGGATTTTTCTTTCCGGGAATTATATAGCACAATCCGCCGCCGCGGGCAACAGCGTCTGGCTTTAGACTTCGGACTTTGCCGAAAACGTTGTTCCTTTCAGCCGCCGGTTGCTTTTCTGTCTCCTGCAAAAGCGTTCTTCCCGAAGCCCGAAGTCTTTAGCAGTTGTATTTTTGCTTTTTTTGCCGTAGCCCGAAGTCTTTAGCAGTTTAGCAGTTGTATTTTTTTCCTTTTTTTGCCCGCAGTCCGCAGCCCGCAGCCCGTCTTTCGCCTTGTCTTCCGCTTTTTTTTTCCTGTAGCCCGCAGCCTGTAGCCTGTAGCCCGTAGCCTGTAGCGGTATTGACACACTACATTAACATACGGGACGCGGCATGGAGCCGATAATCAGAAAGATAAACATCCATGGG
>JBFMFE010000208.1:0-18415 GCA_040752295.1 bacterium
GGGCGACACCACGGACGAGTTGATCAGGATGGCGCAGGAAGTGAATCCATCGCCCAGCGAGCGGGAATACGACATGCTGCTCGCCACCGGGGAGCAGGTCTCAATCGCGCTTCTGACGATGGCGATTCACGCGCTCGGGTGCGAGGCGATAGCGATGACCGGGGCGATGGCGGGGATAGTCACCGACAACGTTCACAAGAAAGCCACGATAACGGAAGTCAATCCGCGGAGGGTGCTGGAGTGTCTCGAAGAAGGGAAGATAGTGATAGTCGCCGGTTTCCAGGGAATGGACGTGAACGAGGAGGTAACGACACTGGGACGTGGCGGGTCGGACACGACGGCGGTGGCGCTCGCCGCGGCGCTCGGTTCCGGCGAGTGCGAGATTCTCACCGACGTGGACGGCGTTTTCACCGCCGATCCGAAGATAGTGGGCGGGGCGGTTCGCAAGCTGGGAGAAGTGGGCTGCCATGAGATGCTCGAGCTTGCCAGTGTCGGGGCGAAGGTTCTGCATCCCCGCTCGGTGGAGCTTGCCAAAGAGTACGGGGTTCGTCTTCACGTGCGCTCGAGTTTCAACAGGAAAAGGGGTACGATCGTAAAGGGGGTCGAGGACTTGGAGAAAAAAAGACCGGTTTCGGGAGTCGCTCTGGACGTTAAGACGGCAAAGGTCTCGGTGCTGGGCGTTCCGGACAGACCCGGCGTGGCGGGGACACTCTTCGGGATTCTCGGGGACAACCACATCAACGTGGACATGATAATACAGAACGTGATGCGCGGGGGCGTGAACGACATCACGTTCACTGTGTCGCAGGACGATCTGCCGAAGACGGTGGAGTTGATGAAATCGCTTCCCCCGGAAATGAGCGCGGAGGGCGTGGCGGTGGACGATAAGATAGCGAAGGTGTCAATCGTGGGCGCGGGGATGGTGAGCAAGCCCGGGGTGGCGGCGGAGATGTTCAGGACGCTTGGCGGGAAGGGCATCAACATTGACATGATCAGCACGTCCGAGATACGGGTTTCGTGCATCATCGCGCGCGAGAGGGGAGAGGAGGCGGTGCGGCTTCTCCACGCGGCGTTCGAGCTTGACAGGGAGGCGTGAGGGTGTTGGTCGCGGGCGAGGGTCTTTCCCGAAGGGATTTTCTGAGAAGATCATTGTACGGCGCGTCGGCGGCGTGCCTGGGGTACGCCTTCGGAAGCGCCGGGGTTTTTCGCCGTAGTGCGGCGGCGCTGGAGGCGGCGCCGCGGCTGGTGTATCCGACGACCTTTTTCCCGGTCATAGTGGAGACCGGCGGCGCAATCGCCGCCTGCGTTGCCGGGCACGAGGGGTTCGCGCTCGAGGGCGCGGAACTCGTTCCCCGGACGGCTTCGGGAGGAAAAGTCGGGCTTGACCACGCGGAGGCGGGCGCGGAGGGTGGGGTGGCGCGTTTTGTGCTGACGCCCGTTTCGGCGCCCGCGCCGGGGACGTACGACCTCGCGATCAGGCTCTCGGGCGACGGCGGCGCGGTGGAGACCGGCAGGGCGCGGGCGGTGAAGGTGACGGAAGGATTTCCCGAGGAATTCAGGTTCGTCGTCATCGCCGACTACCACGTCGGGGACCCGCGGGGGAAGCGCACGGCGCCGGACATGGACTTCACGGAACTGCGCGCGCGGGTGCTGAGAGAGGTTAATTCTTACCGTCCGGAGTTCATCCTTGCGGCGGGCGACATAGTGTACAGTCCCGGCACGTACGCGCGGGACTACGCCGATTTTATAAACGAGCTGACGGGGGGGCTTGAGGCGCCTACTTTCGCGGCGCCCGGCAACCACGATCTCATGATGTTCACCGTGGGTGAGGTGTTCAGCGTGGACGGTCATGAGTTCTGGATGAAGGATTTCGGACCGCTGTACTATTCGTTCGACTTCGGGCGGCATCACTTCGTCGCTATGAATACCTACGACTGGGTGGACGAGTCGAGGAACGTCTCGAGTCTGAAGGACGAGAAGTCAATGCGGAGAATGGCGGACGGCGCGATGAGGAGGGAGCAGTTCGAGTGGATAAAGGCGGACCTCGAGAAAGCCGCGGCGGCGGGGAAAATATCGTGCGTCTTCGGGCACCACACGCCCGCCGGGGACATGGCGGGCAGCGACGAGAGGACGGGCGATACCGGAGTTGTCTCGACGGATGAGTTCGTCAGGATGCTTGCCGGGGGCGGGGTGAGGAGTTACTTTTACGGGCACAGGCACAGGGTGGAGTACGACAGGGTTGAGGGCATGGATTTCGTGTGCACTTCGACCTCGGGGAGCGAGCTTGCCGACAGGCACGGGTGGGGGTTCAGCGTTGTGGACGTGAAGGGCGGTAAGTTCGAGAGCGAATATATCGAGGTGGAGAAGCATCCGCTGTACGGTGACGCCCGGGGGGTCTTGCGGGAAGCGGCGGTGGTGTGTGGGTAGAGCGATTTCGGTTTCACGGGAATATGACGTTACGCAATTGCTGGAATTTCGCATGAAAACGTTTTCAGGATGATCCGCCGGGCGGAAGACGCAGGCGCGCCTCCCGGGCGGATAAAGCAAATCCTCGAGGAAGCCGTCACGGACGGAACCTGGTTTGAAATGAGTTATGGAGGACCGGTTTTATCCGCCGCCTTGATGACGATCCTTGCGTCCACGGCTGTGCAGCCTTTGCCTTCGTCGTGGATCATGAGGGGGTTTATGTCTATTTCCGCGACGGCGGGGCAGGCGGTCATGAGGGAAGAGACCGCGAGGATGACGTTTTCGAGGGCGTTTGTGTCCGCCGGGGGGAATCCCCTGAAGGCGCCGAGGGCTTTGGCGCCCTTTATTTCCGCGATCATTTCGCGCGCGTCCGCGGGCGTGAGCGGGGCGATGCGCATCGCGACGTCCTCCACGGCTTCGACGAGTATTCCGCCAAGCCCGAAGACGACGACCGTGCCGAACTCCCTGTTGCGTTTCGCGCCGACGATGACTTCGCGCGGGCAGTGAATCATCTCCTGGACGGCGAAGCCGGCGATCTTCGCGTCCGGAGAGCCGCCGCCGATTTTCCGGAGCATTTCGGCAGCGGCTTTTTCCACTTCGGAGGGTGAGGCAAGGTTCAGGCGCACGCCGCCGTGCTCCGTTTTGTGGAGTATGTCGGGGGACAGTATTTTCAGCGCGACCGGGGCGGTGAGTTGGGCGGCGGAAGCCGCGGCGGATCGGGGGTCGGCGGCGAATTCCGTTGGCGCGGACGGTACCCGCAGTTCGCCGAGGACATCGAGTGTTTCCGCGAAGGAGAGGCGGTCGCGCCCGTTTTTCAGGGCGTTCCGGATTATTCCGTTGACTTTTCGGTGGTCGAAGGCGGCGGGTTCGGGTTCGGGGCGTATTTCATCGAGGCGGCGCGAGTACGTGTAGAGCGCGCCGAGGGCTTCCACGGCTTCTTCAGGTGAGTCGAAGATGGGGAGTGCGGTTCGCTTTTTGATCCTCATCACTTCCGAGGGGTCGCCGACGATGCTGAGGACGATGGGCTTGCGATAGTGCTGAATCATCTTTTCGAGGAAGTGGAAGACGTTCACGCTGCCCGACATGATCATGCCCGTGTCGCGCAGGAAGACCCAGCCGAGTATGAGAGCATCGAAGCCTTCCTCCTGGAGCGCGCGCGTCATCGTGAGCGCGATCATTTCCATGTCGAAGAGGTCGCCGAGGTCGAGGGGGTTTTTGAGGTTGATGACGCCGGCGCGGACGTGGGATGAGATGTCCCGTATGAAGTTGTCGGGGAAGGGTGGCAGCGTGAAGCCCTGTTTTTCGCACTGGTCGGCGAGTATGACGGCGTAGCCGCCGGTGGGCGACATGACGGCGACGCGGTTTCCGTTCATTCTTGGGAGCGAGAGTGCTTTTGCGGTGGGGACCATTCGTCTCATGTCCGGCACGCGGATGGCGCGCGCCTGGCGGAGGGCGGCGTCCACGACGCGGTCGTCGTTGGCGATGGCGGCGGTGTGCGACATGGCGATTCTGGCGCCCTCGGCGGTGGTGTTCGCCTTGTACACGATCACCGGTTTTTTCACCCCGCGCATTATCCGCATGAACTCCTGTCCTTTTTCGATTTCCTCGAGATAGAGGCAGATAATCTCCGTTTTTTCGTCGTCGTTGAGGAAGGGCAGCAGGTCGGTTTCGCCGACGTCGAGCTTGTTGCCGAGGCTGACGTACTTGTTGAGTCCGATGTTTTCGGCGGCGAAGAGGGATATGAGCGTGAGACCCATTCCGCCGCTCTGCGTCATGAAGCTGATGGTTCCGAGGTTGAAGCGGCTGAGTCTGACGAAGGGGAGGCAGAGACCGATTTCGTTGTTGATGAGAGCGAGACCGTTGGGGCCTATGATTCTCATGCCGTTTTCGCGCGCTATCTTCAGTATTTCGTTTTCGAGGGGTTTTCTGTCGTCGCCGAACTCGGAGAAGCCGCCGCTGGAGATGACGATTCTCTTCACGCCTTTCGCGGCGCAGGCGCGGAGGTGTTCGGGTATCGTTTTCGCCGGGATGAGAAAGAGCGCGAGCGAGACCTCGTCGTTTATTTCCTCCAGTGAGCGGTGGATGGTCATGCCGTAGACGGCGCCGCCTTCGAGTCCAATGGGGTAGATTTTCCCGCGGTACTCGAAATCTATGAGATTCTTCACTATGTTCCTGCCGAAGTTATCGTACTTCGGGGAGACCCCGAAGATCGCCACGCTGTCGGGGTAGAAAAAACCTTGCAAGGGCGACACCCTTTCCCGCCGCGCTGGTTTCGCCGCGCGGGGCAGATTCGCGCGGCGGCGCGCCGTGAAAGTCCATTTTACCCTCTGCGACCGGAGTTTACAAACCCTTCGCGCGTGTGATAAACTTCCCGCGGATTTGAGAGAAAAAAGCGCGTGGTGAGGCGCGGCGGGAGGTTGAAGATGAGACGCAGAAGGGTCGCGATAGTCGGCGCGGGGTGCACGCAGCTTCGGGCGGTGACGCCGGAGCTTTCGTACCGCGAGCTTACGCACGAGGCTGCCGTCGCCGCGTACGCGGACGCCGGCGTCGTTCCCTCGGAGATCGAATCCTTCATTTCCACGGCGGAGGATTTCATGGAGGGATACAGCATCGCCGACGAGTACTCCCCGGACCAGATCGGCGCCGTGCTGAAGCCGACCCAGACCATTTCAGGCGACGCGCTTCATTCTCTTTCGGTGGGCGTAATGGAGATAATGACCGGGCGGTTCGACCTGGTGGCGGTGCAGGCGATGAGCAAGGCATCGAATGTGGCGACGATGGGGGACGTGGCGAACTTCGCCCTCGACCCGGTTCTGAACAGGCAGCTCGGGAACACGGCGCACTTCGTGGCGGGGCTTGAGATGGCGCGGTACATGTACGAGACCGGGACCACGCGCGGGCACTGCGCCGCCGTGGTGGTGAAGAACAGGCGCAACGCCCTGCGCAACCCGCTCGCGGGTTTCGGGTGCGACCTCACGGTGGAGCAGGTGCTGGACTCGGAGCCGGTGAGCCATCCTCTGCACCGGCTTGACATCAGTCCTCAGGCGGACGGCGCGGCGGTGTTCGTGCTCGCCTCGGCGGAGGCGGCGAAGGGGTTGAAGGGAACGCCGGTGTGGGTGGAGGGAGTGGGGTGGTGTACGGAGTCGGCGTCGCTCGAGAGCAGGAGCTGGGGGGATTCGCCCGCGACGGCGCTCGCCGCGAAGGCGGCGTACGAGACGGCGGGGATAAAGACTCCCGCAAAGGAGATACACTTCGTTGAGCTTAACGACGAGTATTCGTACAAGGAGTTGCAGCATCTCGAGGCGCTGGGGCTGTGCCCGAGGGGCGCGGCGAGGAATTTCATCGAGGGGGGGCTGACGGAGCGCGGGGGCGCGCTTCCGGTGAACGTGTCGGGCGGTGCGCTGGGCTGCGGGCATCTTTTCGAGGCGTCCGGGGCGCACAAGCTGTACGAGGCTGTGCTTCAGTTGAGGGGATGCGCGGGCGAGCGGCAGGTGAAGGGCGCCGAGGTCGGACTTGTTCACGCGTGGCGTGGGGTTCCGACGACGAGCTGTGCCGTGGCGGTGCTGTCGAACAGGACGTGATCGGAAGGCGCATGAAGACGAAACACAAGCTGATATTCGGGGACGGCGGGAGCAGATGACTGCGAATTGCGGGATATTTCAGCAGGATTGCCTTGAGTGGTTGAAGAAAAACACCGACGCACGAGTTAATCTCACGTTTGTTGATCCTCCTTTTAATCAGGGAAAGGATTACAGGTATTTCGACGATTTACGACCCGAACGGGAATACTGGAACTGGCTGAAAGAGGTTTTGTCGAACGTTTACGAGATTACCGTTAATGGCGGAACGGTTTATTTCATGCAAAGGGAAAAAAACACGGAACAGGTTCTTAGAGTCGTCAGAGAGACCGGATGGGTATTTCAAAACCTGATAATATGGAAGAAAAAAACGTCCGCCGTGCCGTGCGGCTTCAGATTTTCGAAGCAGTATCAGATTATCGTTTTCGCATCGAAAGGAGAAAAGCCGAACGTTTTCAACAAACTGCGCATAGATTTACCCATGTCGGCGGGACACAGACATCAGAGAGAGAACGGCGTGCTTGTGTCGGACGTATGGGACGATATAAGGGAAATGACGTCGGGATATTTCGCCGGCGACGAGGCGCTTAGAGACGCGGACGGAAACAGGCTACACACGCAGCAATCCCCGATTGCGCTCCTGTTAAGAATAATTTTAATCTCGACCATGCCCGGCGACGTGGTTTTAGACCCGTTCGCCGGGACGGGAACTACACTGGTAGTGGCGAACCAGTTAGGGCGTGAGTCCGTGAGCATAGAGATTGACCCTGAATATGTGAAGGTGATTAAAAGCCGTTTGAAGTACGCGAGAGCCGCGGATAACATCCTGCGATATTTTAATTATTACCGATACACTCCGGATATTGACGGGATATGGCCGGGGGGAAAACCAGTAATTGCGGAGCAAGGGAGACTCTTTTAGGTGCGGGAATTTGTTGACGCGATTGAATTGTTTAATGATATGGTTAAAGGACTTGCTCGGGGAATAGTCCGCTGCGATTCCCCTCTGGAAGAAATTGTTCTTAAAACGGGAAGCGCAGATTTTGCCTACGTTGACGACAGGAGAGACGCCAAAGAAAAGTACGGTTTCGATTTTTGGGAGAGGATAAAAAGTCATTGCGGTTCCGATCGAGAATTCAAAAATTTCCTGAACGAACGCCGCATCAATAAGAAAATACTCTATTCAAAATCGGAACAGTTTCCAGATTTCATATTTAGAACTCGCAAATATAGAGCCGGACTAACGCGCGGAAGCATACTTGAATTGAAGGATTCGGCTGGCGGAAGCATTGCTTCTTTTAATTCAACTCTTCCTTCTAAATATAAAAGCCTCGAAGAAATAGATATAATAAACGGGAACAAGCTCGTTTCAAATATCACCTCAACAATCGACGATAAATTATATCAAAACAGCGATTATTACACATTTCAAAGACGCAACTTCTATCTGATAAGGACATACAGAAAAAACAGCAAGAAGGTGAAAATATCTATTGTTGACGGCTCGTTTTTTGAGACTGTCCCGAAAGAGCATTTAATTTATCAGATGTTTTTAAACGTTTTTAAAAGCCATTTGGATAAGAAAAGGATAGAATTACCAAAGAATCTGTCCGATCAGATTGAAAATTTACTTTCGCACATTACGGACCAATCAATAATCGCTGCATCCCAATCCATAGAAAAGGCCTCCCTACGTCCGAGATTAAGGATCATGGCGGAAGTTCACCCCGAAGGTAATCCCCACAGCAGTGATTATCCGGAAATCGAAGACCGAAGCATCAACCTTGTTATTCAAGAAACTGCTGATAAGCGAAAAGCAGATGAGTTTATAAAGAATAAAATGCCAATGATAAAAACAGCCCTTGTTAATCATAGGCGAAATGGAAAACATTTAGTTTTTTCATTTCTTTTGGATTCTGCTGGACCGGGCGCAGGGAATTGATCTGTGTCGTAAGTTCATTGCGCTTTTTCGCGTTGAGAGACCCGGATGAGTAATCCGTAAGGAAACAGGAGGGAAACGATGAACTACCGCAGGGTGGCAATCGTGGGAGCGGGGATAACGAAGTTCGTCAGGAGGGCGCATGAGACCGGCAAGGAGCTTGCGTTCGAGGCGGCGAAGATGGCGCTCGATTCGTGCGGGATGAGGATGAAGGACGTCGGGTGCGTCGCGCTCGGAACTGCGCCGGACGCCTTCGACGGCGTCCACATGAAGGGGGAGTACCTGTCGGACGGCGCGGGCGGGTGGGGAAAGCCTTACACGCGGTGTTACGTGGGCGGGGGGACCGGGGTCTTCGCGGCGATACACGGCTGGACGCACGTGGCGTCGGGGTTGTTCGACACCTGCCTTGTTGTGTGCTCCGAGAAAATGTCCTCGTGCCATCCCCACCCGCAGGGGGCTTTTCTTACGATTTTCGATCACGTCACGGAGCAGCCGCTGAAGCCGACGCTGATCTGGATTTTCGCCATCGAGATGAACCGCTACATGAACACCTACGGCATCACAAAAGAGGAAATCGCGCTCGTTTCGGTCAAGAACAAGAAGAACGCGCTCGATCACCCGTCGGCGCAGGTGGCAGAGGAGGTCACGGTGGAGGACGTGTTGAACTCCGAGACGCTGGCGTGGCCGGTGAACCGCCTCGACATCAGCCCCGCGAGCGACGGCGCGGCGGCGATAGTCCTCGCCGCGGAACGCGCGGCGCACAGGATCACCGACAAGCCCGTGTGGATTGACGGCGTGGGGTGGAACCTCGACACTTCGTACTGGACGACGCGGGACCTGTCGTACCCGCTTTACGTGGAGAAGGCGGCGCGGATGGCGTACGACATGGCGGGAATAAAGGAGCCGAAGCGGGAGATCGAGCTGGCGGAGCCGTACGATCCGTTCGACTACAAGGAACTTCACCACATGGAGGGACTCCTGCTTGCGGACAGGGGGAAGGCTGCGGAAATGACGGCGGCGGGGATAACCGCGCGCGACGGCGACCGCCCGATGTGCCCGTCGGGGGGCGCGCTGGGGGTGGGAAACCCGATAGCGGCGACGGGGCTGATGAAGGTCATCGAAATCTTCCTCCAGCTTCGCGGCGAGGCGGGGAAGCGGCAGGTGCCCGGGTCGCCGAAGTGCGGGCTGGCTCAGGCGTGGGGCGACCTGATGCAGGTGGGCACAGTGGTGGTGATGAGAGTTTGATTTTTTAAATATACGGGAGCGGGAACGCCGGACGATGAAAACGCGTCGCGTTGAGGGTACGGACGCCGTCCTTAATAAGATCGCGGACAGGATCGTTGAGCGGTTTAAACCGGTGAAGATTATTTTATTCGGTTCCCGCGCATGGGGCGGATCAAGCCTTGACAGCGACGTTGATCTGTTCGTGATAATGGAAAGCGAGGAAAGACCGGCGAAAAGGGCGGTTATGGTGAGAAACGCGTGCCCCCCGAAATTCCTGCCCATGGATGTTCTTGTACGGACGCCCGAAGAAGTCCGGAAACGCCTGGAAATGAGGGATGCTTTTATAGAAAGCATTATTGGTTATGGCGAAAGGGAAAGTGCTCTATGAATCCCCTGACTGAAGAATGGATTGAAAAGGCCGAGTGCGATTACCTCGTGGCGGCAGGGGAAATGCGCGCAAAGAAGAAGCGCGTTTACGACGCCGTGTGTTTCCATGCCCGGCAGCGCATCGAGAAGTATCTCAAGGCTTTGTTGCAGGAGCATAAAATAGCCTTCACGAAAACTCACGATCTGGTTGAACTGGCTAATTCATGCGCTTCGCTGTGTCCCGAAATCGAATTCCAGCGACCGCTTCTCGAATCGCTGAATAGATACGCAGTCCAATACCGTTTCCTGGTTATTCGGAGAACGATCTGAAAATCGTGTCATCTTAAGAACGGGACGGTGTTTTTTTCTACGGGCAAAATGATTGACAAAAGAAACATCGAAGTCCTTGACGACGGGGTGGCGCGCATATTGAGGGAAAAGACCCCGCAACAGCGCCTCGCCGTCGCCTTCGGACTGTGGGACTCGGCGAAGAAAATGCTGACAGGCTTCGTCCGTTCGCAGCATCCGGAATGGAGCGATTCGAGAGTCGAGTCGGAGGTCGCAGGGAGGCTTTCGCATGGAGCTGTATCTGCTGCTGTACAGACTGATAAGGGCGTTTGAAAATGCAGGAGTGGAATACCTTGTAACGGTTTCGATAGCCTCGATGGCGTACGGCGAACAGAGGTTTACCAACGACGTGGACGTGGTGGCCGGCTTGAAAAAACAAAACGTGCACGGGATTATCGCGAGTTTTCCGCCGGAGGAATTTTACGTGAGCGAGGGAGCCGCGCTGGAAGCCGTTTCGAGCGGTGGACGGTTCAACATTATTCATACGTCGTCGGGCGCGAAGATTGACGTCATAATCAAAAAGGACAGCGAATATGACAACGGAAGGTTCCGGCGCGCAAAAAGAATGCAGGCGGCGGCGGACTTCGAGGCGAACTTCTCTTCGCCGGAAGACGTGATAATCATGAAGATGAAATACTATAAGGAGGGCGAATCCGAAAAGCACCTGCGGGACATAACCGGCGTCATGAAGGTGTCGGGCGATTCGATAGACAGGAACTACATCGAAGGCTGGGCGCGGGAATTTGAGCTTGAAGAAATCTGGAACGCGATCCTGGCGAGACTGGAGGGGTGAGACGATGGAACTGGAAAAATACAGGCTTGGCGGTACGGCGCTGCGCTCGAAAGACTTTGAGGATGGAGAAGTACTGACGGTCGAATTCAAACCGAACCTGAAGTACCTGTGGGACAACGGCGCCGCCATCGGGCGGTACGTCGCGGAGCTGAAGAGGGGGCGGATCATCGCCCGCAGGTGCAACGGCTGCGGGCGCGTGATGCTTCCGCCGAGGATGTACTGCGAGCTTTGCTGGCGTCCGACGGACCGGTGGGTGTACGTGAAGGACACGGGGCGGGTGAACACGTTTTCCATCTGCCACGTGAACTGGGACGCGAGCCGCCTGCCGCGCGGCGCGAAGCCCCACCTTCCTGCGGTCATCGAGATTGACGGCGCCTCGCCCGGGATGGGGATTCTCCATCTCCTCGGCGAGGTGGACCCGAAGAAGATTCGGGTCGGGATGAAGGTGAAGGCGGTGTGGCTGCCCGAGGACAGGCGCACCGGGGCGATCACCGACATCAGGTACTTCAAGCCGGTCTGAGCCGCGCCCGCCCGCCGGGCGGGTGGATTTACGGAAAGGAGAGTGTGAGATGGGACTGACCGAAAAAGTTCACCGCAACGCGGACCTGTCGGCGCATCCGGGCGAGATACCCGTGAATTACCTTTACACGATGGGACTTGCCGGGGAGGGTTTTTTCCGCGCGTTGAAGGACAGGGGCAGGCTCACCGCCGCCGCGTGTCCGGCGTGCGGTACGGTGTACCTGCCGCCGCGAATATTCTGCGAGCGCTGTTTCGAGAGGACCGGGAAGCCTTTCGCCGTCGCCTCGACGGGGACGGTGCACACGTTCACCGTCTGCCACGAGGAAGTGGACGGGTCGCCGAAGGGCAAGCCGGAGATCGTTGCGGCGGTGAGGATTGACGGGACGGACGGCACGCTCGTCCACAGGCTGGACGGCGTCGCGCCGGGAGACGTGTACATCGGGATGCGAGTGAAGATGGTTCTGAAGCCGGCAAAGAAGCGAGAGGGGAACATACTCGACATAATGCATTTCAAGCCCGTGTAGGTTTTCTCATGCCGTGAATCTGACGGCTCGACGCGACGAATCAATCGGCGTTATACGGAGGACGATAACAGCCGAAGCCATTTCTCAATTGTGTAAGCGGCATTCTTCCGTTTCAACAGGCTCCGATTCCTTATATAATATCATTAAGAAAAAGCAGGCTTTTTTTCGCGAAGATGCGCCGATTCGTAATCGCCGGGATAACGCTCTATGGTCAAGCTGCATATCGGGTGCGGTGACGTATATCTGGACGGATGGGTAAATATAGACAGCGAATCCGGGTCTGCGGATTTGACGCATGACATGCGTGAACCGCTTCCATACGATGACAATTCAGTGGATTTCATCTACAACGAGCATTTCATCGAACATGTCGGCTTCGAGGACGGTTTAAAGGTAATGACGGATTTCCACCGAGTGCTCAAGCCCGGTGGCGTGGTCAGGGTTGCAACGCTCGATCTGGACTATGTTATGAAGAAATACTTCTTTTTGTGGAAACGGCAGGACTGGATAAAGAGATACGGGCACCAGTGGATTAAAACCCGCGCGGAAATGATGAACGTTGTCTTCAGACACTGGGGACATCAGTACCTGTATAACGGGGAGGAACTTGAGCGCCGGCTGCGGGAATCGGGATTTGAAGCGGTATACAGGCGGCGCCGGAACCGGAGCCGGTACCCCGAACTGCGGAACCTGGAGACCCGCAGGGACTCGAAACTGGTCATGGAGGCGGAGAAGCGGGGCGGGGGCGGTTTGGACCGGTAATGCCACAGTGGCAGAGAACATTGACGCGAGGATAGAGGAGTACTGGAACGGTCCGGGCGTGCAGTCCATGCCGGACCGCTACCTTGCCGATCTGGAATCGCGCATGGTGGCGCGGCACGTCCGGGCGGGGGACGTGCTGTGCGACCTGGGCTGCGGCGACGGCGCGGGCAGCGAGGCGTACCGGGGCGTCTGCCGGCGGTACGTGGGAGTGGACCGTTCGCGGACCATGCTCGAGCGGTTCCGGACGCGGCTGCCCGGATATGAGCTGATTGAAGGGGATGCCCGGGACCTGCTGGCGGAGGGGCGGATCGGCGCGGATTACACGGTGGTGGTTTCGCAGCGGTTCATCATCAACCTTGTTGACGAAGAGCAACAGAAGGGCCTGATCGCGCGCCTGCCGGGACTGCTCCGCCCGGACGGACGGCTTCTCCTGTGCGAAGCGTTCACGGAGGGCGTGGACAATCTCAACGCCATGCGCGCCGCGCTCGGTTGTCCCCTCATCGAGGCGAAGTGGCACAACAGGCATCTCACCAAAGACCTTGTCGCCGGCGCCCTGCGTCCCGCCATGAAACTGGTTCATGAAGAAGACCTGAGCCTGTATTATCTCGTCACCCGCGTCATACACCCCGCGCTCATTCCCGGAGAAACGCCCAGGTGGAACGCCCCTATCAACGAGATCGCCTACAAACTGTGCTCTTCGGAGCGGGTCCCCCGGATGAGCGGCTTCAGCACCGTTGTGCTCCAGGTCTGGGAGAAAGCGCAGAGCGGAGAACGTTGAAGGACCTTTTATCATGAAAGAACGAAGCCCGCGCCTTGCCCCGGAAGCCTTCGAGGAGCCTGTTTACGTCACGCGCCCGATCCTGCCCGATCTGCGCGCGTTCACAGCCAGACTTGAACGTATATGGGAGACAAGGTGGTTTACCAACAAGGGCGCATTGCACGAAGAATTCGGGACCGAACTCGCACGGTATTTGAAGGTTCCCTACCTGAGCCTGTTCAACAACGGAACCATCGCGCTACTCACCGCGTGCCGATGCCTCGAGTTGTCCGGCGAGGTCATCACCACGCCCTTCACCTTCCCAGCCACGCCGCACGTTCTGACCTGGAACCACATCACCCCGGTGTTCTGCGACATCGAACCGCGGACCATGAACATGGACGCGCGCAGGATAGAACCCCTGATCACCCGGGAAACCACGGGCATCCTTGCCGTGCACGTGTACGGCGCGCCCTGCGACGTCCAGGCGATCCGGGAAGTCGCCGTCCGCCGCGGGCTAAAAGTAATCTACGACGCGGCGCACGCTTTCGGCGTGGAAGTGAACGGCGAGGGAATCGGCAATTTCGGCGACGTCACCATGATGAGCTTTCACGCCACCAAGTTGTTTCACACTGCCGAGGGCGGCGCCCTGATCGTGAAAGACCCTGAAAGGCACGCCAGGATCGAATTGATGAAAAACTTCGGCATCGTGAGCGAGGAGGAAGTGGTTCTGCCCGGCATCAACGGCAAAATGAGCGAGCTTCATGCCGCGCTCGGCCTGGCGGTTCTTGAATGCGTGAGCGGGGAGATGGAAAAAAGAAAACGCCTCGCTGAAGTCTATCGGCAATCTCTGGCGAATATGGAAAACCTGTCTTTACCCTGCGAGATTCCCGGCGTGAAGAGCAACTACCAGTATTTTGTCGTCAGGATTCATCCAGATGGTTCCGGGTTCTCCAGGGACTACGTCTACGAAAAATTAAAGGAGTACAACGTTTTCGCGAGAAAATACTTTTTTCCGCTCTGCAGCGAGTACGGGCATTACGCACGGCTTCCGAGCAGCAACCCCCGGGGATTGCCGCAGGCGCTGAAGGCGTCCCGTGAAGTTCTGTGCCTGCCCATTTACGGCGATCTCAAGCCGGAAGACGTCCGGAGAATATGTTCAATCATTAAAAGCCTGCGTTGAATCGTCTTCGGGAAATACGGTCATGCCCAGAGTCAGCGTAGTCATCCCGGCATACAATCACGAAAAGTATATCGCAGGAACGATCCAGAGCGTTCTCGACCAGACGTACGGTGATTTTGAAATCGTGCTCGTGGACGATGCTTCCACCGACGGCACGCCCGGAATTATAAAACGGTTCCATGACCCGCGCCTTAAGGCTTTTTATCTTGAAACCAACCGTGGGGCGTCGGCAGCCGCTTCCATGTGCGTGCAGGAGTCCGCCGGGGAATACGTCGCTTTCCTGAACTCCGATGACCAGTTTTTCCCGGACAAGCTCGAAAAACAGGTCCGGTTTCTGGACGCGCACCCGCACGTCGGCGCCTTGTTCGGTTACGCGCACATCGTTGACGACGCCGGGCGCGAACTGCGGGACGTCGGCCATCCTTACCGCACCATTTTTATCAAGGAGAACCGGACGCGCTTCCAGTGGCTGGCTCACTTTTTCCACGTGGGCAACTGCCTGTGCCACTCCAGCGCGATGATCAGGCGCACGTGCTATGAGAAGGTGGGACTGTACGATAAGCGGTACTTTCAACTGCCGGACTTCGACCTCTGGGTGCGGCTGTGCCTAAAGTATGAAATCCACGTCGTCCCCGAGGACCTGGTCCGCTTCCGTGTGCGGAAAGACCGCGCCGGGGTAAGCGCAGACAGCCCCGACGCCAGGGTCAGAAAAGTATGGGAGGTCAGCCGCATCCTCGACAATTACCTCCGGATCAGGGACCCGGGCGATTTCCTGAAAGTGTTCCCCGAGGCGGATAAATTCCATTATGAGATCACGCCGGAGTTGACACCCTTCATCCTCGCCTTGATCGCCATGGATACAGGCAAAGCCTCGCACCGGCTTTTCGCCATGAACACGCTGTATGATCTTCTCGCGGAAGAGGAAACCGCAGCCCTCATACGGGGCGCGTGCGGGTTTTCACACAAGGACCTGTGCCGGCTGGCCGGAGAATGCGACCTCTTCAACATTCTCCCCATGGAGAGGATCAACAGGCTGCTGAACACCGCGCCCGGGAGAGCCGCTCGGAAAATCTACCGGCTGAAAAAGCGGATTATAAAATGATTCTCAGCGGTGGAATTAACGGGGAGCTTTCAGGGTGAAACCGTACCCCATTGTTCATTTTGAGATATTCGGCAAGTGTAACGGCAGGTGCCCTCATTGCATTACCGGGACCGGGAACCACCCCAAGGGCGGGGCGGTCGATGTAGAGACTTTCTTTTCCTGCTTGAAAAAGCTCGTGGAACTCAAACTGGTGGACCGTGATGCAAGCACGGTCTATTTATACAAT
Organism: bacterium; assembly: GCA_040752295.1. Taxonomy (GTDB): domain Bacteria; phylum UBP15; class UBA6099; order UBA6099; family JBFMBQ01; genus JBFMFE01. The sequence continues at coordinate 15,788 of JBFMFE010000208.1, forward strand.
TGGGGGGAGCCTTTTTTACATCCTGATTTTTGCGATATCGTGGCAGCCGTTAACGAGTTGGACTTGAAGTACGGCATCAGCACAAACGCGTCTGTGTTACCGGACATGAACAGTGACGTGACCAGGAACCTGCGAATAGTAATGGTTTCCATGCCCGGTTTTTCGCAGTCTTCCTATGACAAAATTCACGGGTTTCAATTCGAAAAAATCAAGGAAAACATCATAACGATTTCTGAAAAATTAAGGGAGACCGGGTGCCGGGGCATCTTAAGGCTGCTGTTTCACATCTACCAGTTTAACCTGGACGAGTTGTACGAGTGCGGTAAGTTCGCCGCGAAAATCGGGGCCGATTTCTGCCCTTATTATGCGGGCATCAATGACTGGTACAAAGCAAAGAGTTATTTAAACAAAACTCTGACATACGAAGAGCTGGATAAAATTTCAAGAGACATCATAATGTCTCCTTTTCTGGAAAGTATCCGGAAAGCCGCCAAAAAGAAATGCCGCATGCATGACAAATATCTGGTCGTCAATGAACGCGGGGATATCATTACCTGCTGCAAACTCCCCTTGGATCATCCGGACATTTTGTGCGGGAGCGTTCTGCATGGAGACATGGAGGAGATATTGAGGAAAAAGCTCACGCAGGCGGTCTGCAGGGAATGCCTGTCGCTGGGGCTGGCTTATGAGGACGAGATGATCCTGAAGCCCGATTTTTATTATAAAAGTCTGTCCGCACACAGGCCGTCCGCCGGGCTGAAGCGGTTTATTCCCCCGTGGTGCAGGAAGCTTCTGCGCCGCATCGTGCCGCTTCGGTGAAGCGGGTATCCGGCAACAACCCACGCCATGATTCAAGAACCTCCAGAGAACGGCCCGCGGAAATATTCTCTTAAGCTGCTGAACAACACCGTTTATAACCTTCTGGGCGCCCTATGGGGTCTTGTACTGTCCCTAGTCACCACTCCCTATATCGTGCGCGGTCTGGGCGAGGACCTGTTCGGGCTGTTTTCCATCGTGATGGTCGTGATGGGTTATTTCACGCTGCTGGACGTCGGACTTGGCACGGCGGCGATCAAGTTCCTTGCCGAGCCGCGGCGTCTGGAGGACAAGACCGAAGCCTCCCGCATACTCGGCACCGTGCAGGCGTCGAATATCGTCCTTGGTCTTGCAGGGGCGATGACCATGTACCTGGGCGCCGGTTTCATATCGGACAGGGTGTTGTCCCTCCCGGACGGCTTGCACGCCGCGGCGGTCTCCGCGTTTCGCGTCTGCTCGGCGATATTCTTCATCAACCTCATCTTTTCCCTTTACTGGGCGATTCCCCAGGCGTTGCAGCGCTTCGACGTCCTGGCGCGAATGCGGGTGCCGGTCTTCACTGTGCAGACCCTGGGCATGGTGGCGGTTCTGCATCTGGGATATTCCCTGATTCCGCTGTTGTATTTTTACGGTATTGTGACGCTCATGTCCCTTTTTTACTACTACGGGGTGTCGCGGCGGCTGCTGCCGCGGGGATACTCCCTGCTGCCGCGCTTCGACGCCGAGATGTTCCGCAAACTGTTTTCATTCGGGCTTTACGCCTCGATAAGCAGAATATCCACGATTCTGGTGTTTCAACTCGACCGGATTCTCATCGCTGTTTTCCTGTCGGTCAGCGACGTGAGTTTTTATGTGGTGCCCGCGATGCTGGCAGGATATATTCAGCGCATACCCGCGCTTCTTGCTCCCGTTATCCTTCCGTCCGCGAGCGAACTGGACGCGGAGGGCAGGCGGGACAGGCTCGAGCGGCTTTATACCGACGGCGTCAAATATTCATGCCTCGTGTCTCTGCCTATATTCGTGGTTGTTGCCGTCCTGTCGCGCGAGATTCTCGACATCTGGATCGGTCCGGAATTTTCCCGGCGCGGCGCAGGGGCGCTCGCGCTTTTATCACTTGGGAGTTTCCTGATTTCTTTGAACACGATACCGGCGATGATAATTGTGGGCATTGGGCGGGTGGAAATTTATTCAATTTTCACTGTCGGGACGGGTGTTATCAGTACTACTTTTTGCCTTCTGCTCATTCCCCGTTATGGCATACTGGGTGCTGCTATTGCTTTCCTGATCAGTTCATTGTTTGTGGTTCCCGCCCTGCATCTTTTCATAAATATCAAATTCAAATTAGGCGGCGTAAAGATCATTTCAGGCAATCTTGTGCGTATGGGAGCCGCCGGGGGTGCGGACTTTTTTGTATTGTTGAAAATGAAGCATATGGTGACGGGATTTCAGGATTTTCTTGTGGTATCTGTTATCGGTTTTACAATATTTTATGCAGGCACAGTCGTATTGAAGGTCGTAACCCGGAATGAATGGGAGCTTCTGATCCTATACCTGAAAAAGGTTTTTGGGCATAAAAGATAACGAATTAATCCGGATTTTTCCCGTGGAAGGCTTGCATTGAAGGGGAAGTTGCGTGTTATTATAATGAATACAAGGTGATTAGCAAAAAACTGTGAATTTCGTGTATAATCCCGGATTATTCACACTCCCCCCTGAAGAAAAGAGCCTCCTGAGCCGATTATCATAGAGAGATGTAACAAAAACAAGGCTGAAAGGAGGCTCACCCTATGGGTGAAACGAATTATACCACAA
>JBFMFE010000209.1:0-18426 GCA_040752295.1 bacterium
TGCCATGGTCCGCCTCCTTGTTCTTGTATCTGTTAGCGTATTAACTAACAGATTATAAGTCAAAAAATATATGATGTCAAGTAGGTCTATGCTAAAATATCATTGTGAAAAAGTGCGAAAGTTCACACTTAGTGATGAAGAAACCGGAGAAGTGTCGTATCATGTGGACAAGCGACTATGTTCAGAACCGTGTGGTTCATCGGGAAAGGAGAATCCATTCCTCAATTTGTAACGTCTTACCCGGTTGAGAGGAGGAAGCGTACGTGAAGGAACTCGAATTGGCGGCTCTGAAGGACAACCTGCCGGAATATGGTCTTGTAAAGGGCGATATTGGAACGGTGGTTCTCGTGCATCGTGGCGGTGAGGGTTATGAAGTGGAATTTGCCACGCTTACTGGAAAAGTTGTGGCAGTTGTCACCTTGAGAGCCTCGCAGGTGCGTCCCGTCAGACAGCGCGAAATCGCCCATGCACGCAGGGTTGCGGTTTAGGCATGCAGCGACGGCGGGCGCCAATTGCAACCCGTGAGCAGTTTCGCCGGTGAGGAGCCTGATTTCGCCACCAACCGCGGCGTCAAGTCCTCGTGGGAAAAGAGAAGGAAAAGGAGAATCCTCTCCCCTGCTGATCACAGTCCGACGCGGACACGGTATTTCACTTTCACCTCGCCATCGGGAGGGACTTTGACGTCGAACCTGATCGTGAAGGCATCCATTTTTTCGAACGGGTGACTGGCGGACACGACCTTCCAGTTCCCGTACAGCGGCTCCACGATGCCGACGGTTATTTCTTCCTCCTTGTGGTTTCTCAGGGTGATTTCCCACTCGGATTCGTGAAGATGCAGGCTGATTTGCTTGTAATCGGTCTGGAGCCTTTCGGCGACGACGTCGAACGCCTCGCCGGTCTTGAGCCTCACTTCCTCGTCCTTTGGCGTGTGGTCTATCCTGTCCTCGCCGATGAACTGCTGGCTTCCCTCGTGGTCTTTCTTGTACAGGCGCATGATCCCGGCGGGCAGCGCCATGCCCAGGTTGTTGCCGCTCGAATTTTTGAATTTGACGTACACGTTCACCGGCTGTTTGGGATTTTCCTCCCTGTACTGTCTCGCGAAATAGCTTTTATTGCCGAAGACGAGCAGTTCCTTCCAGACCTCCACGCCACCGGCTTCGAGGAGGCTTATCTGTTTCGTCTGGTTGTCCTTTATCGTGGTTTTTCTCTGGAGGTCGTAGATGTGATATTCGAAGAAGGCTTTTTCCTCGAAGCGGGGGGCAGGGGCTTCGGCGAGCTGCGCCTTGTACATTCTTGCGGCTTCGAACGCGTCCTCCGCCCTGTGGACCTCGCCTGCGACCAGTTTCAGGGCGGCGTTTTTGTATGCCGCGCCGCTTTTGTTGTCGAGGGTGACCCAGCCGGAGAGGTCGGCTGAGGCGTCGTTTTCGTTCAGGACCACGACGTAGTCCGCCTTCCAGGTGATGTTGTTGGTGAGGTATGAGACCTCGAGATCGTGCGGTTTCGCCGATTTGTTGCTGTACAGCCACGTGAGCGTCGGTTTCGCGATTAGGTTTTCGGGTATTTCCGGCAGGACTTTCATGCCCGGATGACCGAGGTATATCTCGTCGCCGATCCTGTAAATCTGTCCCTGGTTGTTGCTGAGCAGAGTCGCCTGGATTTCCTCCTTTCTGTCCGCGTACTCGTTCCAGACGACGAGCTTCACATTTTTGCCCACGTACTTGTCGAGGAGTTTTTCCGCGTTCATGAGGTCGTACTCGTAGTTTTGTTCGATTACGGCGAAGTCGCCGGGGCGGTTCAGCGACCTCGCGTGGACGGTCACGGGCATGACGTGGGCGGCGACGTCCATGAATCTCAGCTCGCCCTCGCCGGGGGGGAGGGCGACGTTCCGGACGTCCTTCACGAGACCGAAGTTGCTGTTGTAGACCGTGACCTCGACGCCGGTCTGGTCGTCGGACGTGCTTTTTGAAAGCGCCTGAGACGCCGCGCCCGAGGAGAGTCCGGGCAGAATCGAGAGAACGAAAATGCAAGCAGTGAATCTCATTGTTCTCATTCCTTTCAGATGCTGTTGAAAAACAAAACATTCACCGCAGGGACGCAGAGGGAGCGGAGGGACTGGTGGATTCTGGATTTCCGCTTTCGCGTGAAGACGAGTCACAATTTGTTTGCTGGTTTAGCTCTTTTCGCGACTTCAACGATAGCGTCAAGCTTTTCCCTTACTTCGGGATTGATTTTCTCTTTTGGGACGAAACGGGCAAGTTCATGAAAGTTTTTCTTTGCCATCATGTTCGGAAGTCCGAGTTTCTGATAATAATTTTCAAACAGCGGCGTTAAAAAATCATCACTGGCTTTGAAGTCGCTATCCCATGGAGAACCTTTTCTGGCCGTCTTATAAGCTTTTACCAATTCTTGAACTGATTCATGCATAATTTTAAGTCTTCTTTCCTTTTCAGGTTGTGCAAAAAGCTGCGCGGGTTCCTCTTTTTCAACGCTGTCCCTTACGTAGGAATCCAGAGTTTCAGGACAATTAAGGTAATTCTCAATTTCTCTACATTTCCACATTAACATTTTCAAATTCGCGTCTCCCTGCGGCGCCGTGTCAAGACGGTCGAAAAGCGCTATCCCTCTTAAATTGGGGACCGCTTCACGCAAACCATAGAAGTGATCCTTAGCTTTATTCGGCAAATTCCCGATGTATTTAATAAAAGGTCTTTCCAAGACCTCAACAGCCTCTTTATGATTAAGCAGCTTAGCAAGCTCTCTAAGAATAGCGAGATCGGTACTCCCTTCAAGGTAAAAAACCCATCCTGTTTGTTCGGCCTGATAATAGTCCTCGTATCCTATTTCTTTTAGAGACTTTCGCGTTTGGTCCACGCGGTCGCTGATCGTGTGAGGCTTGCCCACAAAAGACACAACGACATCGCGACCAACCGCCTCCTGAAGTAAAACCTCCGAATGGCTGGCAGCGATCACCTGGTTCCCGTTTTCTCTGGCAACGTCAATGAGAAGCTGATAGATTTGGCGTTGCCGCAAAATTTCAAGGTGGGCATCAGGCTCATCAAGCAAAATTATGGAACCGGGATTTGTATACATATATGACAGCAGTAAAAGAGTTTGTTGCAATCCTTTGCCCGACGACGAAAGATCGAGACGGTTTGCACCTTCACGGTAGTTCATTGTGATTTCGCCGCGTTCCTTGATATACTGAGGGGGGTCAAGCTCTGAGCCGAAAAGATATTTTATAAGATTGACAAGTAGTTCCCATTTTTCACGTTTGCCTTCATAAACCCTGTAACATAAATTGCGCAGAACCTCAGCCGTCCTGCCCTCTCCTATTCGAACATTAACAGTGCCCGGTTCCAGACTTATTTCATTTGCCGCCAGACCCGACATCGGGGGAAGAAAAGCCAGATTCACACCCACAGCTTCCTCAGGAATCGGCATTCTGTCCGGGTTTTTTCCATCAGAAACTCTCAGCGGACGACAATAGAACGATTGTTCATTGGCATAGTCGAATTCCAAACCACACTCCCATTCTTTTTTTTCTCCAATGCCTTTCACGATCACATCAATGTTTATATTTTTCGTGTCGGGTTTTCCTTGAATCATTTTGACGTCCCGGACGTGAAGGTTGCGCCACAATAAAATTGCGTCAGGAAGAGGAATTGCAAACACGTCTCTGCGATTAATCGCCACTCCGGATCGCTGTTTCGCCTGCTTTTTTCCACCTCGTTTCTCAATCCAGCGCTTCAAACCGACCTCCCAAAGAGCAAGTGCCTGAAGAGCCGTGGTCTTGCCCCAATTGTTTGGACCAATGAAAACAACTGGGTCGCCAAGTTCTATCTCAACCTCATCGAATCTTTTAAAGTTTCTGATGGTCAGCTTGGTAAGCATTATGAATCTTATTCTATCATGGTTATTCCCGGATTATTCATACCCCTTTGAAGAAAAGAGCCTCCTGAGCCGATTATCATAAAGAGAAGCAAAAAAATCAAGGCTCGGGCAGAGGCAAGGGCGGGCGCGCGGTCACGGGGGTTGGCGGCGATGAATCGCCGGGGTAGGCAAAGCTGCGGTGAAGCGCCGCCTGCCCGGCCTGTCTGCGCCTGCTTGGCCGGCAGACAGGTGCGGGCGATGCCCACCCGACAGGCAGGCGTCAGACAGGCACTTTAAAAAACGAGTATCGTCCTAATGTTTGGGGGTAATTGCGCAGAAAGAAAATGTAGAATGTCCAATGTCCAATGCAGAATTTGGAAGTAAAACGAAATGACAGGCTGACAGGCTGGAAGCCTGTCCCACTAAAAGACCTGATATTCAAACGGCGTGAATAATTTCGGCATCTTTTCTGTCCCGTTCATCCTGTGAATAATTCGAGTTTTTCAAGCCGCCGCCTTGATCCGCATGTGTCGAAACGGGTTATAATTTCGCTTTGAACCGGGCAGGAACCGGCGCGGAACGTCCTTCATGGGGGTTCGCGGATGAAAAGACTCACAATGACGGCGGCGCTCGCGGCGTTAATCGTCATGGTTCGCTGCGCGCCGGGCGCGTGCGGCGCGGTCGCCGACCCGGCTTCGGCGGAGAACTCGGCGGACTACGCGGCGGTGTGCCCGGACGCGCTGTGCGGGGCGCTTGCGCCGCTGCTCGCCCTTCGCGAGTCGCAGGGGCTGAAGCCCGCCGTCGTGAGGCTCGCCGACGTTTACAGGGCTTTTCCCGCCGCCTCGCACGCGGAATCCGTGCGCGATTTCGTCCACCACGCCTACCGGAACTGGCGGGCGCCGAGGCTGAAATACCTTCTTTTGGTCGGCGATTCGGCGGCGGTCGGCGGCGGCGACGAATCACTCCTCGTGCCGAACCACTACCTCGAAGCCGAACCCCGCTCGTACGTGAGGAAGGAAAGTGAAAAACTCGCCAGCGATCATCACTATTCGCTCATGGACGACGATGAACTCCCCGACGTCGCCGTCGGTCGCATTCCCGCAGACGACGCGGACGAACTGAAGGCGGTGGTCGCCAAGATCGTGGACTACGAATCGTCGGGCGCGGTCGGCGAGTGGAGGAAAAAGGCGTCGTTCTTCGCCAGCGAGGGGCACTTCGGCGCGCTCGACAAGTCGCTCGAAAAAATGGCGAAGAACATGGTCAGGCACAACGTGCTCCCCATATTCGACCTCTCGATGACCTACGCGAATCCGAACTTGCCCTACTTCTATCCCGCGGACGAGTTCAACGACAAGGTGGTTGAGCGTTTCAACGAGCGCCCGCTGTTCATGATCTACATCGGACACGGACGCCCCGAGGGTTTCGACGACGTGTGGTTCGACGGAAAGAGGCACCCCATAATGCAGAAGGAGGACGTTCCGAGGGTGAAAGCAGGGGACGGGCGCTATCCCATCGTCTTCATCATCGCGTGCTCGACGGGGCACTTCGACAGCCCGGAATTCGACAGCATAGGCGAGATGCTCATCAAAAGCCCGGGCGGACCCGTGGGGGTTCTTGCCTCGTCCCGTGTGTCCGACCCCTACGGCAACTCGGTCCTGTCGAGGGAAATCGCGCGTGCGCTTCTGCAGGGACTCGAACCCCGAATCGGGGACGCCGTGGTGAAGGCGAAGCGCGGGATGGTGGAGAACCTCGACGCGGACAGAAGGTACATAGACAAGTTCGCGTCGCTTTTCATCAGGAAAAGCGAGATGGAGACGGCGATACGCGAGCACCTGTACCTGTACAATTACCTCGGCGACCCGGCGACGCTCGTTCAGTTTCCGCGCGGGCGCGTGGAAGCCGAGGCGCCCGCGACGGCGGCGCCGGGCGAGCGGCTCGAGATCGCGGGGCGCGTCGTGGGGATGACCACGGGCAGGGCGGCGGTGACGTTCGAGTGCGAGCCGGTGACGACGGCGCATCCCGTGGAACCGCTCGAAGGGCTTGACGACACGGCATACCGCGCGGCGGTGAGACGCAACTACGCGAACGCGAACGACAAGGTGGTCGCGCGCGCCGAGGTACCAGTTGCCGACGGAAAGCTGAAAGCCGCGCTCGACGTGCCGCAGAGCATACCCGGCGGTGTTTACCACGTGAAAGTATTCGCGTGGAACGAAGAGACGGAAGCCGCCGGCTACGCGGAGGTGCGCCTGGGGGGCGGCGCCCCATAGGCGCCGACTTGAGCAGGAGTTTCTTCCCTCGAATAAAGAGGATGTTGAATGTTGAATGATCAATGTAGAATGAAGAACGAAAACGGAAGCCGGAGGTGACGGATGGCTAAAATAACCGGCGCCGTATCCTTTTCGGTCGAGACCGCGAAGAACGCGCAGACGGACGAGATGGGCGAAAAGCTCACGGCGTGGATACAGGCAAACCCATTCATAACGCTGGAGGAAAAGGTGGTCGTGCAGACCGATTCGTACTTTACGGTGCTGATTTTCTACTCGGGTCAGAAGGGCGGCAAAAGCCCGATCTGACGCCTGCCGCGGGTTCACCTCAAATTCGCAGTAATCGAAAGCTTTTATTCAGCGCCGCTTTCCGGGCTGCTGAACAGACGGTACGGCGGTACGAACCGCATCGGCGGTCAAGCGCGGGGAAGGTTTTGCGAGCGCCGGGGCTGCCGGCGCGGCGTTTTATAAATACTTTTTGATCTTTTCGAGAAGCTCGGTGAGGTCTGAGGATTTCACGACGTATTCCTCCGCCGCCCACGAGGAGAAATCCTGCTTGTAGGTGTCGTAAGCCGATACGAGGATGACGGGTATGGATTTGTGCGCCTTTATCTTTCCGAGCACTTCGAGTCCGTCCATGTCGGGCATCTTGATGTCGAGCATCACGAGGTCAACAGGCTCGCCGTTCACGATTTCCACGGCTCTTGCGCCGCTTTCGGCGAGGAGGACGCTGTAGCCTTCATCTTCGAGTTCGTTTTTGTAGAGCTGCCGTATGTTTTCGTTGTCGTCCACGACGAGGATTTTTTTCAACCGTGGCGCTCCCGTATCCGCCGGGGGGCGGTTTTTTTGCCGTCGTTTCTCATGATTTTCGTAAGATTATCGTTTTTTCCTGCACGCGGTAAATTATACCTTACCGCGGAGAAAATGCAATAAAAAAACAGTCGCGTGGGGGCGGCGCGGTGTTGTTCGCGGAGATGAGCGGTCCGGATTGTTCGGGGGGGCGTGAATCGTCGCTGCAATGCTGAATCACACGCCCGCAGCGCCGCCCGCCCGCAGACGGACGGGCCTGCCTGTGCGCCTGCCTGCCCAGGCTGGGGCGGCAGGCAGGTGAACGCACGCAGACAGGCTGGGGCGGCAGACAGGTGACGGCTGGGGCACAGGCAGTCCGCCCTGCAAAAAACCGCATAAAATCTTATACTTTTATTATCGAGGGATGCAGGGCGCGGTCTCCCTGCCTGTGCCGAGCACGGCAGACAGGCCGCGGAACAAAACGGCGCGGCAGGCAGGCGTACCGCGCCGAAAAGGGTTTTTTGCACCGGAATCAGTGGTTGAATTTTTGTTTTTTTGCCGAAGCCTGAAGTCTAAAGCATCCGGTTCAATTCGTCCTCGGAGATGGTCGGGACGCCGAGTTCGCGCGCTCTGGCGAGCTTGGAGCCGGGTGAATCGCCGGCGACGAGGTAGTCGGTTTTTTTCGTGACGCTCGAGGCGACCCGTCCGCCCGCGGACTCGATTGCGCGCTTGACGTCTTCCCTCGGGCGGGAGAGCGCGCCGGTGACGACGAACGTCCTGCCCGCGAGGGGCGCGCCCGCGCCTTTCGATTCCATCTTCATGTTCACGCCGGCTTTGCGGAGTTTGGCGATGACGTCCGCCGTGTGTTTCTGCCGGAAGAAACCGACGACGCTTTCGGCGAGGCGGGGACCGATCTCGTGTATCTGAACGAGCGCCTCCGGGGGCGCGGCGGCGAGGGAATCGAGGGAGCGGAAGGCGGCGGCGAGTATCTGCGCCGCGCGCGCGCCGACGAGCGGGATTCCGAGGGCGAAGATGAGCCTGTCCAGCGGCATCGTCCTGCTTTTTTCGAGGGCGGCGAGGACGTTCCGCGCCGACTTGTCCGCCATGCGCTCAAGTCCCGCGAAATTGTCCAATTCGAGGAAATACAGGTCGGCGTAGTCGCCGACGAGTTCGAGGTCCACAAGCTGGCTCACGAGCGCCGGTCCGAGGTGTTCGACGTCCATCGCGCCGCGGGAGGCGAAGTGGCGGATGCTTTCCTTGAGTTTCGCGCGGCACCAGGGGTTTGGGCACCGCGTGACGGCTTCGCCTTCGCGGCGCTCGGCGCGTGCGCCGCATACCGGGCACTTTTCCGGGAAGACGAAGGGTTTCGCCGAAGCGGGGCGCTTTCCGGTGACGACGCTCAGGACCTGGGGGATGATCTCGCCCGCTTTCTGGACGATGACGGTGTCGCCGACGCGGACGTCCCTGCGCCTGATTTCGTCCTGGTTGTGGAGCGTGGCGCGGCTGACGGTGGTGCCGGAGAGGTGGACGGGGCGGAGGACGGCGACGGGCGTGAGCGCGCCCGTTCTGCCGACCTGGACGACGATGTTTTCCACGATGGTTTCCGCCTGTTCGGGCTGGAACTTGTAGGCGACGGCGAAGCGCGGGTGATGGGTCGTGGTCCCGAGGGCGTCCTGCTGGCGGAGCGAGTCAACCTTGACGACGACGCCGTCGGTGTCGTAGGGGAGGGATTCCTTCCTGTTCTCCCATTCGCGGAGGAAGGGGAAGAGCCGTTCGATGGAGTCGAAGCGCCGCCAGTGCGGCTCGGTCTTGAACCCGATCTCCCTGAGTTTCGTCAGGCACTCGGAGTGCGACGGCAGTTTCATGTGCGGGGCGCGGAGGTAGTAGAGGAATGCGTCGAGGGGTCTTGCGGCGGTGATTGCGGGGTCGAGGAGTTTGAGCGAGCCGGCGGCGGCGTTTCTCGGGTTGGCGAAGAGGGGTTCGTCGTTTTTGTCGCGTTCCCCGTTGATCGCCTCGAAAGCCGCGATGGGGAGGAAGACTTCGCCTCTGACCTCGATTTCGGAGTCGCGCGCCCAGTTTCCCGCGAGGCGCAGGGGGACGGAGCGTATCGTTCTGATGTTTGCGGTTATGTCGTCGCCGACCGTGCCGTTGCCCCTCGTCGCGCCGCGGACGAGAGCGCCCCCGCGGTAGAGGAGCGAGACGCTGACGCCGTCAATCTTGAGTTCGGCGACGTAGGCGGCGCGTTCCCCCGGTTCGAGTCCGCGGTGGACGCGCGCGTCGAACTCGCGCAGTTCGTCGTCGTTGAAGGCGTTGTCGAGGGAGAGCATCGGCGAGGCGTGGCGCACCTGTGTGAAGGCGTCGAGCGGCTCGCCGCCGACTTTCCGTGTGGGGGAGTCGGGGGTGAGGAGGCGGGGGTGCTCGCGTTCGAGTTCCACGAGGCGCCGGAAGAGGAGGTCGTACTCGCGGTCGGATATTTCCGGGTCGTTTTCGACGTAGTATTTTCTGTTGTGGCGCTCGATCTCGCGTCTCAGTTTTTCGATTTCGTCTTCAGGCTTCACGTTTTCGCTCCGTGCCGGCGGGGCGTTTTCACCATATTTTAGCCGGGACGTTCGTCCGGGAAAACCCGCCCGGGAATTCTCTGGGGACACGATCCGGTGAACTTTCGTACTTTTTGGTTCCCGCTCCACGCCTGTCTGCCGCCAGACAGGTCCGACGTGTCCGACAGGTCAGACAGGTCAGACAGACAGGCAGGCGGGGATTTATCACCGCTTTGCCTTTGCCGGCGATTAATCGCCGGCATTGAAAGCGGCGCTGAAGCGCCGCACTCCAAGGACTGCCTGCCGCCTGCCTGTGCGGGTGGGCATCTCCCGCACGCAGACAGGGCAGGCAGGCGGCTGACGCCGCAATCCATTGTGACGAAGAATGTGCGAAAGTTCACGATCCGGAATTAAACCGCGAATTCCGGTCATGTCCCCGGATTTCCCTCGCCGCCGCATGCAAACTACTGCGTCCCGGAAAAAGCGGGTCAATCATGGGTTGAGTAAAAGGGGCGGGTTCTTTCAGGGGAAATTTCAAATGGATATAATCTTATCTGGACACAGCCGCGAAGGGATGTTTCAGCGTATGAAAAAGGACGCGCCCGGAAGACGCCGCGTAAGGCTCGGCGCCCGTCTCGCCGCCGCCTTCATCGCCGTCGTTGCCGCTTCCGTCAGCGTCCCGTCGGTGTATGCCCTGATCTTTCTCTTCAACCGCGTGTACGACGAGGCGACGCTGAAGATGAAATCGGACGTGGAGATCGCCTCGCTGCTGTTCGAACAGAAAAAGCGGACGGTTCTCAAGTTCGCCACGACCGCCGCCGGAGATTCCCTCGTTGAGAAAATGACGGCGTTCCGGCTCGGCGAGCCGCTCGAGGTGAGGATGAGGGATTTCGTCAAGGGCGCCGCCGTCGAGGACATATCGGAAGTGCTCCTTGTTGACCGCGACGGGATCGTTCTCTACAGGTATCCCGACGTTTTAGTGAAAGGCGATTCCATGGCGGCGGACCCGATAGTGTCCCAGGCGTTGAGGGGGCGCGAGATCGCCGCGTTCAGCGTCGCGGAGGGGGGGGGTGTGAAACACGAAGCCGGCGCCGCGGCGGAGGAGGAGATCGGGGCGCGCGAGCCGTCCCTGCTTGTCAGGGCGGGGGCGCCCGTGATTCTGCACGGTGAACAGGCGCCGCCGGTCTCGATGAAGCCCGCCGTCCCCGCTCCGTCGCCGGGCGAGGTCGTGGGCGCCGTGTGCGCGTCGTACCTCGTAAACACCGACCGGGCGCTCCTGGGCGAGGTCAGGGACAGGACGCACAGCGCGGCGATCGTTTACCTCAACGACAGGGTGATAAACACCACCGAAAAGGAGTGGCGGGACGTACCGCTCCCGGAACTTCTGGAAGGAAAACCGCTCGGCGCCTACGGCGTGCGGCGCTACCCGAAAAGGGGGGAAATCGGCGGCTTCCTGCCCCTGAAAGATTTCCTCGGCAATACCGCGGGCGTGGTCGAACTGCGCGCTTCCACGAGAAAGATACAGAGGGACTGGAGAAAAGCCGCTTACGGCATTCTGCTGTTTTTCCTCATAGGGCTTGGCGTGTCCGCCGTCATGGGCGTCATCATCACGCGCCGCATAACGCTTCCCATCCGCAAACTGAAGGAGGGCGCCGAGGAGATAGGCGCGGGAAACCTGCTGTACCGCATAGACGTGCCGGGCGACGACGAGATCACCGAGCTGGCGAGGTCGTTCAACGAGATGGGCGCAAGGCTCCACCTCTACATGGAGCAGATGCGGCTTTCAAAGATACAGGTCGAGGACTACTCCACGAGGCTCAGAGAGGCGCACGTCAGCCTCGAAAGGTATTCCCGGCAGCTCGAGAAGGTCAACCGCCAGCTCCTCGATTCCAACATAAAACTCCAGAAAGCCCACGAGATCAAGGACACCTTTCTCTCGACTGTCTCCCACGAACTCAAGACCCCTCTGACGACCATAATCGGCTACATCTCCATGATCCTGAAGGGCACGATGGGGAACGTGCCGCCCGACGTGACGGAGAGCCTCGAGGTGGTGCGCCGCCGGTCGGAAAACCTCAGGGACCTCATCAACGACCTCCTGAGCATATCGAGGATTGACTCGGGGAAGCTGGAGCTGCGGCGGCGCTACGTTGACATCGCCAAGGAGCTTCGGGGACTCGAGGAGGTGTTCGCCGAGCGCCTGAGCGAAAAGAACCTGACGCTCGAAACGACGGCGGACGGAATGTTGCCTCTTGTCAACGTGGACGGCGACCGCATCAACCAGGTGCTGTTCAACCTCGTCGGCAACTCCGTGAAGTTCACCCCCGAAAACGGCAGGATCACCGTCAGCGCCTCGTGCCAGCCCGAGTCGAACAGCATCCTGATCTCGGTCTCGGACACGGGGATCGGCATACCGAGATCGGAGATCGGGCACATCTTCGAGCGGTTCTACCAGGTGGACAGGCGGGACGGACGCAGGTTTCCCGGAACCGGGCTGGGGCTGGCGATAGCGAAGGAACTCGTCGAACTCCACGGCGGCGGAATCTGGGTCGAAAGCGAAGAGAAAAAAGGAAGCACGTTCTACTTCACCATACCGGTCTCGCGACCGGGCGTTCCGCCCGAACCGAGCGAGCGAAAAGCCTGAGCCGTCCGCCCCGCAGGGCGGACGCCCCTCTTCCCCGCCCGGTCGAACGCCCGTGGACAGAGAATCGAATCCCGCGAAAAAACCGCCCGCCCGCCACCCCCCCGGACGCGCGCGGGAGACGGCGCTTCCCGGGTTGCTGCTCGCCCTCGCCTTCATCGCCCTCCTCTGCACGCAGCTCAGAAACGAGTTCAACAATCCGGACGGGATCGGCTACTACGCGCACCTGCGCTCGGTCGCGCTCGACCGCGACCTGTTCTACCTCAACGAATTCGAGCGTCTGAAGATGACGCCGTATTTTTTCGATCCCTCGCCGACGGGCTACATCAGGAACCAGTGGCCGGTGGGTTGCGCCGTTCTGTGGTCGCCGTTTTTCCTTGCCGCCCGGGCGGCGGGGCTGACGCGCGGCGACGGTTTCACCGCGGCGGACTCGCTCGTGATCTCCTTCGCCACCGCCTTTTACGGTTTCCTCGCCCTGTGGCTGTGCATGGGGATGCTGCGCGGGGAGCATCCCCGCTGGAGGAGCTTCGCCGCCGTCGCCGCGCTGTGGGCGGGGACGCCGTTTCTCTACTACCAGTTCTACTATCCGGCGCTTGCGCACGCGTGCTCGGCGTTCACAACGACGTGCTTCATGCACCAGTGGCTCCGCGTGCGCCGGGGGGGCGGATGGGAAGGCTGGGCGCTCCTGGGCGCCGCTGCGGGGTTGATGACGATGACCCGCACGGAGAACGCGGTCTTCTGTCTTCTGCCCCTCGTGGACGTTTTCCCGGGGAAAAGCTGGAGCGGAAGCCGCCCGTCAATCCTGCGCCTTGCGGCGTTCGTCAGCGCCGGCGCGCTTTTCTTCACGCCGCAGATGATCGTCTGGCAGGCTCTGAACGGCAGCCCGTTTTCGTCGTACCAGGGGACGGTCAACATGCTGTGGGCGAATCCGCACGCGTGGGAGGTACTGTTCTCGATGTACCACGGGCTGTTCACGTGGGCGCCCGCGACGCTGCCCGCCGTCGCCGGTCTGCTGCTGTATCTGCGGCGGGACGCGCGCGCGGGGGCGGGGCTGCTTCTCGTCTTCGCCGGTCTGCTTTACGTCTATAGCTGCCCGATCTGGTGGTGGGGGAGCGGGGCGTTCGGTCCGAGGATGTTCGTGGGACTGTTCCCCGTTTTCGCCGTGGGGCTTGGGGCGTTCATCCGCGCGGCGCCCGGCGGCGCAGGAATCGTTGCGGCGGCGTGCGGCGCCGCGTGGACGACGCTTCTTTACGCGCAGACTCTCGCCGGGAAAATCTGGCTGATACGCTTCTACCCGTTCGAGGATTTAGCCGGGAACGCGCTCGACGTTCTGAGGCATCCCGCTGAAAGCGCCGTTGTTCTCGTGGCGCCGAAATTCGAGGGATTGCCCGCGCTCAACGCCGCGCTCTGGACGACCGCCGCCTTTGCGGTTCTATTCACAGCCGTGAAGTTCCTTGTTCCGAAGGTTCGCGAACGGCGCGCCCTGCCCGCGCTCGCGTGCGCCCTGATCGCCCTTGACGCGCTTCTTCTGGTGTCGTGGAAAAACAGCGAAAGCGTCCGCCTGAAACACGCGCCGGAGGTCGCGGCGGCGGCGGAATATCCGCTCGAGGAGCTTTACGAAACGTTTCCGCTGGACTACGCAAACTATTACGTTCGGACGGGACGGCTCGGCGCGGCGGTGCGCGAATTCCGCCGGCTCGAACGGCTCGCGGGTGACAATCCCGGCGTGCCCGTCGCGCAGGCGGGAGTCCTGCTCATGCTCGGAGAAAGGGAGCGCGCCCTCGAAAAAGCCCTGAAGGCGTCCGGAATGAACATACGCCATCCGCTCACGCGGCGCACGCTCGACAGGATCATGCTCGACCTTGGGAAGAAGCCGCGTCCGTGACGTAAACGTTCCGGCGGTAACACCGGGTAAGGCTCCATGACGGAGCATGGAGCCGGCAAAATGATGTATTATGATGAATATCGAATGCAGAATTTCGAACCGCAGAATATCGAAGGAAAGCAAAGAGGAATAACAAGAAATTCTTCGTTCGACGTTCCTTGTTCGTTATTCGATATTCGTTCTTAACAACATACGGCATGTTTGTTGACGCGACACTACATTCCTCATCCAATGCTTCACTTAGCTGAACGGTTACATGGGCGCTATAATACCCCTTGACCGTGAGGATTCTCAAATATCTCGTCGCCGCCGCTTTCATTTCAGTCCTTTCGGCGCTGGGGCTGTTCGTTTACTTCGATTCGCCTCCCGGGGGAGGCGGCGGAAGCGGCGTCTTCACCGTCGAGCCGGGGCAGAGCGCCGCCTCCGTGGGCGAAGCGCTCCAGCGCGAGGGGTTCATAAGGAGCGCGTTTCTGTTCAAGCTCGTGATCGTCGCCCGGGGAAAACCGGGGACGATACGGGCGGGCAGGTACAGGCTGAGTCCCTTCATGAGCACGCGTCGGATCATCGAGCAGCTCACGTCGGGCGCGGCGGAAATACCCCGAGTGAGCGTGACTGTCCCGGAGGGCTTCACGGCGAGGGAGATCGCCGCCCGGATGGACCGCGCCGGGCTGTGCCGCGCCGATCGCTGGATGGAGATCGCCCGCGCGCCGGAGCTTTACGGCGTGGACACGCATACGCACCGCCTCGGGACGCTCGAGGGGTTTCTTTTTCCCGACACGTACCTTTTCGACGCGGAACGTCCGTGCGAGGTTTACGTTCAGCGGATGGTTGACCGTTTCTTCGAGGTCTTCACAGAAGGGCACGCGCGGAGAGCCTCGGAAAAAGGGTTTTCGCTCGTGGAAGTCGTCACATTAGCCTCGATGATCGAGGAGGAGGCGAAGCTCGACGGCGAGCGCGCCCTCATCGCCGGCGTGCTGACGAACAGACTGAAAAAGGGGATGCTTCTGCAGTGCGACGCGACGGTCCAGTACGCGCTGCCGGCGCGCAAGAAGCGCCTTCTCTACAAGGACCTCGAGACGGACTCGCCCTACAACACCTACCTGCACAAGGGGCTGCCGCCGGGTCCGATATGCAGTCCCGGGGCGCGTTCGCTCGCCGCCGCGCTCGAACCCGCGCACACGCCCTACCTCTATTACGTCGCCCGCGCCGACGGAAGCCACGCGTTCTCCGCCACGGCGCCGGAGCACGAGAGAGCCGTGATCGAGGCGCGGCGCGGGTGGAGGGACGCCGGCGCGCGCTCCCGCGGCGGCGCCGCGCGCTGAAAATGAAAACGCCCGCCAAAAACCCGCTTCAGAGGGAACTCGTCCTGCGCGCGCCGGACCTTCCCCTGTTCCGGCTCTACCGCAGATTGAGTTTCCCGGCGCTCTCTCCCCTGGAAGCCTCCTTCGCCGTCACGTACAGGTGCCGCAACCGGTGCCTCACGTGCAACGCCTGGCGCTCGCCGGACGCGGGCGAACTGAACGCCGCGGAATATAAAAGAATCTTTTCGTCCATCGGTCCGCCGCTGCTGTCGGCGGCGATAACCGGGGGCGAACCCTTCATGCGGAGCGACCTCGCGGACGTAATCGCCGCGCTCTGTGAAAACAACGCGCCGCTTTTCGTGAAGGTTCACACCTGCGCCGACGCTCCGAAGGAAACGAGGGAGACCCTCTCCGACCTGCTGCGCGCGTTTCCCCGCGTTCATTTCATCGTGCTCCTTTCACTCGAGGGAATCGGCGGCGACCTGGACGTCATGCGCGGCAGGTCGGGCGGGTCGTACACGCGGTTTCTGAAGACCTACCGCGCGCTCAGGTGCATCGGCAGCGCCAACCTCACGGTCGGGTTCCAGGTCCTCGTATCCGAACACAACGAGGAAAAGGCCGAGGAGCTGATCCGCCACGCCTTCTCGTTGTACCCGGACGGGGTGTCGCTTCAGGTCGCCTTCGGAAGCGCGGAACTGAACGTCACCGCGACCGACGTTCTGCCGGACGTCGCCGGCGCCTGCGCCACGCTCGAAACCTTCTCAAAAAGCAGATGCGCGGCGGACGGTTACGGGAAACACCGCTTCCTGAACGTCCTCAACAGGCTGCAGGCGAGACTCACGGGGAGAAACATAAAACTGATGCGGCGCACGGTCCCGTGCTTCGCGGGGTCGGCGTACGTTTACGTCGCGCCCGACGGCGCGGTGAAGGACTGCTCTGTCGCCGGAAGGGAAATGGGAAACCTGAGGGAGGCGGACTACGACCTCGGCAGAATACTGGGGACCTTCTCCGCGAGGAGGGTGCGGCACGAGGTGCGGACAAGCGGATGCTTCTGCCCCATGACCGAGTTGTCGCTCTCGAACCTGCTTCTCACGACGCGCGGGTTCGTGAGACTTGCGGGTTCGCTCATCTGACCGCCCGGGAGCGGAACGGAGGGTCACGACATCTCTTTTTCGCCCGCTGGAGGCGGCGGCTGTCCGGGTTCGCGCTTTTTAACCAGCTCGTCGAGACGTCCCGATAGAAGCTGGTTTTCCTCGCGGCATGACTTCAGGTCGAGCCGCAGGGAACGGGTCTCGCGCCGCCGCCTCAGCCTGCCCGGGACGCCGATGATCAGCATCACGAGCGCGCCCGCTATCGCGGAGACGAATATCAGCACCGGAACGCTCGTGTCCACGGGCTGAACGAACGGGAAATTCACGGCGACTTCGGTCGAGTTCATCATCGCGAAAACCGCGATGAGCGCCGCCAGCGCAAGCCCGACGATCAGGTAAAGCTGCATCCCGTTTCCTCCCTCGTTACGGTCGTTTTTCGCTCGTATCGAGAAACCACCGCACGGCGTCAAGCAGGTCTTCGCACACGTGGTCGGGGCGCCGTTCCCAGCCGTGGCGGTTGTACTCCCACTCGCCCCTGCCGTAGCCCGTCATGACGAGCACGCCGGGAACGCCGAGCCGGTGCGCGAGCCTGAAGTCGGACGGTTTGTCACCCACGACGCACGCGCGCTCCACGGCGATGCCCAGTTCACGGACAGCCCTGTCCGCCATTCCCGTCGCCGGCTTCCGGCAGCGGCACTCCATTCTGTACTCCTCCACTGCGGCGCGGGGATGATGGGGGCAGTAGTAGACCCCGTCGAGGCGGACGCCCGCCGAGGCGAGTTCCCGGTTCATGTGGTCGTGAATCTCGCGCACCCTTTCATCCGGGAAGTACCCCATGGCTACGCCGGACTGGTTCGAGACGAGCACGGCGAGAACGCCCGCGCGGTTCAACAGTCTGATCGCCTCGATTGAGCGCGGGAAGATGTGGAAGCGGCTGACGTGGTTCACGTAGCCCATGTCTTCGTTCAGCGTGCCGTCCCTGTCGATGAAAACCGCCGCCTTTCCCGTCATTTGCCTCAAATTATATACCGGAAGTGAAAGCGGAGAGGGTACGGACGGGAATAACGGGGCTGCCCCCGATACTGCAAAGACCGGAGAGATCAGCCGCGGAGGTATTCTCTGAGAAACCTGCCGGTGTGAGACCTGGGGCACCGTGCGATATCGTCCGGGGCGCCTTCGGCGACGACCTCGCCGCCCGCCTCGCCTCCCTCGGGTCCGAGGTCCACGACGTAATCGGCGCGGGCGATCACGTCCAGGTTGTGCTCGATCACTATCACCGTGTCGCCCCTCGCGACGAGCCGGTCCACGCACAGCAGAAACTTTCCCACCTCGTCGGGGTGCAGCCCCATCGTCGGCTCGTCGAAGAGGTAAAGCGTCTTTCCCGCGCGTCCGTCGGCGAGTTCGGAGGCGATCTTCATCCTCTGGCATTCGCCGCCGGAAAGCGTGTTGAGCGGCTGCCCGAGTTTCACGTATCCCATTCCGACGTCCGCCAGCGGCTGGAGCCTGGACACTATCTGCCTGTGGTCGCGGAAAAAAGCAATCGCCTCGGACACCGTCATGTCCAGAACCTCGCTTATGTTCCTGCCGCCCCATTCGATTTCGAGGACCTCGTCCTTGTACCTTTTCCCCCCGCACGCCTCGCAGGCGACGTAGACGTCCGCGAGAAACTGCATTTCTATCTCCACGATGCCGGCGCCGCGGCACGTCCCGCACTGACCCTCGGGAAGATTGAACGAGAAGACGCCGGGACCCATCCCCCGTTCCTTCGCCGCCTTCGTCGCGGCGAACAGCGTCCTTATCGGCGCCACCGCCTGAATGTAGCTGGCGGGGTTCGCGCGCGGCGTGCGCCCAATCGGCGCCTGCCCCACCATTTCCACCGCCGCGAATTCCTCCCATCCCTTCACCGCGCGGCACCGCCCGGCGCGCTCCGTCCGGACGCCCAGGCGCCGGGCGATCCAGGGGTAGAGGACGTCGCACACAAGCGAGCTTTTGCCCGAGCCGGAAACTCCCGTGACGCACGTGAAGCGGTTCACGGGAAAGTTCGCGAC
>JBFMFE010000210.1:0-12248 GCA_040752295.1 bacterium
CCTTGTTTCCCGCGCTCCGCGCGGGAGTGAAGGCGGCGATGACTCGCCGCAGTCCAAGGCCTGCCTGCCGGCAGGCAGGCGGATGACGTCGCAATCCATCGTGACGAAGAATGTGCGAAAGTTCACCATCTGTGGCTCAAAAAATCTTCCCATTTTGCACAGATGTCCAGTCGTAAGATACTAATGATCGCCCCTCGAAAACGCGGAAAAACGGTGCGCCGTGAACGCGGCGCGTCGTTTCATCGGCGAATGACCGTCTTCGCGCTCGCCGCCCTTTTACTCGCGCTCCAGCGCCCCGCGCCGGCGTCGCTCGACAGCGGCGTCGAGTCCGCGCCGGACGTCGCGAACCTCCTCGAACTTCTCAGGGAAATCAACTATTCGAGCCGGGTCGCCGTGAAAACCGCCGCCCCCGCCGACGCGCGGCGCCTCGTCTCGGAACTTGAAAAAACACTCGGCATGCCGCCGGACAAAATCGCGCTCTACGAAAAAACGTGGCGCTTCCTCAAACTCATTCCCCCCGGTTTCGACCTCTCCGGGACGCTTCGGAACGTCCACTCACGGCAGGCGATGACGCTCTACGTGCCGTCCGAGAACACCGTGTACACGAACCCGCGGCGCCTCCCGCCCGAGTGGAACGCGCCGCTGCTCCGGCGCACCTTCGAGCAGCTCGACATCGGCGTGATCGAGTTCGTCCTCGCTCGCGACCTCGCCTACGCGCTCCTCCACCAGAATTTCGGGACCTCCGACCCGCCCCATCCCGGGCTTCCATTCGACCGCGCACTCGCCCTCCGAGCCTCCATTGACGGCGGCGTCACCGCCATGCTCATGGACTATATCGTCCGCGAAAGCGGCGTCAGCGTCCTCCTTCTGCCCAACCCGGAAGCCGTCATCTCGCACTATCTCCCCATCGTCACTCACGTCGAGCGCGCCGCACTCGACGCGCTCCCCGGCTTCGTCAGGAACTGGTTCGCCTTCCCCTTCGAAAAAGGCGTCACCTTCGTCTTTCACCAGAGAAAAACCGGCGGCAACCTGCTCGTCAACAGCGCGTACAAAAACATCCCCCTCGGCACCGAGCAGATCATCCACCCTGAAAAATTCTACGAAGCCCCGGACAACCCCGCGAGGATTATCGTCCCCGATCTTTCGAAGGAAATCGGCGGCGGCGCGCGCCTCATCTACGAGGACACCTGCGGCGAATGGCTGCTCAACCAGTTGCTCGCCGAGTGGCTCCGCAGGAAAGCGCGCGACAGCGTCGTCGCCGGCTGGGCGGGAGACACGCTCGCACTGTACGAGTCGCCCGGCGGCGCGCTCACCGCCGCATGGTACACGACCTGGGACGGCGCCGGGTTCGCATCCATGTTCCACGACGCGCTCGTCTCCGCCGCACGGCACAGCCTGCCCCCGGACGAAATCCGGTTCCATGCGGAGCGCATCGGGCGCGACGTCGTCTTCGCCCTCACCTCCGCGCCCGCCATACCCCCCGCTCTCATCCCGCGCCTCTGGCAGAGCGTCAAATCACCCGTCGTCGTGCCGCCGCCCGTCCCCGAAAAACCCGCCCCCGAATACCTCGAAATCTCCGTCAGCGGCTTCCTCAGCCTGCTCATGGAAAAAGCGAAACACAAGCCCCGGCAGGACGACACGTGGCAGGAAACCGGGGACACCTTCCGCAACCCGAAGTACCGCTACAGGGTGAAGCGCCCGGGTCCCGACTGGTACTTTCACAGGGTGCAGGTCGGCAACATGCTGCTCTCCGAGTTCACGGCGCTCAACACGAGGGAACTCGGCGCGCACTTCACGGTCGCCTCGCTCGCAAAATACGGCGGCGACGTCCCCAACCCCGTGGACGAAATGGCGGAAATCCTGTCGAAACAACTGATAAACTTCAGAAAAACGGATGACCGCAGCCACACCGTCGCGGGCTTTCCGGCGCGGAGCCTCACCTATACCGCTTTCGCCGTCGTCCCCCTCAAGGTGACCTACACCGAAGTCATCGCCGACGAGTTCAACTACGTCCTCACCTTCTGGGCGCCGAAAGCGACCTACGAAAAACTCCTCCCCGATTACAAATCCTTCCTCGAATCGTTCGAGGTCATCCCGCGCGCGTCGAAATAGCGCCCGCGCAGCGCCGGCGCGCTATTTCCCGTACCTCATCATCTTCTCCCGCCTCAGCCTCTCTTCCTCTTCCTTCGTGAGTCCCTTCAGCCACGCGTGAGCGTCCCCTTCGAGAAGTTCTGCGACTTTCCCGGCGTACTTCGACTCCATCTCTGCGCCCCCGGCAGCCGCGCGCTCCACGCGGCAGGCATGTGGGACTGCCACTGGACCGGCTCCATGCTCCGCCATGGCGCACGGAACGAGCCTGTGGATTGCTGTAACAAAGCGGCAGTGGAAAACAGGTCTGGATTTTCTGAAGGTTACCTGATAATATTATAGAAATAAATTATTTACCATATGGATACATCATTGGAGAAATATGAAACAACAAGTTTACGAGGAATGCTTATTGTGTCACCTGAATTTCTTAATTTCTTTATTCCATATTCAACGCCTGACCCCAATCAATTTGGCAGAAACTGGCTTTCACGCAATCTGTCCCTCGTGGGCATACGAATTTCGGCGGCTCAGACCCGATAGAAGCCAGAAAAAATTTGATGTGAGGAATGTCGGTTGATATAATGAAGAGATACTCCAGCCTTCTGGTTCTCCTATCGTTGTTTGCAGGGTGGATGGTTTTTCTCACCGGTTGTGGGGGAGGCGGATCGAGCAGCACGCCCGTGCAGCCCCCTGAGCCGGATGATTCGCTCTATAGGATCGTATATTCCACAAAGAATTTTTCCGACTACGGGTATGCAATATACGCTGTGGATGAGAACAGTGTTGTCAGGCAGCACATTGTATCTGCCGGGTCCGCCGATTGCTGCGTGTCCAGGAAAAGCGTTGTTTATTCTGTGCAGACGGAAAACTACGCAGGCGGAAACATAATGGAACTCAACCTGTTCACGGGGAACCAGACGCTTATCGCATCCGGGAGATATGAATATCCGCAATGGAACAAGGACTGCACGAAAATCACCTTTCAACAATCAATTTACGGGGGATTCAGGATATACGTAGTGAACAGCGATGGTACTGGCATGAAAACGGTCGATATCACTCAATTCTCCGGTTATTCTTCCCAGGTAGAATGGAACTCCGCAGGCACCAGTTTCTTCCTGCACTTGACCCCGCCGGACATACCGATACCGTCCTCGTGCGATTATTACTATAAGGTTTCGCTGGCAGACATGTCGCTCTCGCCGTTTCTCACTGGAGGAAATTTTTGTTACCTTTCGTTCGCAAATTCAGTGCAGCGGGCCGCATACGCAGAAATCGAAGAGGGCAACGATCGGTTTGTCCACATCATGGATGAAGACGGAGGCAATAACAGCATAGTTCCTGCGGAAAGCATAGAAGCTTTCACACTACAATGGAGCCCGGATTCCAGGTACCTGATCGCGATGGGATATTACCCGTATGAGGGCATTTACAGGGTGTCGGCCGACGGATCGTCGCCGGTGAATCTCAAGCCGGCGGAAACGGGGAACGCCTACGAAGTTATTTGGTCTCCGGACAGCACTATGGTGCTGTTTGACGACTGGACGAACAAGGCCCTCTATGTCATGGATTCCGACGGGGCGCAGTTGAGAAAAATAAATGGCAGCATCAGAGCGGTTATCAACGCGGCTTGGTCGCAGGACAGCCAGAAGATAGCTTTTTTCAACACCTCCGACGACAATAACAGGTCCATATACCTGGTCAACAATGACGGCACGGGGCAGAAGAAGATTGCAGACACGACCACGGAAAGCGCCTGGGTGGATTGCATAGTCGACAGGCAGTAGAGATTAGGCAGAAGGCAGGGTGTCAGGCATTAAATGTCAGGCAGGGTGGGCAGGGTGTCAGGCATTAAATATGCAGTAAAGCCCATTGCGATTTGTGGATTTTTTCCCCTGTTACCACAACAACAAAACCCGCCACGCTGGAAAGAAATCCCGGATTGAAGTAAAATAAAAATATGAAGAAGCTGAAGTTGTACATTGAGACATCGGTCTGGAATTTCCTTTTCGCGGACGACGCGCCGGAGAAGGAGAAAGTTTTTAAGGTGAAGATATGAAACAAATTTTATGAAAGCAAAAAGGAGAGTGCCGAAATGAAGCAATTCAAGATAATTGTGGAGAAACATCCCGACGGTTATGTTGCATACCCACTGGGACTTAAAGGAATCGTCGTCGGAGAAGGCGATACTTACGAAGAAGCGCTCGCCGATGTGAAGTCGGCCATCAGCTTTCACATCGAAACTTTCGGCATGGACTCTGTCGAAGAAGAATCACCAGTGCTGGAAGCCTTTATTGCCGAGACGGGTGTGGCAGTCTGATGTCCAAGTTCCCGGTTGATGTTCCAAAATACAGAGTAATCAGGACTTTCGAATCGTTGGGATTTTGTCTTGTCCGCGAAAGGGAGCATATAGCAATGGTTCGGGAAAACCCTGATGGAACACAAACGCCTATGACTCTGCCAAATCACAATAAAATCAAAGGATCAACCTTGAGAACAGCTTGTACTCAGGCGGGCATTCCGAGAGACGAATTTCTGAGAGCCTATGATCAAACATGACCGGCCCAAGCAATGAAGCTGCGAGGATTTACGGACATTTTGAGCGAATTCGCCGCTGAAGACTACCCACCGGGCCGCGAGGAATCGGAATCTGTCGCTTTTATGAAGAATACCATTAATATCACATGAGGAAAAAAATAACGCCGCCCGGTATTGCAGCCTGTCTTCTGCCTGCCTGTGCCGTGCCCGGCACGGCAGACAGGCGGCGCAGGCGGGTTCTCGGCGTCCACTTCGTTTTTCACGGTCCGCGGAACATGCCCGGCACAAAAAAAAGGCGCCTTTTCAGGCGCCTTCTTTGCTTTTCCGGCACTTCCCGCGCGGATTATATCCGGAAGGAGAGCTGGAGGGTCGTCCTGTCCTCCTCGCCGGAGAGACCGCCCGTGACCGACGGCTCGCCGTAGAGCAGCGCGCCGGCGGCGTTGGTCGTCCCCGTGCCCATCGTCACGAACTCGTGGTTGAGCTGGAGCCTGACGTTGTCCTCGAAGTCCCAGTTCAGCCCGACGGTCGTGACCTTGATCTCGTTGTTGGCGGTGGAGGTGTTCTCGTCGAAGCGGTCGTAGCGGAGGACCAGCTGGAGATCGGTCTCGGGGATCTTGTAGGAGCCGTGCAGGTACCAGTCCTTCTGCTTCATCGTGAAGGCGGCGGCGTTGCTGTACTTGAGCTGCGCGTACTCGCCGGCGAAGCGGAAGTTGTAGTAGGACCAGTCGAGCGCAAGCCCCCAGAGGTCAATGTCGGAGCTTGTGGTCTGTGTGGCGTTGCAGACGCCCGCGACGCAGGTGGTTGTGCCGTCGTAGTACCAGCTCTCAAAATACAGGTTGGAGATCGGGGTCACGCCGAGGAGCGCGAACCAGTCTTTGCGGTCGTTTGTGTCGTTGACCGCGCCGGTGACCGCGCCGGAGATGGCGAGCGCTGCGGCGGTTTCCGCGCCCGCGCCGTTCACGACGCCGATAGCCCAGTCGAAGATCTCATCGTCGCCGGCGTCGCCGAAGAACATTATGCCCCTGTCGCGGTGAACGAACGCGGAGGTGAGCTGGGAGTAGTTGATGGTTTCGAGACCGTACTCGTCGGCGGTCAGTTCGAGACCCATCGGAAGCGGGAACTGCCCCGCGCGGACCGTCACCCAGTCGAGGTAGGTGAGGTCAACGTAGAGGTCAACGAGTCTTGACCCCGCGGCGCCGCTGGATTCGCCGTACCTGCCGCCCAGCCCTCCCAGTCCGGGAGTGAGCGGTGAGAGATTGCCCGATTCCTCCAGCGAGGCTTTGACCTTCACGGCGTCGGCGGGCTGGGAATCTATGCTGATCCTCAGCCTGTTCACGTCGAAGGTGTCGCTGACGATCTGGTCGCTCTTGTCGGATACGTAAACGAGCTGTCCGAGGACGCCGATGTCGGCTTTAAGCTCCTTGTCACCGACCGTGACGCCGACGGTTTTGGCGCCGGCGATCGCGCTGAGCGCGAAGAAAAAGGCGACCGCGGCTGTGAAACCTGACGCTTTCTTCATCATAACCTCCTTGGAATCACAATAGTCCGGATTTCAGGCGCCGGGAGTAAGTTTCCATGTTTCCTTACAGCCGTTCGACCCGTCCATCCGGTTCAAGCCTGTCCGCCTGCGGCATGTCCAAGGAATTTCACCTCCTCTCCGAGCCGGGCAGACAATAAGCGCCATAAATACTGCAATTAAAATCCCATTAAGCGGTGAAATTTCAAACAGTCGAAAATAAGGAAAAGAATGTGAAATGTTCAAAATAAGAAGAGATTAAGACCTTATTTTTCTGTTTATCAACTTATATTCTTAAATAATCAGCGTATATCTTAATAATATTGATATATTTTGAGATAATCGAACCAATTTGATTACATATTGAAATTATGACCACAAATGGTTGGAATTGCAGACCTGAACTCGATTCCCGTGCATATTATCGCAAAACCGAACGGCGGCGCACACCGCCCGCCGCCGGTCTGCCGCCATGCACGCGCCGCCTTGCTCTGCGGCGCGGGCAGGCACACGCCGCCCGCAAAAACACCGGATACCCTGCCGTTTTTTACAAGTCCGCCAGAGAGGTTATCTCGGGCGGGAGAATTTCCATCCAGTCGGCTACCTCCCCGAAGTCCTTGAAGTATTCCCTCGTTATCGCGTCGTGGCGGACGGAGGGGTCCTGGTCGAGACGCATCTCGACACGCGGCATGCCGCCGACCTTGCCCGCGAAAACGTGACCGCGGATGTTGAACTCGGAGATGTCGCCGGTGAGTATGAAGGGGACCCAGCACAGGAAGTTGCCGACGGGGTCCGCCCAGAAGTCGGGTTCCTCGAGGCTGAGGCAGTGTTCGCTTGAGAACATCTTGGAGTCGGCTTTTTCGCCGGTGAGCTGCGTTCCCGGGAGGTACGTTCCGTCGGCGGTTTTCGTCCATTCCTCCCTGTACATGGCGTTTTCGCCCTGTTCGACGATGCCGCCGGAGTAGAATATGCCCGCGGCGGCGCAGGAGGGGTCGAGACCGAAGCCGAGAACGGAGCAGGTCTGGAAGAGTCCGCCGGCGCCATAGTGCGAGATAATGTCGCTTTTGACGGCGAGTTTGCCGCGCGCGATGGCGTAGCCCGTGCTTGCCTCGCCGGAGCTGTCGCATATGCCGTCGCCCGTGGGGTCGCACGTCATGAAGTCCATGCGGGGGTGGGAGTCGAGCGTGATGTCGCCGCCGTACCATCTGCCCCCCGTGTATTTCCCGGCGGCGACGATTGCGCCGAAGTTGTAGATGCGGATGGGGTCAATGGCGGGTTCGAGGTTGAGGAAGGGGAGGAAGAGCGACAGGAACCTGTCTATGAGGAAGAGCGCGAGGTCGAAGGCGGGGGCTTCGTAGCTGAAGCTGCCCCGCGTGAAAAGCGAGCCTGAATTCACCACGGTTCCGAGGTTGCCCCCGTCAATGTCGAGGTACGCCTGGTTGTCTATGAGTCCGTTGTTCGTGAGATCGAGCGTGGGCCACCAGGGGATTATGGTCTGGATTATGGGGTTCAGCACCGCCATGACGATGTCGCAGACGAGTCCGCCGCCGAAGAGCCAGCAGAGAAGTCCGCTGAGGTCGAGCGTGATGTCCACGCCGCTCGCCTCGTCCTTGATGACGTCCTCGTCGGCGTAGACCGCGCCGCCGGCGATGTTGACGTAGTCCGCCATGTAGAGCCTGCCGTTGAAGACGGCTTCGCCGAGGATTTTGACCTTGCCGATGTGCCAGTGGGGGATGCCGAATTCGACGGTGAAGCCGATTATGGAGAAGCTGATGCAGAAGGGGACTCCGTCGCCCGTGCCGCAGGTGTGGTATGGCGTGCGAGTGCCGATGCCGATTGCGCCGTCAACGAAAGCCTTGCCGCGGAACTCGTGGTAGCCCATGAAGACGAACTGCGGGCGGTTGACGGTCTGTATGAAGCACGCGGCGATGTTGGTGAAGCTGCAGGCGGGGTTGGTCCAGTCGAAGCGGAAGATGTCCTTCTGGCGGTAGCGGAGGCTTTTGTCTCTCACGCCGACGCCTACGCCTGTGAGGTCGGGGGGGCTTTCGGCGCCGGAGACTTTATTGCCGGTGTTGTTGTCGAAGAGGTCGAAGAAGGTGTCCTGCCAGACGGCGTAGCCTGAGGAGCGGCAGTTGTGGATTCTGCCGGAGTCGGGGGCGTTTTTGGGGCACTTCCAGTTGAGCCAGTTGTCGTTGTCGCGGCATTCGTCGGATTGACCGGAGCCGCCGGCGTCGTCGCATGGGTAATCAACGGTGCCGTCGCCGTCGGTGTCGTACATGTTGGCGTTGTTGTAGTCGCTCATTCTCAGGAGTTGGGAGTTGGGCAGCGAGAGCGCGTCCTGGTAGAGCTGTTTCATTCTGTCGAGCCACTTGTTCCAGTTGACGTTGGGCATTTCGAGGCGGATGGGGAGGTGTATCCAGTTGATGTAGCCGAGGGAGCCGATGATAGGGAAGACGGGCTGCCAGTCGGGGTTGGTGGGGTCTTCGGGGTAGCTGACGCTGATGAGTTCGGGTGGGTCGAAGGCGGTGTAGATGGGGGCGAGTGACGCGCTGAAGGCGGCGAAGAACGCGCGCCAGGTGTTGCTGTCGCTGTCCCACCACCCGTTGATGTGTATGGGTCCGTTTATGTTGGTGGAGACCATGCCCGTGATGTCAACGTACTGGTCAATGACGCCGGTGTAGAGCGCGGAAGGGTGGATGTCTATTTTGACTGAGCGCTGGACTCTTTCGTTGTCCTTCGTCATGACTTCGCCGACGGAGACGACGGAGAGGAAGAGGACCCTTCTGTCGCATGGAGGGGAGATGCAGACCTGGCTTGCGGCGGGTTCGGTGGTGGTGTCCTCGCCGCGGGCGAAGTCGTCGCCGCAGGTGGTGAAGAAGGCGGTGGTATAGCGCTGGCTGCCGGCTTCGGTTTTAGAGTCGGAGAGGGAGAGGGGTTTGGAGACGGTTTCGTTCATGGGCATCCAGCCGATGCCGTCGGGCATGGAGTTGTCGTATGGCCACCAGGCGAGGGGGTTGAAGTTGGCGCACATGCCGTCGCCGGGCTGGGAGCCGTCGCCGCTCGGGTTGGAGCCGTCGTTGCAGTAGTGCGGCGGGAAGAGGAACGTTTCGCCGTAGAGCGCTTCGTTGTAGGGCCAGCACGGGAGGAAGTCGTTGTCGGGGTCGGTGGGGTCCACGTCGAAGCTGGACTCCTCGTCGCAGAGTCCCGCTATGCTGACGCTGCCTCCGAGGGGCAGTCCGCTGCCGGTGAGGATGTTCTGCTGCTGGGGTGTGAGCGAGACGAAGGGGTAGCACATGTTTTCGGCGGCGAGTGTGCGGATGAAGAGGACCTCCTGGAGGGCGGACTCGGCGACGTAGAGAGCCTGTTCGCGCGCGCCGACGCGCGAGGCGTTGCGCGATTCGTTCTGGACAAGCATGGCGAATGTGCCCCCTATCATCGAGAGCACGAGCGCGGAGACGATCGCGAGTATCAGACCGCTTCCGCGTTCGCCGTTTTTGAGGAATCGCCGCAGAGTCATGGTCTTTCCCTCCGTTTCTGTGAAAACGTGTACTCAAAGCACATAAAACTTCTCCAAAAACTGCTTCGGACTGATGATTCTTGCCCCTCTGTGTCCTTTCATCTTAAGCAAGTCCGTGTCTATCGTAACAATGTATTCGATCTCGTTTACTTGCGCACAATCTTAATATATCATTTTGCGTAACACCCTTTCTTTTCGATGACCGTGCGCCCCATTCGATAAGTTTTTCTAACGCTTCCAGGTCCGAGGGCACCCGCAGCCTTTTAATTACGAATCTCGTCATCCAGCGCATATACCGCGAATACATTGCCTTCCTTCAATCCAGGTTTATTACGTATGGATAAAGGGATTTTTAGATGTCCTTTTGACGACAGTTTTGTTGTTTCCAGCGATGCCATCATCCCCTTTCAAGGAAAATTATAGATCTGTTTTATTGCATAATCAAACAACCTGATTCTCCACCGCCATAGTTGTTGAAAAATTGATCGTCATAACGTTCATATACAGAGCGGCGCGCACCAGACTCCCTCGCAGATGTCGCACGTCCCGTCGTAGTCTTTGTCGTCGCTGAGAGACGTGAGGTATATGGTTCTGGGCTGAACGGAGGATTTCAGCTCGAACGTCACGGGATCGGTGCCCACGATGAGGTTCGCCCTTCTTGCCGCGGTCATCGTGACGGCGACAAGCCAGACGTAATCGTGGCTCGGGTCGGGGTCGGCGAGGGCGGGCGAGGTGTAGCAGCTCAGTTCGCCCGTCGCTGCGCCCGATGGGACGCAATAGCTGATGCTGAGGGCGCGGATGTCCGTGTGGTTGTCGGTTATGCGCGTTCCGTCGGCGGGATTGCAGCTCATGCCCGCGCAGGCGGCGTTGCTCGCGGAGTTGACTCCGCGCTGTATGTAGCCGGGCTGGTAGGACTCGCTCGTGGGCGAGCCGAAGGGCGGGCAGAATTGGTAGCACACGGTGTCGGACTCGCCGGCGTTGGGCAGTCCCCACAGTCCTTCGAGGTCTTCTCCGTGCTTGACGAAGCTGATCGAGTCGGCGTCGGACGTCCCGAATATGGAGCCACCGGGTTCCGCTGCGCGGATTTCGGTGATCATGCGGTCGAGCGCCCACTTGGCGTTGCCCTGTACGAGCGACTGGTCGGATGTGGTGACGTATGCCCTGGCGGTGTTGACCATGACGTTGGCGACCGCCGCGGAGACGATGAACATTATGGAGAACGCTATGAGCATTTCCGGCAGACCGAGACCGAGCGCCGAGGAGAGGCGCCCGAGGGGCGATTTCATGCGCGCGCGCATCCCCGGTCTGAAGCCTGAAGCCCGAAGCCCGAAGACCGAAGACGATTTCATGCTTGCGAAGACGGTCATGGCGATCACGTCGGCGGCGGCAGAATACACGGCATGCTCGAAATGACGGCGGAACAGCCCCCGCAGCCCGCCGTGGCGCATTTCGACATATAGGGTTTGAAGCGTTTGACGTGGAAATCGAGCCATCCGGCTCTGCCGTAGGGCGAATTCCATTTGAGCCTCACCTGTATGTAGTATAGGCACGAGATCGCATTGGTGTCGAGGTTGCAGGGATACCCTTCGAGGACGCTCACGTTGCAGTATTCGCATCCGGGGCAGATCATGTACTGGAGCTGGATGTCGGGGTCGGTTGACATTGTCATGCAGAATGCGCCGCCGGAAGCGCTGAGAAAATCGGGGAGGTCCATGAAGGCGGGCGAGCCGGTGGAGAAGTTGCTGGTGTGGAGCGCGCCGCCCGTGCCGGAGAATATGGCGTCGGGCGGGACGTCCTGGAGGTATTCCATGAGGAGCGTGCCGCAGGTGTGCGCCTGGCGTTTGAGCTTGCTGTGCGCCATTTTCCCGATGCCGCTCTGGTAGAGGACGAGCGTGGAGCTGAGAATCGTCACTAAAATGGCGTAGGCGACGATGGCTTCGATGAGCGTGAGACCTTTCTGGTCTCCGGGGGGGGTCAGAGCGTCCATAGCTTCAAATACGCCTCCAGAATGCCGTCGCCCGTCAGCAGCGTTATGAGCGCCCCGCAGGCTAACATGGGACCGAATGGTATCGGGTCCCTCATACTCCTTTTACCCAGAATCACGGCGGGCATAACAACGATTCCGCCGATGAGAAAAGACAGGAAGGTGACGAGGAATATGAGCTTCGCGCCGACGAATGCGCCTATCATGCCCGCGAGCTTGACGTCGCCGCCTCCCATGCCTTCCCTGCCGAACAGCCCGACCGCCATTTCGGCGATGAGCGTAAAGACCGCGATTCCAGCCGCCGCGCCGAGGACGGAGTCCCAGAACCGTCCCTCGAAAACCGCGATGAGCAGCCCGATCTCAAGCCCCGGCAGAACTATGGCGTCGGGGATGATCATGTGGCGCAGGTCTATGAAGAAAACGACAATGAGCGCCGAGGCGAGAAAAATCCCCTTGAGGAGCGCCGGCTTGTCCGGCGAGTGGAGCGCGACGAAAAAGTAGCACGCGCCGGCGGCGATCTCCACAACAGGATAGACGATTGAGATCGGTTCCCCGCATATTCTGCACCTGCCCCGGAGGGCAAGGTAGCTTACGACCGGAAC
>JBFMFE010000211.1:0-8096 GCA_040752295.1 bacterium
GTCCACTTTCCCGAGCAGGAGGTTCTTTACCTCGCCGACGTTGACATGTCGCGGTTCGGTCCGTGGTACGGCGACGAGGGGAGCGACATTGACCGGTTCCTCGCCTCCATCGAGGTCGCCGCCGGCATCCCCGCCCGGCACTACGTCCCGTCGCACGGTCGTCCGCTCGAGGACGTCGCCGGACCCGCGGCGGCGTACAGGCAGGTGATATTCGACCGCGACGAGAGGATACTGGAGGCGCTGAAGGTCCCGCTCGGGCTGGAGGAACTGACCGACAGGTGGATCGTGTACGGGAGGCGGCGGTCCCCTGAGATGTTCTACAGGTACAGCGAGCGCGCGATGGTGAGAAAGCACCTCGAGAGGCTCGCCGCGCGGGGGATGATCGCCGAGGAAGACGGGAAGTTCGTGAGGGCGAGCTGATCCGGGGTGAGCCGCCCGGAGGCGTTCATTTCCAGAAGGCGAAAAGTTTCAGGAATTTGAACGTGTAGTATTTCATGTACGTGAGCGCGAGGTAGGGGAACATGATGGGGTTTTCCTCGCGGAAGGGGCTTTTTCTTTCGGCGACGAGTTCGCGCGCCGCCCACCGCGTGAAGCCCATGTAGCTGCGCGCGAGGACGAGGAAGTTGAGCGGCGGGTCGAGGAAGCCCTGCATCCTGACGATGT
This sequence comes from bacterium, assembly GCA_040752295.1. Classification (GTDB taxonomy): domain Bacteria; phylum UBP15; class UBA6099; order UBA6099; family JBFMBQ01; genus JBFMFE01. Next base: position 664 of record JBFMFE010000211.1, read on the forward strand.
TGAGTCCAGAGTTTATGGGAAGCGGCGGGCAGCCTGGGATGAACATTCCCTTGTCCCTGTAGGGGGCGGCGCAGTCTCCGAGCACGAGGGTGCGTTTCGGGTCGAGGCGCGGGACCATCTCGACGATGGGCTTTCCGAGAATGATGTTCATTTCCTGCACGTTTTCGGGACCGTAGTGGATGAGCCAGGGGTCGAGAATGCCGCGGACGAGTCCGGCGCATCCGCCGGGGCAGTAGAACTCCGCGCCCTGATAGACGTGGATTCTGGGGGACACGTCCTTGATGCGCCAGTCGGGGCGTTCGAATCTGCGCGCCCTTTTCAGAAGCTCACTGTCGTTGATCTCGATTCGGTTCAGATCGATTGGTCCCATGCCCGCTTCGCCGAGGAGCCTTATGTGCTCGACCTCGGAGGGATCGTAACCCATCATGTGGCATGAGACGGAGTCCACGGCGAGGGCGTTTTTTCCGCCGATCATCACGCCCAGCGGGAACGGTTCTGCGCACATGGGACCCTGCCCCTGACCGGCGTAGATGCTGTCCGCCATGACGAAGTCCGGCGGGCGGACGCGGAAGAGGTCCACGAGCTTGCGGTGGAGGCGCCAGTCGTGGCATTCCGCCTTCTGGAGCTGACCGAGGAAGCCCATCGAGTTTTTGACGGAGAGCGAGACGTCGGTGAAGAGGTTGGTCTTTATCTTCGGGAGGGAGATGAAGACGTCGGCGGCGAGCCATATCTTCGGGACGATGAAGGTGCCCTGCACGAGCGCGTTTTCGACGCGGTGCTTGACGTATTTCTGCTCGTCGAGGTAGACGGGCACGGCGCAGCCCTCGATGAAGCTTTTCACACCCGTGGCGTTGAAGGCGACGCGCGCGACGCCCACCACCGAGTTTTCCGCGACCATGACCTTCGCGGCGCCCAGGTCCTTCAGTCCCCTTGCCGCGCCGCCGATGAATTCCACCTGCGTTGTTATTCCCCGGAGGTGGTCGCCGCGTCCGGGATACACGAAGCTGGGTTTCAGCAGGACGGTTCTGCCGGCGACGTCGAGTCCGGCGTCGGTCGCCATGCGGACGACCTTTTCGCGTATGGCGGCGACGTCGTATTCCTCCTGCTCGTACAGGAAGACTTTTTCCCGCGGAGCGGCGTTTTCCGCGTCCCGCCGTTCGTTCATCGTATCAGCCGCCTGAAGCTTCTGAAGCTCCCGGTGTTGGAGAGAAGCCCGCGGATTTTCAGTTCCCCGCGCGCGAACCTGCGGAGCGCGTTCCGCCCCTCGGGCTTGAGGAACAGCCCCGCGGGGCTGCGCATCAGCGCCGGCAGCGTCACGAGCGTCTCGATGTCGCCCTCGATGCATACGTCGGGTTTGCCCCGGACGCCGTTTTCGATGGTGACGGAACGGTTCCTGAATGTCATCGTTATCGCGGTGCTCTGCACGATCGTGTCCTGTATGCCGATGACCACGTTCATGCGTTCGAGTATGGGGAGGCGTTCGGGGTTCTGCTCGAAGACCTGGCGGAAGAGTTTGGCGAAGACGACGCCCAGCCCGTTCGTGCCGTCGCCCGCGGGGAGGGCGACGAGCGCGTCAATCCGTTCCGGCGTGAGCGGCGCGGGCTGGGCTTTTCTCCCGCGCGCGAGGGCGATGACGGCGGCGAGTATGACGAGCGCCGCCGCCGCCGCGATGACTATCGTCAACCCAGCCCCCCTCCTTTCCCGTGGGTTTCCCTCAATTCCTTTTTAAGTATCTTGCCCGTCGGGGTCCGGGGTAGTGACTCCACGAACTCGATCCTCTTCGGGCATTTGTACGGCGCGAGGTTTTTCCGGCAGAAGGCGATGATCTCGTCGGGCGAGGGGTCGGCGTCCTGTTTTCTGACGATGAGGGCGAGAGGCGTCTCGCCCCATTTTTCGTCGGGGACGCCGATGACGCCGGCTTCCGCGACGGCGTCGTGGGTGACGAGAACCGCTTCGATCTCGGCGGGGTAGATATTTTCGCCGCCGCTGATGATCATGTCTTTCCTGCGGTCAACGATGTAAATGTAGCCCTCGTCGTCCACGCGGGCGAGGTCGCCGGTGTAGAGCCAGCCGCCGCGTACCGCCTCCGCCGTGGCGTCCGGGTTGTTCCAGTATCCCTTCATGACGGTGGGGCCCCTGATGATGATCTCGCCCACCTCGCCTGGCGCCGCCGGCGCGCCGGCGGCGTTCACAACCTTCACGTCCACGTGCACGAAGGGCTTGCCCACCGAGCCTGCCTTCCGGAGCGCGTCCTCGTGTTTGAGAAGGAGCGCGCTGGGGGACGATTCGGTCAGCCCGTAGCCCTGGAGGAAGACGACGCCGAGCCTTCTGGAGTATTCCTCGATGAGGGGGACCGGGCACGGCGAGCCGCCGGTGACGAAGTAGCGGAGGGAGGAGAGGTCGGCGGTCTCGATTTCCGGCGCCTTGAGCATGAACTCGAACATCGTGGGGACGGCGAACATGTTGGTTGCCTTCTCCTTCTCGATGAGCTTCAGGGCCTCGGACGGGTTGAAAACGGACGTGATCACGACGCGCCCGCCGATGTGCAGGTGGGGCGTAGTCAGTATGTTCAGCGCGCCCACGTGGAACATGGGAGCGCACACGAGCGTGACGTCATCTTTTCTTATGCCGAAGTCTATTATGCCGTTGATCGAGTTCCACACCGAGTTGCCGTGCGTCAGTGTGGCGCCCTTGGGTTTTCCCGTCGTGCCGGACGTGTACATTATGATCTGCGGGTCGTCCATGCTCACGCCGGCGTCGGGCGTCCTGTCCGCGCCGGAGTCGAGCAGCCGGTCGTACACGGGTCCGAGGGGAATGAATTCCCTGACGGCGGATTTTTCGCCTTTCAGCGCTTCGACCTTGTCTTTCTGTTCGTTTCCGTAGAAGAGGATTTCCGCGCCGGAGTCGTTCAGGACGTGGAGAATCTCCGGCGGGGCGAGGCGGAAATTGACGGGGACCATGACTGCGCCCGACTTCGCGAGTGCGAAGTAAATTTCGATGAACTCGCTGGAGTTGAACATGAGGGCGGCGGCTCTCGCTCCTTTGCGCAGCCCCCGCGCGCCGAGCGCGTCGGCGAGCCTGTTCGTGCGCGAGTGCAGCTCGCGGTAGGTGAAGCGCCTGTCCCCGAACACGACGGCGACGTCGGAGGGGTTGAGTTCAGCCCTTTTCGCCAGGATTTCTCCGAATGTCACGTCTTACGTCCTTTTCCGCGCATGAACGGGAGGGTCCCGCGCGATTTTCTCTACAGCGCTTTCGCATACGCTTGAATGATCGTCACAAAGGGCGTTGCGTCGAAGAAGAAACCGGCGAGGTAATGAGGCTTGCCCGTTTTCAGGTAAAACAGGAGATATAAAAGCGCGGAGTTGACCTTGGACGCGAGCAGCGGCAGGCTGAGGTGCTTGAACCGCCGGGGGGAGGCCGCCACGGCGTACGCGAACAGCGTCACGAGCGCCATGTTGGACATGGCTAAGACCAGCCAGAAGTCCTCACGGTCGTTCGCTCTGCCGGAAACACGTTTCCGCCGCGGCATCGCGTTTCCGGCAAGCAGGTTCAGCGGCACGAAAACGTCCAGCCGCCGCCGGTCTTCCTTCTGCGTCAGCGCGGGAACAAGAAACCCCGCCCAGGCGAGCGCGAACAGCCCGCCCCAGAACAGCATCACCCGCCGCAACGCGCGCTCTTCCCGGCTCAATCCGCGCGTCTTCATTTCCTTCTCCAGCCGTCCGTTCGGTTACCTCCGTATTTTACCGCCCGTTACGGTTCATGTTCCAGTTAAAAATTTTTCCGCCCGCTCCGCCGCCTGGAGTCCGCTCGTCAGCGAGCCTTCCACCGAGGCTGTCATCATGTAGTCGCCCGCGAAGAACAGCCCGCGGACGTTCCGCTCCTCGCGCCTGAAACGGTTCATTTCGGAGACGTACCCGGGGTTGAAAAGGACCAGTCCGGGCTTCCATCTGTAGACCCTTGAGAAGACGGGTTCCGGCGCGCCGGGGATTATCGCGGCGATTTCGCGCAGCGCGGCGGCTGCGACGGCGTCGTCGTGCGAGTCGAGCATCTCCCCGCTCGCCCTGCCGGAGAGGAAGGCGAGGGCGACGCCCTTTCCGGCGGGCGCCGAGGATGGGGACTTGTTCGTGTTTTCGGACAGCGCCGTGACGCTCATCCCGCTCGCGCGCGGGACCGCCACGGCGTAGGTCTCCTTGAACAGTTTTTCGCCGAGTCCGAACGCGGCGATTATGCCGGTGGAGTATTCGACGCTTTTGAGGAACGAGAGGATTTGGGGCGGGGCGTCGGGGATGAGTCCCGGCGCCGCGTCGCCCGGGACGGCGCACACGACGGCGTCGTATTCGAGCGTCCGTGCGCCGCCGTCCCCCCCGACCGCCACGCCGCGCGCCGCGCCGCCGCCGAGGACGATCCGCGTGACGGGCGTTCCGTAGTGAACGCGGCACCGCTCCGCGAGCGTCCGGGGCAGAACGTCTATCCCTCCCCGCAGAGCGTAGAGTCTGCTGAGCATCTGGAACTTCAGCCCGGAGAGCATCACGACCGCCGAGACGCGTTCCGGCTCGCCGAGGCACAGCCCGGAGATGAGCGGCTGGACGAGGTATTCGAGGAGTTCGCGGCTGAGGTGGCGGAGCGAGTAAGCGGCGCAGTCCGCGCGGTCCAGCCGCTCCCATCGCTCCGGGTGGTTGAGCGAGAGGCGGCGGTAGTTGACGGCGAGCACCGGGATCAGCCTGAAGAGTTTCGCCTTCGCGCGCGGGGAAAGTCCTCCGAAGGCGAAGAGCGACAGCGGGTTTTTCGCCGGGGGATCGAGCCTGTGGATTTTTCCGTCCCGGAAGACTCCGTAGGGGCTTTCGAACTTTTCCAGTCTGCCGGCGATGCCCAGTTCCCGGCAGAGGCGGAAGGTGTTCTCGTAGACGTCGTAGAAGAACTGCGCGCCAGCGTCAACCGCGAACCCCTCAACCGACCGGTCCGTCAGCATCCGCCCCCCCGGGCGCTCTTCCCGCTCGAACACCTCCGCCTCAAACCCTCGCACCCCCAGCGAGTACGCCGCCCCAAGCCCCGCAATCCCCGCACCCACAACAGCCACCCTCTTCTTCATCTTGCCCCTGTAAAATGTAAAACCCCTATTGGCTTTTCGACGGAACTTTCTTAACACGCGGCAGATCGAGTCCGTGTCTTTTCTCGAATTCAAGTGCGCCTTCCTTTATAAACGCAACTTGTTCCTCGGGAGACATTCCTTTCAACTCCTTGGAAAGCTCTGCCCTGATTTTCCTGATTTCAACCATCGCTTTTGATTCATTATCTGTCATATTCAAGCACCTCTTTCGGCGTACATATTTCAATCCCGCGAAGGCCCCGTAGATGATTCAATTCGTTTACCATCGTTTTCGTTTTCATTCTTACAATATGTTTCAGATTCCAGCTTACCAGAATATCAATCTCATTTTCAGTCGCAAGGGCGACATGTGAAAGATCCGCCAGTTGCTCTTCCGACAGCAACCCATTGCCAATGTAATAATAAACGAGTCCTCTTGATTCTTCAGAGTACTCTAACATTTTTGGACGATATTTCTTCAACGCTCCGACAAGCCTGTTTTCGACTTCCTCGGGCGCATTGCCGAGTTCCTTTTCGACGACGTCCGATATGAAAATGTCATATTTTCCCGTTTCTATCTCTTCAAACAGCCTTTCAGTCAGAGCACGTTTATCCGGCGCGTCCTCCGCAAACAGGAAATTCCAGACCGATGTCTCGACGTAAAGCTTCAGCTTCTTCACGATTTTATTTTACTTCAACCCGGGATTTCTTTCCAGCGCGTGTTTCTTGCGGTTGTCTCTGTTATCAGGGAACAGGGCAATCGCTTGAAGGGTATCCCGTTTTACCCCCGATTGTTCAGATTGTGCGAAATTAGTAAAATTGTTTGAAATATTCATCAAGTTCCACACTACGATGGAAACCATTCTTCTTCAGAATCTGATAGACCGCTCTGATTGTTGGATAGAACCGCGAATCGCGGTTCTCCACAAGAAACCGCTCATAACTTTTTTGCAACTCAGGCACAATTTTCTCATTCTCGTAAGCCGGGGTGTTAGCTTCCCCCGTCAGATAAAGTCTAACTTGCCGTTTTAAAATCCGGTTAGTATAGTATCCTTCTACCTCTGTGAAAGTTTCGAGTAAATGTGGGTGTTTCTTCGCAAAATCCTCCCATCGGATGATCCGCTTTCTCAAGTCGTCCCAGCCAATGACCAACGCCGCATCATGGAGGACCCGCTGCTGGTTCTCATGAATCATGAATATGATGAATTCCTTGAGCTCGAAATCAAACCCGTTAAGAACCTTCTCCGAAAGGAAACTGAAATCCTCCTCGGTGTACCAATCCCCCTCTCCCATATGGAAACCAAATCCAGAATCTTGATAGGCGTACAGCACATTCAGTTCATTTGAGTACTTCTTGCGTATCTCCTCTGCCTTCGTGTCTTTTGCCTTCCGAAAATAGGGGATAGGATTCACCCACCGGTTAGGTGCGAAGGTAGCCATCTCATGCAGAACATTATTTAGTTTTGCATCTCGGTAGGGCTCTAAGTCCGATTCATAGAGAACTCGGTGATAGAAATCCCGAAACATTCTTAATCCTGCTTGTGCATTTGTTTTATCTTTCAGAAAAATGTCACGATATGCCTTGACGGCTTTAGGGATAGACTCCCAGTCGCCCACCGGCAATGTGGTGAGGGCTTCTTTGAAATCCGCAATGCTTTGTGCCTCCGGTCTGCGCAGGTCGACCATAAATTCCTTCAAGCCTTTCAGTTCCGGATGTGTCTCAAGAAATTCTCTCGTCCCATCACGTATCATGTCTTGATAGATAAACTTATCTTCTTCCACATCGTAAATGAGGTCCGAGCCAGTATCCTGATTCCACCACACTCGAATGGTAACAATCTTTTCCCCAAGCCATCCCGCAACAGGCGCTACATCGCAAGCGTGATCTTTTAATTGAATTTCATCCAGATGCACCAGTCCCCGATACACGTAAACCAAACTCGTGCACACGCCGCTTTTCTCTTCGCGTTCGTTGCGAACACTGAACCAATAATCACCATTCGGTGACATGGACAAACTCAACTTCCTGGCAAATTTTTGTTCTACAGAATTCTGGATAGCAAGTTTCCGTACAATCCGCGAGGCGTAGTTTTCATCAAAGGGACCGTGCACAATCCGAGGCGCCTTCCAGTGTTCGGGACCCAACTGCCATGCAGAGCAGCAAGCTATGCACACGGTTTGTTCAAGCAGCAAAAGCAAAAAAATAGTTCTCAGAAGAGTAGTGAACTTTCGTACTTTTTGGTTCCCGCTCCACGGAGGAAGCTTTAAAGACAGATGAATTTTATTTATGTCCGATGCAAATCCGATCATGCGAAAATCAATATGCGCGAAACGCCTTGGAGTGCGG
>JBFMFE010000212.1:0-2359 GCA_040752295.1 bacterium
CCCGAATATCTCTTCGCTGCGGATAATCACTCCGACATCGCTTTATTCATCCTCGAAAACGCCGACTTAGACAGATTGCCGGAAATCACTCTTGCCGCGTGAGGAAAAACGTAGTACTGTTCAGTATTAATATATAATACTTCTATTCTTTTGTCAAGCCCCATTATTGCCGTTATAATGCACTATTATTATGAATAATAATAAATTATTACCAAATAAATCCGCCTCTGTCTTCCAAAAAATCTATATATATAACGAAAATACTGTTGTTGACAAGCTGTCTTTTAATCCCCGTCGTCCATAATACGTTCTCCACCCCCGTCCCACCGCCGCCGCACCGCGGCATGAGTTCCCAGTGCCGCGTAAAAAATTTCAACCGCCCGTATTAAGGTTTTTCACAATCTTGCCGATATATCTAATGAAAAGAAGGTGGAAGCGATGGTAGTCAACAACATTTCGGGAAACGAGGTGCCGAAGAAAGTCTCCGGGACAGCCAATGTCACTTCCGGCTATGAAAAGACGCTCGAAGGCACGAAAAAGACCGAAACCGATAAAGTCACCGTCTCCTCGAGGGCGAAGCTTCTCCACTCTCTGCGGAAAAAGTACGACGAGGTGGAGACCGGTTCCCAGTCCGTCAAGGAAATCAAGCAGAAGCTCGAAGAAGGCGTTCACAAGCTCTCCGCGGAAGAAATCGTAAGGGAAATTCTGCGCGGCACCATATTCGAGGTAACCTGAACTCACCGACAGGTTGCCTCAAGCAAGCAAAAGCGCCTGGAAACGGGCGCTTTTTGGCGTGCGCGACCGGCTCACAACCCCATCTGCCGCCCGATCACTTCCTTCATTATCTCGTTGGTTCCGGCGAAGATGGTCTGGACGCGGACGTCCAGGTACGCCTTCGCGATTGGGTATTCGAGCATGTAGCCGTAGCCGCCGTGGAGCTGGAGGCACTGGTCGGTGAGCCGCTTGAGCATGTCGGTGACCCACCATTTCGCCATGCAGGTCTCCATGATGATGCTCTCGCCCCGCACGTGCTCCTCGATGAGCCTGTCCACGAACGAGCGCCCGACCTCCACCTCCGTCTTCATCTCGGCGATCCTGAACCTGTTGTACTGGAACTTTGAGATTGGTCTCCCGAACTGGACCCGTTCCTTCGTGTACTTCACCGTTTCCTCGAGTATTCTTTCCGCCGCCGCCTGGGCGCCGACGGCGCACACGAGACGCTCGGGCTGGAGTTTCTGCATGAGGTACATGAAGCCCATCCCCTCCTGCCCGAGGAGGTTGGCGCGCGGCACGCGGCAGTCCTCGAAGAAAAGCTCCGAGGTGTCCTGGGCGTGCATACCGATTTTTTCGAGGTTGCGCCCCCGTTTGTAGCCCGGGGCGTCGCCTTCGACAACGATGAGCGACACGCCCGTGTGGGGGGGGTCGGCTTTGGGATCGGTTTTTGCGGCGACCACCGCGAGGTTGTTCAGTATGCCGTTGCTTATGAAGGTCTTCTGCCCGTTGATCACGTAATCGTCTCCGTCCTTGACCGCCGTTGTCTTGATGGATGCGAGGTCGGAGCCGGCGCCCGGCTCGGTCATGGCGACGGCGGTGATGCATTCGCCGGAAGCGCATTTGGGCAGCCATTTCTTCTTCTGGTCCGCGCTGCCGAACGTCGCGACGTAGGGCACGACGATGTCGTTGTGCAGGCTTATCGCGAAGCCGTGGTTTCTGGCGAAGGCGCATTCCTCGGCGGTGACCACCGCGTAGAGGAAGTCGGCGCCGCTGCCGCCGTACTCCTCGGGGAGCCATGGGCAGAGGAAGCCCTGTTGACCGGCTTTGAGCCAGACCTCGCGCGACACGATTCCGTCCTTTTCCCATTGTTCGTGGTAGGGGATCACCTCTTTTTCAAGGAACTTCCGGAACGCCTCCCTGTAGATGTTGTGCTCTTCCGAAAACAGCCTTCTCTTCATGGTTTCATACCTCCGTTTGCGTGTTGCAGGTTCCGCCGGACGCATTTTGTGCGGGGCGCCGGGAGTGAACGTCCGTGGAACCCGTTTACAGGGGATTATTTTACCCGTTGAGTGTGTACGGTGGGCGTGGCGGGGGAAAAATTTTCGTTCTTGCGGGTGGTTTCGGGGATTGGTGGCGCGGCGGGGCGCTTTTTTGAGAATTTCGGCTTTCCAATCGTTGATTCCGGCGAAAAAACCCTTTTCGGCGCGGTACGCCTGCCTGCCGCGCCGTTTTGTTCCGCGGCCTGTCTGCCGTGCTCGGCACAGGCAGGGAGACCGCGCCCTACATTTCTCGATAGTAAATAACCCCGTCCTCCCGGACGGGGCATTAAATAGGATGACGAATATGGAAATTTTAAGAGGCATTC
>JBFMFE010000213.1:0-5393 GCA_040752295.1 bacterium
TGCTCGGGAAAGTGGACGCAGATGTGCCCTGGTGTGTGCCCCGGCGTGTGCACCACCCGCGCGACGGTCGCGCCGATGCGCAGCGTCTCGCCCGACTTCAGCCGCCGCGGCGTCCACCCGGAAAAGTGAAACCGCTCCTTCAGTATCGCCCCCCACTGTTCCCTCAGCGCCGGGTCGTTCAGTCCCTGGTGCCTGAACAGGTCGTCGAGCGAGCGCATCGCGCCCGCGTCGGCTTCGTGCATCCATATCTCCGCCCCGGGAAAAAGATAGCTGTGCCACCAGTGGTCCTCGTGGTGGTGCGTGACGATTATGACGTCCGCGTCGCGCTGCTCCCTGACCGCCGTCATCTTTTTCCTGCCCGCCGCGGGGTCAACGAGAGCGCGCGCGTCGTCGTCTATCACGAGCGTGTTGCAGAACGGGTACTCGCCGCCGCGTTTCCCGGGAACGAGCGTGATGTTGCCGAACGTCAGATCGGGGCGCGCCTCTCCCATCCACGTCTCCGTTTCCCTCTGCCCCGGGCGCTCACTGCGCGCCCCCGCCCGGCGGAAACATTCTCTCCACCGCGCGCACGGCGGTAAGCATCGTGTAGTCCTTCACGATCCCCGAGTTCTCGCCTATGAGCTGCCCCGTCCCGATCACCGTGACGAACCAGCCCGACGGGTTTTTGCCGGGGACGAGTTTCGCGGGCGCGCTCATGTGAATGGTCCTCCCCCCGGCGGCGCAACGGAGCGAGGACGTGTCGAACAGCCACTCGCCGGCGAACCGCCTGAAGAGGGCGCAGTCGGCGGGCAGAAACTTCATCGGCGCGTAGATCAGAATCGCCGTGTTCTGGTACGGCTCGTACCGGTTCCACCCGTCGGGATTCATCACAGCGGCGAAGTAGTAGCTTATGCGCGTCGGCGAGACCCGTCCGGGGTCAATGTCCCCGTTCGCCTCAATGGTCACGTACAGGTCGTCGCCGCTCATCCCCACCCTTGACCTGAGCACGTCGAAGTGAGGCTCCACCTCGAAACCCGCGTAGTCCTCGTAGCTCTGGTCTATGGAAAGCGGAACGAGACAGTCGCTTTCCACCGGCGGAAACGACTCCGCCTCGCACGGTATCTCGACGTACGAGTTCCCGTCCGTGTCCTTCGCCTGAACGAAGTAGCGCACCGTCCGCCCGGCGTCCTCGAGGGTTATCTTCTTATGCCACTTCTCGCTGAACGGGTCGTATTCCATCCTTTCGGCGCGCCAGGTGGCGCGCTCGTTGACGCTGTAGTACAGACGGACTTCCACGTCCGCCGGCTCGTCCTTTCCCTTCCGCCGCATCAGCCCGACCGTGAAAATCACCGAGGCGCCGTCCGCGTCCGGCGCCGCCTCGACGTCGGTCGCCACCGGAGGGACGAAGCTCTTCCTCGCCCTGTTTATCACGAATTCCATGCCCTGCGGGATTATGACGGAACAGGATTCCCTGATCTCCGTCCTGCAGTCGAAAAGTCCGAGGTCTTCGCGCCTGAAGCACGAGTCCTCGCACACGTCGGAGATCGGAAAGGAGACATCCGGGCGCGCCAGCGCTGCGGCGAGCGCGGCGGCGATCACCGCGGCGCGCCGGACCGCCCGAAGCGCGGCGGACGCGTCACCTCTTCTTTTTCCTCCCCCTCTTTCCCTTCGGGGGCGCCCCGGTCCCATCCCGCGCTCCCTCCTCGCGGCTCTCCTTTCGCGCGTTCCCGGGCAGAAATCTACTTACGGCTTCCAGAAACTCGTTCGTGTCGGCGAACTGGCGGTACACGGAAGCGAACCGCACGTAGGCGACCTCGTCGAGGTTCATAAGGGCGTTCATCACCGCCTCGCCGATGTCGCGCGAGCGCGCCTCGTGCCTCCCCGCGAACGCCTCCGTCTCCACCCCGTCCACTATCGCCTCCATCGTCTCTATGGGGATGTTGCGCTTCTCGCACGCCTTCTGGATGCCGATCAGTACCTTGCTGCGGTCGTAAGGCTCGCGCTCGCCGCTCTTCTTGATCACGCGCAGTTCGACCTGCTCGATGTGCTCGTACGAGGTGAACCGCATCCCGCACGCCTGGCACTCGCGGCGCCTGCGCACGGCTTCGCCGTCGCGGACCGCGCGCGAATCGAGCACCCGGTCGTTCTTATGTCCGCAATAAGGACACTTCATTCGTCAGCCGGGGGGCGGACCCGCGCGTCACCACTGAATCAGGTCCCGGTATATGGGGAACTGCTCGCACAGTCCCCTCACGTCCTCCCTCACCCTGAGCCGCACACCCTCGTCGCCGGGGTTCTTCAGCACCTTCCCGAACATCCTGCCGATTACCTTCATCTCCTCCTCTTTCATCCCGCGGGTCGTCAGCGCGGGCGTCCCGGGACGGATGCCGCTCGTCACCGCAGGCGGCTTTTCGTCGAAGGGTATCGTGTTGAAGTTCACGATTATCCCCGCCTCCTCGAGTATGTCCGCGGCTTCCCGCCCCGTCAGCCCGATGCCGGCGACGTTGATCAGCACGAGGTGGTTGTCCGTGCCGCCGGAGATCAGATCAAAACCCTCAGAAAGGAGCGTCTCCGCCAGCGCCCGGGCGTTGAGCACGATCTGCTTCTGGTACTCCCTGAACCCGAACGATTTCGCCTCCTGGAAGCACACCGCCTTGGCGGCGATCTGGTGCATCAGCGGACCCGCCTGCGTCCCGGGAAAAACCGCCTTGTCAACCCTGTCCGCGTATTCCTTCCTGCAAATGATCATGGCGCCGCGCGGACCCCGCAGTGTCTTGTGCGTGGTGCTGGTCACTACGTCCGACACCGGCACGGGGTCGGGATGCGCCCCAGCCGCCACCAGCCCCACTATGTGCGCGATGTCCGCCATCAGGTACGCCCCGACCTCGTCCGCTATCTCGCGGAACCGCTCGAAATCAATCGCGCGCGGGTATGCGCTCGCCCCGCACAGTATCAGCTTCGGCTTCGCCTCCCGCGCGCCACGCAGGACCTCGCCGTAGTCAATCCGGCAGTCCTTCCGGCTGACCCCGTAAAAGTGAAACCTGTAGAACCTCCCCGAGAAGTTCTCCGGCTTGCCGTGCGTCAGGTGCCCTCCGTGCGAAAGCGACATGCTCAGAACCGCGTCGCCAGGCTCGAGAAGCGCGTAGTACGCCGCAAGGTTCGCGGAGGTGCCCGTGTGCGGCTGAACGTTCACGTGCTCGGCGCGGAACAGCTTCTTCGCGCGCTCGATTGCGAGCGTCTCCGCCATGTCGTAGTACCCGCAGCCGTGGTAGTACCGGTGGTTCGGGTACCCCTCGGCGTACTTGTTCGTCATGATGCTGCCCATCGTCTGGAGCACTGCCTTGCTCGCGTAGTTCTCCGAGGGAATCATCTGGAGCGTGGTCGTCTGCCGCTCGTATTCGCCCTCGAGTATCTTCGCGATCTGAGGGTCCGTCTGGTGCAGAGAACTGTCTATGTAGCTCATCTCCCGCCTCTTCTCCTTTCAAGCGTCTCCCGGCGTTGAAAACGCCTCGCGCGCGCGAAAGCGGTTTTCATTATAACATCAAATCCGATTTTTCAAAAAACGCGCCGCTTTCCGGCCTCCGGTATTAAAAGATAATATCGAAAAGTGCAACTATTTACCGATCTGAAGTGACGAGAGCGAAAGAGAAAGAAAAAGAGAATGATGAATCTAAAATCTAAAACTCGGAATCTAAAAGGAAAGATTGATTCTGGTGCAAGTCAAAAATATCAAATTCGGCGGCGGCAGACAGGTTGGCACCTGTCTGCGTGCGGGCACGCACAGGCAGGCGGCGGACAGGCCGCGGAACAAAACGGCGCGGCAGGCAGGCGTACCGCGCCAAAAAGGGTTTTTGCACCGAAATCAAAGATTTGAAAATCTGCATTCTGCGTTGGTCATTTTAGATTCTACGTTTCTTTCAAGACCAAACTTCATTTCAGTAAACAGTTGCCGAAAAGTGAAGTCCCGCCTGCCGCAGACATGTCACCCGCCGTTAATCCCTTTCAGTTCCGCAGCGCCGGCTTATCTCCTTTCTCATCTCCGCATGGAGGCGCCTCGTGACCTCCCCCGGCGCGCCGCCCCCCACGCGCCGCCCGTCTATCCTCACCACCGGAAGCATCTCGCACACGGCGCTCGTGATGAAGCATTCGTCCGCGCGGGCGGCGGCGCCGGAAGGAACGTCGTCCTCCCGCGCGGGTATCCCGAGGCGGCGCGCGAGGCGCAACGCCAGTTCCCGCCGCGTCCCCTCAAGTATCGCCCCAGTCGAGCGCGGCGTGAGGACCGTTCCCCCTCTCACGATGAAGACGTTGCTCATCGCGCCTTCGGCGAGGCGCCCGCGGTGATCCAGCATCAGGCACTCGAACGCCCCGGCGCGCGCCGCCTCCATACGGGCGAGCTGGTTGGGAAGGTAACTGTGCGACTTTATCCTCGAGTCGAACGACTCCGGCGGCGCCTTCCGGAACCGCGACGTCACGACCGCCACGCCGCGCTCGTACGCCCGGGCGGGCGGGGGCTTCACGGGTCGGCATATCACAACGACCGACGGCGCCGCCGCGGGGTCGGGGACCGGACCCGGTGCGCCCGCGCCGCGCGTCACCGAGACCCTCATGTAGGCGTCCCCGATGCCGCTCCTCTTCAGGACCCGCTCCAGAACGCCGAGCATCTCCCCCCTCGAAAAGGGAACCTTCAGCCCGATCAGCTCCGCGGAACGGAAAAGCCTCGAAACGTGCCGCCGGGCAAGAAAAATCGTCCCGCCGTACGCGCGCAGCGTCTCGAAAACGGCGTCGCCGTAGAGAAATCCGCGGTCGAAAACGCTTATCCGCGCCTCCGTCTCGGCGTAGTACCGCCCGCCGATGTAAACTATTCCCTCCGCCTCTTTCATCACTGGAAACGACGAGGCGCGCCGCGGCGGCAAGGCGCGGTTTCCGCCGCCCGCGGATTACGGGGCGGCGCTCAACTTTTCGTAATAGTCGCAGCTCGCCGTAAGCCCGCACCGCCCGCACTCGGGCTTCCGCGCCCCGCACACCTCTCTGCCGTGCTCGACGAGCTGAAGCGAAAACTTCGTCCACCGCTCCACCGGCGCGAGTTTCATGAGGTCGGCTTCGATCTTGTCCGGGGCGCTGTTCGAGGTGATGCCCAGCCGGCGGCTCACCCTCGACACGTGCGTGTCAACGGCAATGCCCGGCACGCCGAAGGCGCAGCCAAGGACAATGTTCGCCGTCTTGCGCCCCACGCCGGCAAGCTTCGTCAACTCCTCCATCGTGCCAGGCACGCCGCCGCCGTGCTCGCGCATCAGCTGCCCGCAGCAGGCTTTCAGCTTCGCCGCCTTGCTCCTGTAAAAACCCGTCGGTCGGACGTCCCGTTCGAGTTCCGCCGTGTCGGCGCGTGCGTAATCCTCCGCCGAGCGGTATTTCCT
>JBFMFE010000214.1:0-18853 GCA_040752295.1 bacterium
GGCGGCCCGCGCCGCAGTCGCAGGGACGAGTATCAAAACCGCGGGAAGCAGGCGCCTTATGAGGGTCATCCGCTGGTGTTTCACTTATTCGAAGGAAGCGTACGCGCGGGGTGAGCAGAACGCGTTTCCCGCGGCGGGGTTTCCGGCGGAAGCCGGGAACCTGGAGACCGGTCGCATGAGCGTCGTTTTCAAAGCCCGGCTCCGGTTCATTCCGTGACGGTGAGCCATTTCTCGGAAGCTGTCTCGTATGAAAATATCTCGTCGCCGCTGAAGAAAAGCCCGATTTCGCGTTTCGCGTTTTCGGGAGAGTCCGAACCGTGTATGACGTTGTACCGCTTGCTGACGGTGAAGTCGCCGCGGATGGAGCCGGGCGCGGCTTCCTCCGGGTCGAGGGCGCCGACGATGTTCCTGACGAGCCTGTTGGCGGCGGGACCTTCCACGACCATCGCCACGACGGGACCCGAGGTGACGAACGCCGCAAGCGCCTTGAAGAATGGTTTTTCCGCGTGGTCCGCGTACTGCTTCCGCGCGAGTTCCGGAGTGACGTGTATCATTTTCAGCGCCGCTATCTTCAGACCCCTGCGCTCGATGCGCGAGATCACTTCCCCGATCAGCCCCCTCTGGACTCCGTCCGGCTTCACCATCACGAACGACCGCTCCGTTTCCGACAAGCCGCATCCCGTCCTTTCCCGCCGGATCGTAATCGCGCCGCCGGCGGTCCGGCTTCTTTAACCGGTGGATTATACAACGAACCGCGGAATTTACCCCATGGTTCCATAAAAAAGGCGAGCAACTGTTTACTGAAATGAAGTTTATCTTGAAAGAGACGACGTGGAAATCATTGTCTGTGACAGGAACGCCGCCGGGCATTTCGCCGAAATCAGGCGGCAGCTGCGCGATGTGGGCGGCATGATTCCCGTGAACGACATCTGGATCGCCGCGTGTTGCGCGGCGAATAACAAAACGCTTGCAACGCGGGACGTGGATTTCCGCAGGGTTCCCGGGCTGAGCGTCGAAACGTGGCAGCTCACGTCCCCCATCATTTTCACTCTTTCTCAAATCCCTCGCGCGCCAGCGTCAACTTCGTGATCCGGCGTCCGAAGGATTTGTTGTCCCGGTCGGCGGTCTCGAATGCGGCGGGGAGCGCCTTCGGGATGACCCATCGGGTCGGTTCCGCGCCGGAGAGCCCCCTCCGCAGGGCGTTGAACCGGCGCGCGCCGGCTTTCGAATTTTTCTTTCGGATGTTTCGAAAAGATGCTAAAATTTTAGATGAAAAGAAGGTGCCGCACATGAAAGACGACATGCTCAAGGCGTTTGTGAGGGAGCACTTCCGTCCGCTGAAAACGAGGGAGAACGCGGACATAAGGATCGGGCGGAAGACATACGAGTGGATACTTGAAAAGGAAGGAAGAACGAGGCTCGACCATCTCACGCTTGAACGGCTGAACGAGATCGTCGCGAAACACGCGCTGAGAAAGGTCGAGTTTGAGGACGGCGCGGTGTATATCGCCCATCCCGGCGCGGACAGGAGCATGATGGTCTCTTATTACTCGGAAGAAGCCCGCCGCGAAAACCCCATGGCGGCGATGTTCCTCAAGCCCGAAACGAAGCGTCTCCCGTCGAAAAGGGCGGGCGGGGGAGGGGTGGACGCCGAGGGAGAGGGGGCGGGGGAAAAGTACGCCGTCTCCGAGTCAGCGCTGATGGAGATGGCGCGTGAGTTCTCAAACGGCGCGGGGCTTCCGGCGCCGGCGCTCCTCGATGCGATCTCGGCGGACGTTGTGGCCTCGGCGCTGGAGCGGAACCTTGTGCGGTATCACTACGAGGACGGTGAAGTCCAGATCATCGCCCAGAACGAGGAATCCGGCGATTCGCCGATGCACACCATTGTTTTCCCCTCGCCGCTGCCCGGCACTGAAGTTTCGATGCAGGAACTGGACAGTTCGCAGAGGACGTTTCTCGACGGCGCCTACAGGGACGCTGCGAACGTCTCATCGCACAGCCTGGAGCACAAGATCACAAAGTCGGGCGACTCTTAGATACCATCCTTAAGGGACAATGTGCCGTACGAGGGTGAACGGCGCGCGGGACGGTGAACGGCGCGCCGGAATTTGCGGTTTTTTATTTACTCGCGGCGGGTGCATGTTCGGCGACGTGGAGCCTGTTTCCGGGCGTTCGTATCACGATGACGTCGGCGCGGCTGCGCGTGCCCTCGACGAGGTCGAAGTTTCCGCTGTCAACCGCCCGGAAGTACCGTTCGGCGTCTTCGGGGGTTCTGCCTCCCCGGACGTGGCGGGCGATGACGCCGCGGCGGGCGGTCTCGCGATCGGTGTGGAGGTATATCTTCAGGTCGAACAGTCCGGGCATCTCCCCGTAGCCCGGTCCGTCGTACAGGAGGTAGTTTCCCTCGACGACCACAATTCTCGTCGCCGCCGGGACGAGCAGGGCGTCGGCGACGGGGTCGTGGATTTCGCGCGAGTACGCCGGAAAGAGGACGTCCGCGCCGCCGCTTTTCAGTTCCTTCAGTTTCGAGACCGCCTTCGCCGTGTCGAACGTCGGAGGCGAGCCTTTTATGCTCCGCAGCGGCGCGCCCTCGTGTTCGTGGGCGTCGAGGTACGCGTTGGGGAAGTGGAACCCGTCGAACGGCAGAAAGGCGAAAAGGTAAGGGGGGAACGACCGGCGGGCGCGCTCCTCGAGGCGGGAGAGCAGCGTGGACTTTCCGCTTCCCGGTCCGCCGGCGATGGCGACCAGGAGACGCTTTTTCCCGCGTGCCCGCTCCACCATTATCTCGAGCAGGCGCCCGTGTGCCCCGGCGTCGGGATCAGAGTTCATTTTCCACCCTGCGGATCACGTCGTCTTGAATGTCCGCGGCGAGGGACGTGAAGTGGGTGGAGAACCCGTGTATGCGCACGATAAGTGTCGGGTGGCGTTCCGGGCGTTTCTTCGCGTCGCGCAGTGTGTCGGCGCTCACGGCGTTGAAGTGCACGTGGCAGGCGCCCCGTTCGAACAGCGATTCGAAGAGCGCCGTCAGTTTGTCCTGCCGCTCTTCTCCGCGCAGGTTGGTGGGGTCTATTGACAGGCTCAGGTCGGTCCCCTGCCCGGCGAGGGAGTGGTCGAAAGCC
Organism: bacterium; assembly: GCA_040752295.1. GTDB lineage: Bacteria > UBP15 > UBA6099 > UBA6099 > JBFMBQ01 > JBFMFE01. Next base: position 3,120 of record JBFMFE010000214.1, read on the forward strand.
GTCACCGAGCGGATGACGGCCGTGGGTCCGAGCTTCGCCCTGGCGTCGGCGGGACCGGTCCCGTAGGAGAGAGCCTCGCCGGCGCGGCGTCCGTCGGGGGTGGCGCCGGTGCGGTAGCCGTAGTGCACGTGGGTCGAGGGCGTGTTGAATCCCGCCCGCCACCTGCCGCCCCAGGCGTTTTTCCTCTGCCCGATCATCCCGTTGAACCACGCGAAAAGGTCCGCCGCGATGGCGTCCGCCGCGGGGTCGTCGTTGCCGAATTTGGGGGCGCGGTTCAGCAGCGTCAGGCGCAGGGATTCGCAGCCCTCGAAGTTGTTGAGCAGCGCCCGGCGGAGTTCGTCGAGCTGGATTTTCTTTTCTTCGTACACGAACTTTTTAAGCGCGGCGAGGGCGTCGGCGGTGGAGCCGAGACCGTGAACGAGGACGCCCGTGAAGTTGTACCTCGCCCCGTCCGCGCGGAAGTCCCTCCCGCGCTCGAGGCACGAATCAACGAGCGCCGACAGGAACGGCGCCGGGCGCTCCTGAGCCTGCGCGCGGTCCCACCTGTTGTGCGCGCTGACCATCAGGTCGGTGAAGTGTTCCACCTGCCGTCTGTACTCGCGGACGAGGTCGTCGTACGTTTCGAGGGAGCCGGGGCTGATCCCGACCTTCGCGCCGGAAATGAGGGCGCGCCCTTCGTTGAGCGTCAGTTCAAGGCACTTCAGAAGGTTGAACTTGCCCCCGGTGGTGCGCGAGTTGTCGCAGCCCGGGGCGACGTATTCCTGGCACCCGGCGATGACGTAATTGCAGGCGTCCTTCTCGGAGTAGCCCTGAGCGATCATCGCCGGTATGACCGCCTCGTCGTTGTGGAGCGCGGGGATGCCGCCGCCTTTCGCGAGCATCGTGGAAATGAATTTCTTGTAGCGCGCCGGGGAGCCGCGATGGACGCGCGCCGCCGCGGAGGGCTGGGGCACGTTCAGCTCGTGAGTGGCTTCAAGCAGAGCGTACGTCAGCTCGTTCACCGCGTCCGCGCCGTCTTCCTTCCGTCCGCCGAGCAGTATGTTCTGCGAGACAGCCCAGCAGGCTTTTCCCACGACGAACTTGAGCCACAGGTGCTTGATCCACTCTTTCGCTTCCTCGCGGGACGCGCCGGTCCGCTCGTAGAACGGGAGCATCCACTGGTCGAATCTGCCGACGGAGAAGGCGTATGCGTTTGGCGCCTGTTCGATGGTCATGATGAGGTACGTGAACCAGAACGACTGGAGCGCCTCGTAGAAGTCGCGGGCGGGTTTTGCCGGCACGCGGCCGCAGGTGCGGGCGATCCACGTCAGTTGAGCGCGGCGCTCTGCGTCCGGCTCCCCGCGAGCCATTTTCCTCGCGAGCCGCGAAAAGCGCCGAGCGAAGCCGCACGCCGCCTTCAGGGCGATGACGACGCCCCGGTGGAACGGCTCTTCCCTGCCGGCGGCTTCGGCGATTATGGCTTCAAGCCCGCGGTTGAGAACCCGTTCGAAGTCCGGTATGCAGTGCGCCGTCACGCGCTTGCCGATGGCGATCATCTCCTGCGCGGCTGTTTTTTCTTCGCGCGTCAGAAGCCCGGCGATCACCCCGTTGTAAGGGTCTTGTTCCCAGAGCCTGCGCAGGTCGTCGGGCGCCTGTTTCTCGAGGGGGTTTTCGGCGCCTCCGGCATAGAGGTCGTACGAGGTGGTGAAGCACGGCGCCTGCGAGCCGGCGAGGATTTCCTCCCGCTCGATGCGGATCGGCATCCGTCTCAGCACGGCTTCAAGCACGCGCGCCTGCCGCACCGCGGGATGGAGGTCGCGGAATCTGAGGACAGCTTTCGCGCGGATTCTTTCGACCTCGATCCACTCGTCGAGAACGTCCCCGCCGAGCGTTTTTTCCTTGAGCCTCTCTACGGGTGGAGGTTTCACCGTTGATCTTATTTTATTGTGTGGTTTCAGTGTATTTCAACGAGCGAAGCCGTTTCCGATTTCAGCGGCGTCCGTATCGCCGCGTCTCCTTTTTTGCCGGACGGGAGTACCGTTCCGCGCAGACCGAACGCTTCGGCGATTTCGGGAAAACCGACCCCCCGCGCCGCGTCGTCCCCGTCACGTTCCGCGGCGAAGACGAAGATCGCGACGGACAGACCGTATGCCCTCGCCGTCTCAAGCTCGCGTACGCTTCTGAAAAGCGAGGCGCCCGTGGTGAACAGAACGACGCGGCTGCGCGGGGAAGCGATCTTCGCGCCGAGGGCGAGGGGCAAGCCCCTGCCGGTGTTCGCGCGGAACGGCTGGATGGTTTTTCCCGTAGGGGTGCGCCGCCGTGTTGCGGCGCCGCCCGGCGGCGCGACGCCGTCGTACACTGCGAGATCGTTTGCGCTCAGCTCGTCGTGGATTTTTTTCAGTGTCGCCGCGCGGCGCGAGCCGGACGCGGTGGAGGCGTCACCGCGGAAGGGAGGGATTTTCGCGCCGGGGTTCTCCAGCCGCGTTGAACGCCCGGACGCCGCCGGCGTTTTCGACCTCGGGAACAGCTGCTCGAACCTTTTCTTTTCGATGAACCTTTTTTCAAAAAGCACGTCGAAGGGGACGTCGGCGTGCACGGGACCGGGCGGTTCGGCGAGGGCTTCCCTGAACGCCCGGCTGAGCAGCGCGGGTATCCTCTCCCACTGCCGTATGACGACGCTCCAGCGCGTGAGCGGCTTCATGAGGTCGTTCTGGCAGCAGCCCTGAAGGTTCTCCTGAAGAGGATCGGTCTTCCAGTTCTGGGGGGCGGGCGCGATGGAGATTACAGGGGTGCATGAGTCTCTGGCTTCAGCCATGCCCAGGGGCAGGTTGACGGGTCCGACCCCCACCGTGGTGAGCACCGCCGCGGGCGTCCCCGACGCCCTTGCGCAGCCGTCTGCCATGGTGATCGCCGCGTCCTCGCTCCGGGGCACGACGAGCCTGATGGAAGGCTCGTCGGCGAGGGCGTCGAAGACGCCGAGAAGCTGACCGCCGGACACGGCGAAGGCGTGCCGGACGCCCCCGGCTTTCAGGGCTTTCACGACGAGTTCATTGCCGGACAGGCGCAGGCGGCACCTCTTCAATCAAGGGCGATGCGCAGGGAATTCATGATGTAGAGCGCCCGGTTTCTGAAGAACGGATCGAGTTTCAGGTTCCTGTTCCTTATCATTCTCGACAGCGACTTCGCGAAGTCCGGCAGGACCCCCTCGAACTCGATCAGGAAAAAGGTCGTCAGCGGGTCGGGGGAGACGTTCGGATGCACCGGCGCGTCGAGCACGGCGGGCAGTCCGCTCTCCCTCGCTTCCCTGAAAGCGCGGGGGATTTCGTCCGGCGATTCAATCCTCCTGCCGTAGCACCCGAGCGAGCGGGCGATGCGGGCGTAGTCAACGTTCCCGAGGTCGCAGCCGGTGTATCTTCCCCCGAAGACGTAGGTCTGCGCCATGCGGATCATGTTCCACGCGCTGTCGTTGAAGACGACGGCGACGAACGGAATCCCCAGCCGTTTCGCCGTCGCCAGTTCCTGAACGTTGTACATGAACGAGGCGTCGCCGAATATGCCGCACACCGGTCGGGCGGGTTGAGCCAGCTTCGCGCCGATTGCCATCGGGATTCCCACGCCGAGGTTCCAGAGACCGGCGGAGAATATGGAACTCTCCGCCGTCGCCGGCGGGCAGAACATCCAGCCCCACATGGCGGCGTTGCCCCCGTCGTACACGATCAGGGCGTTTTTTTCCAGAACCTCGCGTGTCCGTTTCGCGAGAAGTCCCGGGTGCATGGGGGCGATGCCGGAGCGGAACTCCTTTTCGATTCTCTTTCGCCACTGGATGTCTTTGCGCTTCAGTGTTTTTATCCACGGCGACACGTCCGGCATTCCGGTTTTCCGCAACAATTTCTTTCGTATTTCAGCAAAAACAGCCTTCGCGTCGCCCACAACCGCTATCTCGGACACCCTGTTCAGGTCAATCCTGCGCGGGTCAACGTCAACTTGTATGATTTTGGCGGAGCGGGACCACAGTGGAGGACTTCCGAAGCCCTCCAGTCCGGAGAAGCAGGTTCCCGCGGCGAGGACTACGTCCGCCCGGCGGGCGGCGTACAGGAAGGCTTCGCCGCCGAAGTAGGTGGGTCCGGCTATGAACAGCGGGTGGCTGAAGGGAAGGGCGGCGGCGCCGCCGGCGGTGACCGTGGCGGGAAATCTTAGAGCCTCGATGAGCCTGACGAGTTCTTTCCCGGCGCCCGAGGCGGCAACGCCGCCGCCGGCGATTACAAGGGGTCTTTCGGCGCGGGCGAGCAGTTCCACGACGGAGTCTATGATTGCCGGGTCCGGCGCGTCGGGGCGCGCGTCGCGGGCTTTGCGGGGTTCCTTTCGCTCGGGGGTTTTCACAGACCCCGCTTTCAGCAGCGCGCGCGGATGGATGTTGAGGCAGGTGGGACCCCTTGTCCCGCGCGTGGATTCGGTGAGCGCCTCCCGTATGAGGAGTGAAACGTCCTCGGGGTGATGTGCCGCGGCGCTCCAGCGCGTGATGGGACGGAAGAGTTCCGTTTCGGGTGTATCGAGGAGCGTGATCAGCGCCACGGGCGACTTGTCCGCCCAGGCGTTGGCGATGCCCGTCGCCATCGAGTAAGCCGTTCCCCGGCATGGTGTCACCAGCGCTGCGGTTTCGCGTGTTACACGCGCGGCGGCGTCCGCCATGGAAGCCGCGGCTGCGCCCGTGGCGGCGCTGACGACCTTTACCCCCCCGATGGTGTTGACGCCGCCGGAAATCCAGCCGCTTTCGGAAGTCGTGAAAGCGAGACGGACGCCTTCGCGCCCGAGGCGTTCGAGCAGCCATGTGATGTTCCCGTCGGAAATGTCCATGGTCTCTCCCCTGGCGTCCGCGGAGCGCGCCGCGGCGGAGCGCGTCAGTCGTTCCCGGTTTCGAGCGCCTTTTTCAGTTCGTACAGCGTGAAAAGGGTGTGAAAGTGACAGCCGGTGCAGAACTCTTCCGCGGTGCCTTCCTCCGCGGTCCAGTGGTGGTGCGGGTAAGTGCCGTCGTAGAGAGCCGGGCTGAATATGAAATCGAAGGTTTTGAGAGCGAGGTCGAGGTGCTTTTTGTCTCCGGCGGCTTTGAACCATTCGAGGACCGCCATGGCGAAGAGGTTGTTGCCGGACAGGACCTTGGCTCTTTTCAGGTCGAAATGACTTGATATAAGCCCGCCGTTTTCGCTGTCCCACAGCCTGTCGAGAACCGTGTCCAGCACCTCGTCGGCTCTGGCGCGGTACTTTTCGTCCCCGCTCAGCCGGTAAGCGCCGGAGAGGGCGAGAAGTATCGCCGACGCGCTCCAGTCCCAGAGCCTGCCGTAGTGTTTTTCGGCTTCGTTCCAGTGTTTTTCGCCCGCGATCTCGACCGCTTCCAGCGCGCACCTTCTGTACTGCGCCCCGCCGGTTTCCTCGTGGTAGAGGTAGGAGGCGAACGAAACCGCCGAGAGAAACACCACGACGTCGCCCCCGAAGTTCTCGACGAGGGTTTCAGGGTTGGCTTTCGCAAGGGAGCAGATAAGAATGAGGACCTGCTCGGTCAGGGTTTTCCACTCGCCGCGCCCGGTGTGCTTGAAGCCGTAGAAAATCCCCGGCATGCCGCCGATCACGCTCACCTCTTCGTCGCTGATCTTTATGTTCTGGAGGTTTTTCGAACCCGCCCTGAACAGGGACGCCTCCCACTCCACGGTCTTTGTCGCCATCCGGACGTATTCGGGCTTCTGCTCGTCGCGCCCGAGCTGGAACAGCAGCGCGGGGGCGAACCAGGACGCGTCGCCCATCATGTCGCCCGACCAGTTCCCGCTTTCGTCCCAATGGTTCTGGAGGAGGTAGTCGAGGAGCCTGTCGAACTGTTCCCGGTACGGAAATCCGGCGTGGGCGGCGGAGCCGAGGATGAGGATGGCGGCTGCGAGTGTCAGAAAGCGTTTCATGGCGGTTGCCTCCGCGCGCTTTCCCGGCGGGCGCCGAACGCCGGGCGGACGTTCGAGCCGGTGCTACTGGATTCTGCCGGGCGCGGGCGTCTCCGGCGGCTTTCTTCCGCCCGTTCGCACGCGCGGCGGGACGATGGGCGCCGGGAGGTCCACGAGCTTCGTGACGAGGATCGCCTCCGTGCCGCACTTGTAGTTTATGTTGTGCATCACGACGCCCGCCAGTTCCTCGTCCATGGTTTTATGCTCCGTCCAGTTCGAGGCGATCTTTTCCGACTCTCCCTCGTCCGATTCCATGATCAGCACGCCCTTCATGGTGAGGTGTCCGAGGGCGGGCTTGTACCAGGCGGTGAAGGTGAACCGGATTTCGAGCAGGTTTTTGTTTGACAGCACGTCGTCGAGCTGGATGTGAAGCTCGATGTTCTGCACTGCGCCGTCCTTGAGTCTTTCGGCTTCGGCTCTCGTTACCCGCGCCCAGACGCGGCGTTTCTTCGCCTCGAACGCGGGGCTACCGTTCTGTGTCATCCGGCAACTCCCTGAAGGGCACGCGTCTATCCTACAACGAAGCCGCTTTTTTTTCCAGCGGAAGTTTTAGTGCCGCGCCGGCGCCCCTTCCCCGCCGCGGGGTTCACTTTCTTATCAGCGCGATCACGTACGGGTTCAGGCAGGTCGCCCGCAGTGCGCGCGGGAGGTGGTTGACGCAGCGCCTCGCAAGCCCGGCGAAGGGTTTCAGGAAGCCGGTCTTGAACCTGCCGAACGCGAAATAATTTTTCGCGGGCAGCGGCTCGAACGAGCGCGCCCCGCAGTCCCCGCAGAAGAGTTTTTTGACCTCACCGTGTGAGAGCAGGTGGTATTTGCCCCAGACGGGATGGACGTTTAATTTAGTCGTCCGGCAGATGAAGTCCCTTATTCTGCCGCCTGCGGTGACGGGGCTTGCCGCGTCCGTGGGACCGTGCTGTATGTCCACGGGGAAATGTTTGTTCGGACACGCGACGATGATCCGTCCCCCGGGGCGCGCGACCCGCAGCAGTTCGCTCGCGTAGCGGCGTCTCGCTTCCCGGTAGTCGCCGGCGAGCGTGCAGTGCCCGATCCTGGTCCCGATGTGCTCTATGACGCCGAGCGAATAGACGACGTCGAAAAAGTCGTCCGGGAACGGAAGGCTCGACGCATCGCAGCAGAAGAAACGCTCCGGGCTGTTGCCGTACCGCGGCCAGAACCGGGACAGCGCCGGCAGGTCAATTCCGTACGCGTCGCAGCCGTCGTCGAGGAACATGGAAACTTCGCGTCCGGTTCCGCAGCCCGCGTCCAGGACGCGGCGGAACGCCTCTCCTTTCAGCAGGGGCTTCAGGTACTCGCGGTAAACCCTCGGACCGCAAGTCTCCTGCTCCCTCGCGTAGCCTTCCGCCGTCACGTCAATGTCGTACACGGCGGGGTCCGTTCCGGGCGTCCTGAACTCGAAATATCCAGAGGAGTTCCTCTTGAAGAAAAGGGAGCAGCGCGGGCAGCTTAATTCGTTTTCACCGCGGTCGAGACCGCCGCGGCAGTTCGGGCATACGGGCATCGCCGGGCTGGAGTCCGGCGATGTCATCCTCGTTGTGTTTCCGGAGCAGCAGGGCATGGCGCAGGACGACACTACAGGGTCAGCCGGTTATTTTGAGTACAGCGTCGAATATCTTGCCGGCTGTCAATGACGGCGGGTCGTGGCTTTCGCAGAACCGCTCGAGAATTTCGGCGGCGGGCTGCGTCCGCCCCGTGAGAATCTGCTCTTTGAGTTCCTCGATGCTGCGGGCATGGAACCCCGGGTCGCCGTCGAATGGGGGACCGATCAGGTGCGGCTCGTTCTTGTGATAAACGTAGCATCGCTTCCCGAGGGCGAGGGCGGTGAGCAGGGCGGTGCTGAACGGTCCGATAACGAGGTCGGCGGCAATGATCAGCGGAACCGGGTTTTCCCTGTGCCTGAGTTCGATCCTGATATCGGCGGGGACAAGCGCCGTCATCTTCCTGTAAAGGGGCAGGCGCCGCGAGCCGGGGTGGAGCTTCACCACGACCTTCCCCGTCCCCAATTCGGCGAGCATCCGCATGACCTCGAAGAAGTATGTTTCCTCCGTGGATTCCCTGAGGGTCACGTTTGCGTCGGAGTGGGCGTATGCGAAAACAAGGACGTTCGCGCGCGCGGCGCCGTTCTTCCGCCCGGGCGGCGCTTTTCCGAGCGGCGCCTTTTCGGGCGGCGCGCCGACCGTGACGATTCGCTCGGCGGGAAACCGGCACTCTTTTGCATAAAGCTCCTCCTGCGCGCGCCCCCACGTTAACAGCCGGTCCGTGAGAACCCGTTCCCTGAGCAGGTTTTCCCGCCTGGACAGGCAGGGCGTGATGCTGTGTTCGTACAGGATGGTTTCCGCGCCGGCGAGTTTCGCGGCGGACACGAGTGCGGAGGCGGTCACCAGCACGTCGTTGAACGTGAGAACGGCGGAAGGGGGCGTTTTCTTCATCTGGAGCGTCAGGGATGAAAACACGGTGGCGGCGCGGTGGAATTCGCCCGTCACGGTCAGCCTGAACGCGGGCGTGAAGGCGCCGCTGAAGTCAACGCCGTTCCACGCGAATTTCCCTTTCCATTCCTCCGTGTCGAAATACCCGTCGAACGCGGCGCGAATGCCGTTCAGCTTTTCCTCGTCGCCGCGGCTCAGGGGACGGGCGGCATCGTAAACGGCGCCGCCCGCAAGAGCCGCGGGAATGGCATGCCTCCCCGGCGGGAACTGCTTTATGAAACCCAGCGTGGTTTTCCCGCGGAGGCGTTTGTTTTCGAGCCAGTGTTTCCAGAGAAAACGTCCCTGTCCGTGTTCGAGGACGAGTATTATCCGCCTGCCGGTGTTTTTTCTGAACCGGAGTCTGCACACAAGGCTCACCGCGACGGGCGCGAGTTTTTGTCCGGCGGTGCGGCGAATGACGGACGCTTCCGAGAACCCCGGCGTTTCGGTCGCGCCGCCGTCCGCCGGGGGCTTCAGTTCGAGCGGAACGTCGTGATGACGGCAGAGGGTGTCGAGGACGAGCGCGCGGGTGTCTCCGCCGTCGAGGCGGGCTTCCACCGCGCCGGGGCGGTGCGTTCCGAAAATGTTTTCGAGGCAGAGGGCGTATCTGAAGGTTCTCACAAGGGGTATCGCGACCGATCCCTCAACGAGTCCGCCGAGCGACACTCCGTTGAACATGCTGATGTCGGTTCCGCCGCGGAGGTACCACGTGCGCATGAGGTCGAAAATCCGTTTCTGGGCGCGGCGCGCGTGTTCGGGTATCAGAAAACCCTCGATGCAGCGGGCGCGGATTCCCCTCTTTTCGAGGATCAGGGCGTCCGTGAGGGAAAAGCAGAAAAAGTTTGTCCCCCCGTTTTCCGCCCCGGCGCGCCCGGACAGTTCGGCGGCAGACCCGAAAACGGCGGGCGCGCGCGTTGTCCGGCCGGTTCCGCGGCGCGTCTTTTCCATGACGGACGCGTTCCGTTTCACTCCCGTGATTTCCGTTCTTTCTCGTGTGAGATTCCGCCTTATTCACTCTATCGCTTGCCCTTTTCAGGGGCAAGAGTGGAAAAAGGCGGGGCGGTTCAAAACGACCCCGCGCGGTCCGCGGAAATCACGGGATTTTTTCGAGTTCGACCCTCAATTTCCTTACCTCGCCGGCGTCCGCCTCGTCCCGGATTCTCTTTTCCGCCAGTCTCACTCCGACGAGGACGATGAAGTCGGTGACCGTGGTTTTTTCCTTCAGTCCGAGTCCCTTTCCGACGGAGTGAAGTATGAGATCGCCGAGCAGCAGGCGCGTGAAGGACTTTCGCATGATGCCGATCACGCCGGAGCGGTTGAGCGCGCGCCGGGTCCACTCGAGGAGTTCCTCTCCGAACGGGTGTTTTTTTTCTATTTTTTTCAGGATTTCGATGCCGTCGCGTAGGAGCGTGTCAAGCTCTTTGTCGTCGAACCTCACGATGTACTGCTCCCACAGGATCGCTCCCAGTTCGAGCAGGTTTTTCACGACGCGGTCGTCGCCGGCTGCGGCGCCGCCTTCAAGCGCCGCGACGAGTATGCCGAGCAGCCCTTCGTCGCCCTTTATCTTCTCGAGCCGGTCTTCCGGAAGCCGCATCCAGTCGGTCTTCAGGTCCGCGGCGAGGTTCCGGGAGAGAGCCTCGCGCTCGGTCTTCCGGACGAGGTTTTCGCGTATAATCTCCACGCACTTTTCGAGCATCGGGTCGCCGATCTTCTCCCTCGCGTCCAGCTCGAAACACTTCAGGATCGCCTGCCGGATGCGCTTCTCCACTATGTTCTCCATGCAGTCTTCCTCGCCGATTTCCTCGAAGGCATCTTTCAGGAGGCGCAGGATTTCCAGAAGACCGGCGGATGAGATTATCCCCCCCTCGAGTTCCTCTTTCAGGGGTTTCTCGCAGAAAGGGACGACTGCGCCTGCTATTCTCCCGGCTCTGTCCGCTTTTTCTCCGCGCATGGTCATCGTGGCTCCTTGAACAGGATGAACAGCATATTATTACCGGGAGCGCAAAACACTTCCACTCGGGAAGTATCTAACGCACTCCCCGGTAGAGGCGTCGCGTTGAAAGCGCCGTGCCTCGCGGTTATGATCAGTCCGCCGTGGGGGAGGTACGCGTCCATAAGATACTTGCCGCGTCGGGGTTCGGCTCCAGGCGGCACTGCGAGGAACTGATCGCCGGGGGCAGGGTCAGTGTTGACGGGCGCGCCGTGACCGAGCCGGGCGCGAAAGCCGATCCGGAACGGAGCCGGATAGAAGTGGACGGCGTCCCGGCGCGCCCGGAGGAAAAGGTCTACCTCGCTTTCAACAAGCCCCCCGGGTGTATCACGACGATGAAAGACCCGCAGGGGCGGAAGACCATCGTGGAGTACCTCGAAGACGTCCCGGGGCGCGTTTTCCCGGTGGGACGTCTCGACCTCGACACGGAGGGACTGCTTCTTCTCACAAACGACGGGGATTTCGCCGAGAGCGTTTCGCACCCGGGCAGGAAGGTAATGAAGACCTACGAGGCGCTTGTGGACGGCGTCCCCGGCGAGGAACAGCTCGAAAAGTTGAGGCGCGGCGTCGAGGTGAACGGCGCCCTCACCGCGCCGGCGGAAGTGCGGACCGTGGAGGCGAGGGACGTCGAGATAAAGGTGAAAAAGAGGAAGGGGTCGAAGACTCGGAAGCTCCGCGGCGCGGTGCTCGAAATCCGCATACACGAGGGTCGCAAGCGGCAGGTGAAGAGAATGGCGCAGGCGGTCGGGCTTCGCGTCCTCGCCCTGAAAAGAACGCGCGTCGGGGGGCTTTCCCTCGGCGATCTGCCCGCGGGACGCTGGAGATACCTCGACGTGGGGGAAATCAAAAAGATTTTCGAATAAAGGCGGCGGCGCGGCTTGATTTCATCCGCAGGGCAGCCTCGTGTCGCCGGGCGCCGGCCCGGCGTTAACAGTCCCGAAGCGCCGCGTCATAATTTCCCTTGTCCGGCGCTTTTCGTTCGGGCGTGTTACACGTGACGGCTGGCTGCGGCAGCCGGAAACCGCTTCAGAACATTTTTTGCAGCGTGACGGTCTGTCCGGGCGAGAATCCCGCGTGCTCCATCGCGCGGGGCGAGAGGCACACTGTGCCCTCGGGGACGTCCGCGCCGGGCGCCGCGGCGAGAGCGTGGAGCGACTTCAACCCGCCGTACCACCAGCGCGGATCGCAGACGTATATGATGTCTCCTCCGGCGGCGTTCATGGCGTCCATGGCATGAGCCGGTATCAGAGCCGTTCCGCGCCCCTCGTCCTCGCCGCCCGGGGGGACGAGACCTGATGCCGCGACCTTCAGCCGCACGACCCTGCCCGGTTTTTCGTTCGGCTCGCCCCCCTTGAAGAGCCGCATCAGGTTACGCAGGGAGCCGATGGTAAGTCCCGCGGCGACGTCGGCGTCTTTTTGCCTTTTCAGGAGCGTTATAATGACACCTATGCCGAGGGAGCACGTCACTCCATAGAACGCGCGTATGTACTTGTAGCCCTCGAACGCGCCGCCCTCCAGGGGAATTCCGTGGGAGAACGGCTTTATGAGGATTCCGGGAAACAACATGCCTGCGAACATGGCGGCGCCGCCGCCGATGAGCGTCCAGAAGGCGGCGCGGCTCGTGTACCGTCTCCAGAGCAACGCCATCAGAAGGGCGACCGCCATCGGCGGCGTGATTGTGGCTGTGAAAATGCCGTGCGCCTCGTATATCGAGCCGACCGTCCTGTACACCGGCACAAGCGCAATCCCCGCCAGCGTGGCGAGCACGGAGACCCACCGCGCGACGCCGAGATAATAGCGGTCCGTCCTGCCGGGTCTGACGTACGGCTGCCACACGTCGTTGACCCAGATGGCGGCGGTCGCGTTGATCAGCGTGTCCACCGTGCTCATCAGAGCCGCCGCCAGCGCGGCGAGTATCAACCCGAAAACGCCCGGGCGGCACACGAGGTACGCGACGTTGAGGAATATGTCCTGGGCTTTGACCTCCGGCGGCAGAATCCCCTTGTTCACCATCGCCGTCCCGAGCCAGCCCGTGCTGTCAATCGCGAACGTGGCGACGGGGCAGAGCACGAGCAGCACGAACAGGATCGCCTTCCGCCCGTCGTTCACCGAGCGCGCCGACAGAAAACGCATGATGATCCCCTGGTTCATGAACCAGAACACGGCTGAATTGGCGATGCCGTCCTGCCAGAAAACGCCGGCGAACGAGAACGAGCCGGAGTCGTTGAACCTGGCAAGCGCGAACCTGTGCCCCGGCGGCACATTCCGCCAGAACTCCCCGAACCCGCCCATGTATCCGGCGCCGATGCAGAAAATGGCGACCCCTGCGGCGAGGAGCAGCATCCCCTGAAGCAGGTCGGTCATGATCACGGACGTCTGTCCCCCGATGGTGATGTACACCGCGCACGCGACGGCTATGGAGGCGACGATGAAATAGAAGTTAAGGTTCCTGTCCGCGAAGACGTGGAGTATTGGGTTCAGCGCCACGCCCATCGTGTAGAGGTTGATGCCGATGTACCCGATGAGGTAGAGAAGCATGAAAAGCGTGAGCACGAGGCGCGTTTTCTTATCGAACCGCCGCTCGAAGTATTCCGGTATGGAGCGTATTCTCGTGTAGTAGATTATGGGAATCCACCCGAACATCATCAGCGGCAGCCACATCCAGTCGTTGAGGTAGGACGTGCTGGAACTGAAGCCGTACTTGTAGGCGTTTGTGGAATACTTGATGAAGCTGTAGGAGCCGACCAGCGTCGCGATGCACGAGAACGCGATGATCCACCACGCGAAACGCTGACCGCCGAAGAAAAAATCCCTCGACGACCGGACGTACTTTCCGAAGTAGCCGCCGAACCCCATCATCAGCAGGAAGTAGAAGACGATTATGATCCAGTCAACGTGGGCGATGTGTATCATGCGTTTGACCCGCTCACCGGCGGCGCGCCTCCGGCGCCCTTCAGAGCCGCGGCGCCGCGAACTGGAAGAAGGCGTGGAGACAGACGTAGAGCACGTAAGTCAGTGCGGCAGGCGCGAGCAGCCTCGGTTTCAAGCCCCCGTGCACCCTGATCGCGGCGGCGGCGCCGATGAGAAACGGGATAAGACCGATGCCGTACGCATAGACGAATGGCAGCCAGATTGGTAGAGGGCGGCGCGTTCCCTCGAGCGCGATGACGGCGCGTCCGAGGGCTGTCGCGTATGCTTTTTCGCGATTCACCAGCGCACGGACGGCGCCCGCGTCCAGTTGCGCGCCGTTCTCGACGGCGCTCTCCGCCGCGCTCTCAAGCTCGGCGAGGAGCCTCCGCAGCCGGGGAGGTGGAATCACACCTTTTTTGTCCCTGAATTTCAGCAGCGCCGGAATGGCGGCGGGTCCTTCGCGCCGAAGGGCAGCCAGCGCCGCCGGGTCGCCCACGGCGGCGCCGGCGATGAGACCGGGGTAAGCCGCGGTCCTGCCGGCGTCGGCTTGAGGCGCCGCCGCCTCAAGCGCCTCGAGCGCCTCGAGCCGCTCCGCGCTCTTCACAAGCTCAGACTCAACGTATGCAAGCGCGCTTTCTTTGTCTTTCAGCCTGATGAGTTCGCTGAACGCGGCGCCGTGTTCGACGCCGCAGGTCTTCTTGCCGAATCGAGGGTCGGTGAACCTGCACGAAATGTCGAACGAGTGAAGGCGCCGGCACAGCGCCGCGGCGTCGCCCGCCGCTCCCGCCGGGGAGCAGAAAACAACGGTGATCGCGAGGCAGACAAGGGCGCCCGGAAACCTTTTCATGACGTGGTTCGTAAATCATAACACCGGGACCTGCGCGCGATCAAACCCGCCCGGTCGTTGATTCCGGCGCGAAATCCTCGATTTTCCGGACCTCTTACCGGGGGACAGCGGTGCGGAATGAATGGGGGAGATAGTGGCGGCGCGGAGCGAAGCTCGGATGACAACCCGGTATCGAGACGGAGAAGGCAAGCGGGAACGCGCCGCCGTGCCGGTCTCTAAAACTCTTGCCCGGCGCCGGGTGATCCTGTAAAATTGAAAAATCAGCCTTCCTGTGCGTTCCTGCCTGCGGCAGGCAGGCGATTAACCGCGGGCGGGGTCAATCCGGATTATAAGCACTCTGTTCAAAAAACTTGGCTATCCCTTTGATGAGCAGCCTGTTATCAACGGGAAGCCTGATTTTTTGCTCCCCAGCGAAGCGCATTACAAACAGAATTCTATGGACTGCATTGTTTTTACAATCAAGCGGACTATGAGGGAATTCTATAATTGTACTTTTTGGGGTTACATATTCAGAGGAAAAACGCCGGGTTTTGCTTTGTGCACGATCTGTAAGATATGGCGAGCGGTTTCCAGCGCCCTTTCCGCTTCGTCGTGCTTTACGTGCATTCCGCCGCCGTAATCATCTTTCAGGCGTGCTTTCAGGAGAAATGAGTAGCCTGCCCCTAATTCCGCCGGCCAAAGCCCCGTGTTCACAAGGTCGCGATGGACTGCCGATTTAATACCAGCGTGAGTTTTGTATGTTTTACCATCGAGCGCGAACAGCGCCGAAACGGCATGAAACGCGGCATAGTAACATCTGTTCGCCGCACTGTCATTGTCATCGGTTATCCGTTCTGCCGTATGGAATGTCTGTAAAGCGCGGCCCCAGTGGTCTTTCGCCTCACGCTCGGAGTTCATAAAAGTACTCCTTCCCGACAAGCTTCCCTGAACAACGCGAAATCACCGGCCTCATATTCAGTTACACTTACAGGAATAACGTGAAGCTCTCGATCCGGAAGTTTCAATTGGAGTGGATATAGCGCCTCGGTGATTTTCCAGAGATCGTCACCTGATTCATTACCTTCCAGCAGGCAAAGTGCGTCGATATCGCTGTTTTCATTTGCATCGCCACGCGCCACACTTCCATATAGTACCAAGCCGCGAAAGCGGGGACCGTATAGATTTCGGAGAATTACTTTAATATGTTTAGTGAGTTCATCCTGAGTCATAAATTCAAACTCACTTTATAATGATTTTAGCCCTTTTTTTAACGAGTCCGGAAACGAAATTCTGTATCGTTGTATCTTCATAAGCACATTTTACTCTTAGCCTCTTGTGTATTTCGTCCGTAAGCTCGATGTGAATTTTTCTTTTTTTGTTGTTCGACGTTTCGTTATTTCTCATAAGGCTCATTCCCTTTTTTCATTTCTTATACTGTGAACTTTCGCACTTTTTCACAATGATATTTTAGCATAGACCTACTTGACATCATATATTTTTTGACTTATAATCTGTTAGTTAATACGCTAACAGATACAAGAACAAGGAGGCGGACCATGGCA
>JBFMFE010000215.1:0-4933 GCA_040752295.1 bacterium
GCTTGGATCGAAAACAATCATGAACTTGAGAAAATCATAGCTCTCATGCGGAATCTTTCACGACATGTTGCGCGCTGTGAGAAAATTGTGCGAAAATGATGTCCGAGAAGTGCGGAAAGTAGGATGATGTTCTCATTCGATCCTATTATATCATCCCATAAGCCTGTAAAGGACCAATTCAGCGCACCGGTATTTTCGTCTAGTGCGTAAATCTTTTGTGTGTAAGAGGATGTAACAAAAATGGTATTAAATGCTGAAGACTGGATGGAAAGATGATCGGATGAATACATCAAATCTTCATTTTCAGGCACTGTATCGTAGTTCCACATTTGCACTAAATCCATCATAGAAAAGAGAATGATATGTTGTCTCGCTGTTGTGTAAACAAGACTCACGTTTTCCGTCAACGAGGCTTTTCTCACTTCAGTGTCCGGGCCGGGGAAATCCGCCACATCTTCACCTGTTTGAATGTCCCATAAGCCTATATGTCCGGTTGTCATAGCATACATGCCTTGAATACCATAAATTGTGTTTTCATTCTGAAGCGGAATGTGAATTGTAGCGTATTTCTCCCATAAAATATCACCCTTTATCGTGTCCCTACAAGCGAATCTTTCGATTTCATCACCGTATGATTGTGTCGCACAAAAGAAGTGCTGATACACTAAAAGTTTACCAGCTAAATTAAATCCCGAAAATGTATTTTTCCATATTGTTAGTCCATCCGATAAATTCTTTTTTCCTATCTCATAAGAATCACAATACATGCCGACACCGCAGCTATAATAAAGTTCGTTATTGTAAATTGAAGAAAGACCACCCGGACCAAGGCTCCATTTAAATCTGCCATCTGACACGCGAAATGCTGATTCCCCATTGAAAACGACATACCCTTCAGATGCTGCTAAATCACCAGATTTTCGCTCGACTGTTTGTATCCATACCGGCTTCAGTGGGGGGGACAAAGATTCACTAGTCTTTCCCGTTCTCAGATTATCATGCTGGTACGTCGGCCAGTCATCGCGAGTGCCAAGGACTGTGCCGGAAACAGTGACATTGATTGCGTTGCTCGTCAGGCTACCGACTCGGGCGCTGATCGTACTGGTTCCCTCTACAGCGGCAATGAGGAAGCGAGTGCTCTCCGAGACGCCCGCGGCATCACCACTGATGATCCATTCCGCAGTATCCGTAACATCTTCCTCGGAACCATCTCCATAAACATACTTCAGAGTAACTTTCGTATATTCGCCGATTTTCAAAGCCGTGCAGCACACATCGATTTTAAGTTCAACCCCCGCGGGAATGACTGTGAACGAGACCGTGGAAGTTGCTCCCTCTGTAATAGAGACAGTCTGAGTTGCAGGTTTTTCATAGCCGTCGTGCACCAAAACAACTTCGTGATCTCCAACAGAAATGCTTTCAAAAGCTGCTTCCAGTGATTCCGGAATGTCGACCCCAGTATCAACATCGTCCAAAATAATGCCAGCGCCCGCCACGTTTGACGTGACCTTCAAGGTTCCATAAGACACAGGTTGAAGAGCGATCCCCGTTTCCCCTCCAACTGTGGTTGTAGTGTTTGCTGTTACGGCAACATCGATTGTTTCTTCAGTGTATCCGTCTGCGTTTATCTTGAGTACACAACTCCCAACCGAAACATTGGTTAATGTGAAAACGCCTTGCGGGTTGGAATATTCCGGTCCGGCTATCTTTGAACCTCCCCTGTAAGCCTCGACCTTAGCGCCTTCAAGAGGTACGGTTGTCTGATTTGCCTCCGCAATTCTGCTCGTCGGTTTGCTCCCTACGGGAACTTTCAATGTGCCCGTTATGCTGCCTTTTTCCGTAACGCTCGGAGTTTGTGAAGATGTAGCCCCACCACCGCCGCAACCGACAAGAGATATCATGCAAAATGCGATGGACGCCAGTGCAAGAATCGTTTTTAAATCATAGAAATCTCTGTTTATGCTTTTTATTTTTGCTTTCACATACATCGCACCCACCACCTTGTTTCTTCGCAGCAAAAAATCAGCTTCTGAGGAGATTGGGGTCAGAGCTTGAAAATTTAATATTGGCAGGTTGTCTCATTGGAAAATTTCCTTCTAACGGCTCGTCTCAGATTGTCGTAACGATGATAGCTCGACATCAAGCGCCCTGTCAATGTCTGCCTGTTGGCAGACAGGGGCAGACCTGTCTGCGTGCAACGCACAAGCAGTCCTACGCATTTGGGATAAACACCTGTCTGCCACAGGCAGGGCCGTCAAAAAGCACTTGTCGTCAGAGAATGGTGTCAGACAGACTATGTAAACCCCCTTAAGAAAATATTTTTATCAGCATAACCGAAGCGAGACAAAACAAAACTCCGAGCGGCGGGGGGATACGCTTTTCCGCCGCCGATGCGCTATCATATAGACAGGGAGGGGCGGGCCGGTCAGATCGTGGAAACGATCTCGTCCCTTGATTGAGGACTTAAAGCCGGCTGAATCGTCGGCCCGGCCGTCAGCGCCCTCCCTTTTTCTTCGTTTTCGCGCCTCCCCTGTTCCGTGAGCTGCTGCGCGCCACGGCGGGCAAGATAAATGTTCGCGTCGAATTCGGCGCCGTTTTTCCACATGGCGAAAACGATTTTCACCAGCGTCGCGCCCAGGGCCCTGAGTGCGGTGTTGTGTCCCCTTTCCCCGGTGCGGTGCGCTCTGTAAATGCCGGCAGCCCATGGGCTGCGCCGGCGATACAGGTCGGTCATGGTGTCAGGCATTCAATATTCAATAAAGGCTGACTATTTCCTTCCCGAATCTTCCGCTGTCGCGCTTTTTCATACTTCCCGCTTTCTGTAATTTTATCGCGCAACCTTCAATAAATCCATCCCGTTTCCAGTGCCGATTTTTTACAGGCATTGCGCCGTGTGAATTGCGCCTGCCCCTTTGCCCTTTGCCCTGTACGCCTGCGTGACGCACGGGCAAGTTGCACGGTAATCTCCTGCCTGCGGCAGGCAGGCAGCGGGGCAGGGGCACGGGCAGGGGCAGGCGGTCTTCAGCGATTTGCTGGCGGGTTAACAAAAGCGAATGCAACGAATGCAGAATGTAGAATTTCCAATGTAGAATGTCGAAGTAAGAAGAACAAAAAAGCACGGGCACGGGCAGGGGCACGGGCAGGGGAAAAATACTACGTCCTGAACATTTCTCCCATGCGTTTGCCGAGGAGTTTTCCGGAGAGCGCGAGAGCGGCGATGAGAAGCGCCATCCCCATCACGCCCATCGCGCTCGCGATGTTGTGACCGTCCGTGAGGCGCCCCAGCATGACGTAGATTGCTTTCGTCACGGGGTAGAATCTCTCTTCCATGGCGAGTATGAGGCTGTCGCTGACCTCGAGCATAGCGAAGGCGAAGGCGAGGACGCCCCCGCCGACGACGTTCGTCAGCACGAGGGGCGCGGTGACGGTGCGCAGGACCGCGCGCGGGGGGGCGCCCAGCCCCGCGGCGGCTTCCTCGAGCGAGAGGTCAACCTGTATAAGCCCTGCATAGACCGCCCTCACGACGAGCGGCAGGCGGCGGACGGCGTAGCTCATCACGAGGAGCGGGAACGGGTCGGCGCGCGGGTCGAGCGCCGTGCCGGAGAAGCATCCGACGTAACCGAAGGCAAGCACTACGCCGGGTATGGCGAGGGGCAGCATCGTGAGCGCGTCGAGGACTTCCTTTCCGGGAAACCTCTTTCGCGCGAGGAGGAAGGCGATGGTTCCGCCGAGGGCGACGTCGAGACCGGCGCTCATGAAGCTCAGAAAGACGCTGTTTCTGACGGACAGAAACGAAAGCGGATGGATAAAAACGCCGCGGAAGTGATCGAGTGTGAAACGCTCCGGGAGCACTGAGAGGAACCATCCGCGTGAGAGCGAGACCATGATGACGCTGAAGTGCGGCAGAAGGGCGAGGGCGAGGACGAGCGCGAACGCGGCGTGTACCGCGAGGCGGGCGGGCGGGGAGAGTCTCCGCGGCGAAACCCCTGCCCTGCCCGCGCCGGCGGATTCGTAACGCTTCCCTCCATACAGCAGCCTGCCGGCGACGAAGAGCAGAAACGTCGCGGCGAGCACGACCATCACGAGCGCGTAGCCCGCGGGGTTTTCAGCCTGCTGCGTGACCATGTTGAATATCTGCACGGGGACGACCGTTCTGTACTCGAAGATGAGCGGCGTGCCGAGATCGGTGAAAGCCCAGATGAAGACTATGGCACAGCCCGCGAAGACGCCGGGCAGAAGAAGCGGAAACGTGATCGAGCGGAAGAGCCGTACGCCGCGCGCGCCAAGCCCCCTCGCCGCCTCCTCGAGGGACGGGTCGGTCAGCGCGAACGACCCGCTTATGTTGAGGTAAACGATCGGGAACAGGTGGAGGGTCTCGAGGATCACAACGCCCCAGAACGGCTCGGACAGCCAGGCGACGGGAGCGCGCGGGTCAATCAGGCCCGCGTTGATGAGAAGCGAGTTCACCATACCGTACCGCCCGAAGACCTGCCTCACGCCGATTGCGCCGACGAACGGGGGCAGCACCATGGGCGCCATGAGGAGCGTCCCCCACAGCGCCTTGCCCGAAAAAGCGAACCGCGCCATGAACCAGGCGAATACGTATCCGAGGACGAGCGAGAGAAGCGTGACGCACGCCCCTATGAGGAAGCTGTTCAGTATTGACTCCGCCATGACCGGGTTGGAGGCGAGAAGCCTGAAGAAATCGGCGGTGACGCGCCCTTCGACCGCGACGGCGTTCGCCGCCGCGTAACCGAGCGGGTAGAAGAGAAAAAGCGCGAAGAAGACCGCAGAGACGGCGAGAGCGGCGGGGGTGAAAAGGTCCTTTCGAGGTTCCATCGTCGTTTCACGCTCCCGTACACTGCCGCTTCGCGCCGCCGCCCCCCTGCCCTTCCGCGAGGAGCGCCGCGCGACCGGTGTGCACCGACACGTC
>JBFMFE010000216.1:0-3667 GCA_040752295.1 bacterium
TGCCCGTCCTGCCTGTGCCGGGTAGACAGGTGCAACGCACAGGCAGGCACTCCAAGGCGCTTCGCGCATATTGAATTTTCGCATGACCTGTCTGCCTACAGGCAGGTCGGATTTGCTTCTGTCTGCGCCTGCCTGTCTGTCTGACCTGTCGGGCCCGTCTGACCAGTCTGACGGCAGACAGGCGTGGAGCGGGAACCAAAAAGTACGAAAGTCCACCGACGTGTTTCATGATATAATAGAACCAGGAGCGAACACAATGACCCGGGACGAACTCCTCCAGCGCATCAAGGAACGTCTCCAGGAAATATACGGCGCGCGGTTCCGGGGACTGGTGCTTTACGGCAGCGCGGCGCGGGGTGAAGAGAGACCGGACAGCGATATTGACCTGATATGCCTTCTGCAAGGCGCGGTTGACAATGAATTTTTCCGAATCAATGAAGCAACATACCCGTTGCAGCTGGAATCTTTGGATTCCGGTTGTCGGATGTTCAATATCATCCCGGTGAACGAGGATGACTATCAGAGGCGGATCCCTTTGTATATGGAAGCGCGTAAGGAAGGAATTGCGGTGTGAATTATACCCCCTTCACCGGCATCCCCTTTTGTCTCCCCGCTATCCCTACTTCACGTCTTTAACCGGAACCCCCGGGCGTTCCTGTGCCGCCTTTTTTAATTAAAAAAGCAGCTCGGCTATCTGCACCGCGTTAAGCGCAGCGCCCTTCCTCAGGTTGTCCGACACGCACCACAACGCAATCCCGTTCTCCACGGATATGTCCTCGCGTATCCGCCCCACGAACACCTCGTCCCGCCCCGCAGCGTCCACCGGCAGCGGATACGTCCGCAGGTTCGGATCGCCTTCCGTCGGCTTCCTGTCGTCCACCACCACCACCCCCCGCTGCTTCTTCAGCAGCTTCCTCACCTCGTCGGCATCCGCCTTCTCCACCGTCTCCACGTTGATGCTCTCGGCATGTCCCACGAACACCGGAACCCGCACCGCCGTCGCCGTTATCTTCATCCGCGGGTCCGAGAATATCTTCCGCGTCTCGTTCACCATCTTCATCTCTTCCTTCGTGTACTGGTTGTCCTCGAACACGTCTATGTGCGGCAGGGCGTTGAACGCGATCTGGCGCGGGTACACCTTCGGAGCGTACTTGCGCCCCTCGAGCAGCGCCTTCGCCTGCCGCCTGAGTTCCTCGATGGCGTCGCGTCCCGTCCCCGACACCGACTGGTACGTGGACACCACCACCCTGCTTATGCCGTACCCGCGGCAGATAGGATTCAGCACCACCACCATCTGTATCGTCGAGCAGTTCGGGTTCGCGATCAGTCCCCTGTGCAGCCGCAGCGAGTCCGGATTCACCTCGGGGACGATCAGCGGCACGTCCGGTCTCATCCTGAACGTGCTGCTGTTGTCGATCACCAGCGACCCCCTTCTCACGGCTTCCCACGCGAATTCCTGCGACGCCGTGCCGCCTCCCGCGAAAAGCGTCAGGTCCACGCCGCTGAACGCCCTGTCGTTCGTCGCGCGCACGGTGAGGTCATTCCCGCGGAACCGGACCTTCCTCTTCTGTTTCCTCGCCGTCGCAAGCGGCACGAGCGCCTTCACGGGGAACTTCCGCTGCTCGAGCACCTTTATCATCTCCCTGCCCACGGCGCCGGTGGCGCCCACAACCGCTACCGTCAGTTTCGTCATCCGTGCCTACCTCCAGTTTCGCTTCTCAACCCGGCGCCGGCGGTCCCGGCGCGAGCCGCCCCGCAAGCCCCGGCGCGCGCGTTGTTCATCCCTTTATGAAACTCACCACCGCCGTCCGCGTGCGCGGTCCGTCGAACTCGCACAAAAAGACCGACTGCCACGTCCCCAGCGTCAGCCTGCCGCCGGCGACAGGCACCGTTATCGAGGGTCCCACAACCGTGCTCTTGATGTGCGCCGGCGAGTTGCCCTCCGCGTGGCGGTACCCCGCGCCCTCGGGCGCGATGCGGTCAAGACCTGCTTCAATGTCCGCCCCCACGGCGGGGTCCGCGTTCTCGTTGATCGTCACGCCCGCCGTCGTGTGAGTTACGAATATCACGCATATCCCGTCCCGCGCACCGGCTTTTCTCAGCGCCTCGTTCACCCTCGGCGTGATGTCTATCATCTCCTGCCGCCGGCTCGTCTTTACGCTCAGCCTCTCCGTCAGTTCCACTCACCCCCGTAGCGCTCGCCGGGCGAAAACCTGTTCATCACCAGCCCCGAAACCGGTTTCGGGTGGAAATACGTGGATTTCGGCGGCATGATCTCCCGCGCCGTCACCACCTCTATCATGTCGCCGACGCTCGTCGGCGGCAGGTACACCGCCGCCTGGCACTCGCCCGCTTTAACCTTCCTTCCCGCCTCCGCGGCGTCCGTCTCGTACAGCACCTTTCCGTACTGGTCCTCATCGGCGCCCCCTGTCAGCGGTTCGATCACGAGCGATTGTATTATCGAAACGTTCAGCCCGCGACGCCTCCACGACACCGACGGCATCTCCGCCTCCAGATTTGTCCCCGCCCTGAGGCGCATGGCGTAAAAGTTCCCACGCGTCTCCAGTCCGTACGTGCGCGGACCGCCCGTCCCGTTCAGCGATTCGAGCGTACGCGCCCTGTCAGCCGGCGTCACCTCGAAGTGTTTCCGCAGCCCGCGCAGAAGTTTCCCCTCCGTCAGCCCACGCAAGCCCCTCACCAGCCTGTGCACGGGCAGTATATCCAGCCCCTCGTCCTCCACGCGCACGAAGTACATCATCACGTAGTTGAATGCCTCGTCGCCGTGGAACACGCCGCCCGACGCCCTCGACTCCCTCATGAAAGCCAGCGACGTCTCGTACCTGTGATGCCCGTCCGCGATGAACACCCGCGAGTGACGCAGTATGGAGCACAGGCGCGCGATCCTTTCTTCCCCGGCGATCCTCCACACCCTGTGAACCGTGCCGTCGTCGTCCGCCGCCTCCGCTTCAGCCTTTTTCTCCGCGGCGGCGTCCAGCTCCCGCTGCGCCTCGCCCGCCGCGTCGGAGTACAGCGAAAACACCGGGTTGAAATGCGCCCGCGTCGCGCGCAGCAGTCTCAGCCTGTCCTCCTTCTGCCGGGGAAAGGTCTTCTCGTGCGGATAGATCGTCCCGCCGAAAAGTTCCTCCAGCCGCACGAGTCCGATGAAGCCCCTCCGCCTCTTTCTGCACCCGTCTTTCGCCCGAAACTCCTGTTCCAGCAGGTACAGCGCCTGCGCAGCGTCCCTCACGAGCACTCCCGCCCTCTCCCACGAGTTCATCTCGTCCGCCGCCGCGCGGTACGCGTCAACGCCCGGCTCCTCAGCCCGGAAGTCCAGCCGCGCCACGTTGTACTCCGACCGCCCGTAGTACTTCCCCCGTTCCCCCGGCGGTATCACGTCGTACGGCGGCGCCACCACCGACTCCAGCCTCACCCTCCCGCCGTTGTAGAAGATGCCCCTGAAGGGGATAACGAGGGGCGTCGCCGTCACCTCCGGTTTCCCGCTTCGCCGCCGTCGCGGCGCGTACGTGCGATCACCGTTTTTCCCCCGCGCGCGGGTGCGCGCCGGGGCAAAGGGGCTGCCCGTCCGGCCGCCCGAGGCTCGTCCCCGGCGCGACGGCGCCCGCGCGGAGCGCCGCCGTGAAATCCTCCGCCGGCTTCACGGGGGACG
>JBFMFE010000217.1:0-29311 GCA_040752295.1 bacterium
CGGCGCGTCGCGGGGGGACGGAGGACGGCGGGACGTGGGCGGCGCTCGCGAAGCCGGCGAGGCGGCTGAAGCCCGGCGCGAGGCTCGCCTGCGAACGCGACCCCGCCGCCACAGCCGTCGTGATCGGCAGAGGCGGAGACGACGGCGTTCTGCTCGTCAGGATTTTTCCCGGACGGGAGCCGGAAGCGTTCTTCGAGGAATGCGGGGAGGTCCCGCTTCCACCGTACGTCAGCGAACCGCTCGGCGATCCGGACCGCTATCAGACGGTGTACGCCGCGGTGACCGGCTCCACCGCCGCGCCCACGGCGGGGATGCATTTCACTGCCGCGCTGATGGAAAGGATAAAGGAGCGCGGCTGCGGCTTCGCGCGCGTGACGCTTCACGTCGGTCCCGCCACGTTCCGCCCGATACGATCCGCCGCGGTCGAGGACCATCCCATGCACACGGAATGGTACTCCGTGCCTCTTGAGACCGCGCGGGCGCTCGTCGGCGCGCGGCGCGAGGGGAGGAGGATCGCAGCCGTGGGGACCACCGTCGTGCGCGCGCTCGAGACGTGGGCGGCGGCGCTCGATCCGGACGGCGGCGCCGCGCTCGGCGCCCTCGAACCGCGCCCGGCGCGCGGTTGGACGAACCTCTACATAACGGGGGGTTTCAGGTTCCGCGCCGTTGACGCGCTGCTGACCAATTTTCACCTGCCGCGGTCCACGCTCCTCGTCCTCGTCTCAAGTTTCTGCGGGCGCGAAACACTCTTGAACGCCTACCAGGAAGCGATCC
Organism: bacterium; assembly: GCA_040752295.1. Lineage (GTDB taxonomy): Bacteria > UBP15 > UBA6099 > UBA6099 > JBFMBQ01 > JBFMFE01. The sequence goes on from JBFMFE010000217.1 coordinate 775, forward strand.
GCGCGGAGTACAGGTTCTACAGTTTCGGCGACGCCATGCTCATTCTGTGATATATTTACACACGCTGCGGATGCGCTCCGGCGGCGGGAAGGCATGAGCAACCCCTTTTCAAGACTCGCGATCGCGGTCCACAACAGGATGAGGCGCGCGGTTCAGGGTCCGCCTTTCGACCCGAACGTTTTCCAGATCGTTACTCCGGACGAGGAGATAAACCGACGCCTGCTCGAGGGGCTGAACCACCTCTCGCGGATGGTCTGTTACCCCGTCGGCTACCGGTTCCGCAGCCGGTGGGTGTCTTCAGTTGAGGGGAAGACGACAGCGAACGCCCTCGAAACGATACTCGCGTCGCTGACGTTGAGGTATTTCGATCCGCAGCTCGCGCTTGACGCCGTCCGTTGCTTTTTTGTCAACCAGTCGCTCGAGGGCGTCGTTCCATCGGCTGTAAGCCCGATGAGCGCGTCGTCCGTTCCGTCGGCGCCGCTGCTGCTTCTGCCGGCTCTGAAGTGCTGCGAGACCACGGGCGGCCGGGATGATCTCGCGTTCTTTTACAACCGCAGCGTCAGGTTCTCCGACTGGCTTTCCGTGCACAAGAAGCGCGAGGACGGACTGTTCCATCCCGGCGGGCGCGAAGACCTCGCCGAGGGCTTCACCCTGTTCCCTCCCGCGGCGGCGCCGTCCGGGGCGGCTCTCGAAAACCACGTCAGCGCGGCGCTGAACTTCATTATGGTCTATCATTTCAGGATGATGTCGCTGGCGGCGCGGCGCACCGGCAGTCCCCGCGACGGACGCAAATTCGAGGCGCGCGCAAGGAAGCTCGCGAAGGCGGTCGTGGACGCCTGCTGGGACGACGCGAGGCGCGATTTTTTCGACGTCACAGATGGAACGCGGGCGGCGGTGTCGTCACCCGCGGCGCTCCTCGCTTTGCCCGGTGAAGTCGTGGACAGGAAAAAGGCGGAAATTCTCACAGCCAAACTCGAGACCCTCGCGGCGTACAATCCCTCGACTCCGTCAAGGATGCTGTCGCTCTATCTCCTCCTCGAGGGACTCGGCAAGTACGGTTTCCACGCGGCGGCGTCGAACGCGGCTTCAAACGCCCTCAAAAACGTCGTCCGCTGCCCGAAATCCGCGCGGAACCTTTTCCTCGCCGCCGCCTCCCTCCCAATTCTCCTCGAAAACGTGATCGGATTCTACAAGTATCACGACCGGTATGTCATCAAGCCCGGGATACCCGATCAGTGGAAGGAGCGCCGGATCGGAATCGTGGACCGCGCCGCGCGGAGGGCGGTGTATCTCGTCCTGCGCGAGACGGGAGCCGTCGAATGCAGGATACTTCGCGAGGGCGCCGTCGAGCACGAAGCGGAAATCAGAAACTTCAGTTTCAGGAACTTTGTGTTTTCAGACCGCGCGGCGGGGAACGAAGTCCGGAACGTCCCTGACGCCGGAAACCGACGTTATGCGTATTAAGGAGTTCATTATACTCGGTGCGTGTGATACTTCCGTCTTATCCCTTCAGGCGCCCTTTGCGACTCTGAGTTAATGTGAAGTATTTTGCGCCCGACGTAGTAATTTCACGTTCTCAGAGCGATGAACAGTCCGGACAGGACAGCCGTCTGCCCCGCCCAGAAAATAAACATCCACTTTATCATTTCCGATTTCGCCTGCGCGATCTTTGTTTCGAGGTCTGATTTCACCTCCGCGATTTTTATTTCGAGGTCTGATTTCACCTTGGTGAGCCTTCTCTCGAACTTTTCCTCGACGAACACGAGGACGTCCTCTTTCTGTTTATCGTTCGCGACGTTGACAAGCTCAACGAGGGCATCCACGCCCTCCCCGCCGAGTTTTTCCCTCAATACCTTCGGAGGTTTGAACAGCGCTATCACGCACCTCCATCGTCTGATTCCACACTGATTTTAGCACGAAAAACCCGCTCCGTCACGCCGCCGCCGAACCGTACCCGTCCGCACGCGCGCGACCCGATGACGGGGACGCCGCCGCCGCGATTCGGTTTCCTCATTTATGCCCGATCTCCGTCCACACCCTGATCAGTTCCGCCTCGCTCCACGCCTGGGCGAAGCACCCGCGCGGGGCGTGCGGCGCGTCGCCGTCGAATATCTCCGAAACGTGACCGATGCACGCAGCCCTCAGGTGCTCCGCGAGCGGCGCCGTCATCTTCTTCGCCCTCGCAAGCGTCTTCGCGTTCCTGCCGTTCACTTTAAGATACGCGGTGATGAACGGTCCGATCAGCCACGCCCACACCGTGCCGTTGTGATATGCGCCGTCGCGCTCCATCACGCCGCCCTCGTACCTGCCCCTGTACCCTTGCTCCTCCCGCGCCAGGCTTCTCAGCCCGTACGGCGTAAGGAGATGCTTTTCCACGCACTTCACCACTTTCGCCGCCCTGTCGTCGGGGATAAGCTCGAAGGGAAGGGAGACCGCGAAGACCTGGTTCGGGCGGATGGAGGAATCCTTCGTCCCGTCGTCGCGAACGACGTCGTACAGGCATTCTTTCGCCGGGTTCCAGAAATTGGCGTTGAACGCCTCGCGCGCGGCGCGCGCCTCCGCCTCGAAGTTCACGGCTTCGCCGCCCAGGGACTTCATGATCGCTCCCGCCGCCGAAAGGGCGTTGTACCACAGGGCGTTGACCTCCACCGCCATGCCGTGCCGCGGCGTGAACACAACGCCGCCCGCCTTCGCGTCCATCCACGTGAGCTGCGTTTCCGGCGACCCGGCGGCGAGCAGTCCCGACGGATGAAGCCCGATCCCGTACCTCGTTCCCGCCGTGTAGTGGTCGAGGACGTCAACGATCGCCGGCGCCAGCTTCTCCCCCAGCGCGGGATCGTCCTTCCGGCGTTTCCAGTACTCGAAGCACGCGAGCACGAACCACAGCGAGGCGTCCACGGAATTGTAGAGCGGCTCGTCGCGCCCGCTGAAACAGTTCGGTATCATCCCCTCGCTGACGTGCGCGGCGAACGTGACCAGCGCCTCGCGGGCGTCCTCGAGGCGGTTCGTGCACAACAGCAGTCCCGGAAGCGAGACCATCGCGTCGCGCCCCCAGTCGTTGAACCACGGGTAACCCGCGACGATGCTCGTCCCGGCGTCGCCGCGCCTCACAACGAACGCGTCGGCGGACGCCGCGAGGCGGCGCGCCCACGCCGGGGCGGCGCTCGACTCCCGCGCCTGCTCGGCACGGCGGCGCAGTTCCTTTTCCATCAGCGTTCCGACCACCGTCTCGAGCGGCATGATTTCCCTCGAATGGTCAATCCGCATCGGTTTTTTCTCCACCGCCGCGAGTATCAGCCCATCGCCGTTTTCGAACCGGTGGACTAATTCGCCGGGCGAGAACAGGTCCTCCCGGCAGTCGAGTCCCCTTTCGAGTTCGCGCGGGTACTCGAAGTTCCTGTACCAGTGCGCGCCCGGAACGAACCCCCATCCGTTGTGGTGGATGAAAAGCGCGGGGAGGGAACCGTACAACCGAAGCGAAATGTAGTTTTTCGCCGCCCTCGGTTCCGTCGCCGCGTCCGCGTTTTCGCGCGTCGTTTCGTGTTCGCCGCGGAACGCAACGAAGGGACGCGCCCTCAGCAGCGCCCCGGCGCGCTCTTTTTCCGACGGCTTCCTTCCCTTCGCGTTCTTGAGGGAATACTCGACCACCACCGCCTGCCTTCCGTGCGGCATGAACACCTTTTTTTCGAGAACGTACCCCCCCGCGGAGAACACCGCCCGCGGGAACGGGTCGAGGTGAAACTCCCTCAGATGCGCGTAACCCCGCGGGGAGACCGCGCCGGGGTACAGGTTCGTGCCCAGCTCGAATTCGCCGCCGGGAGTGACGAGCGTCTCGTCCAGCTTCGAGAGGAAGAGGAAACGGTTCACCGGCGGCGACAGCGGCGCCGCGAGCAGCCCGTGGTACTTGCGCGTGTTCAGACCGCAGACGGTCGAGCAGGCGTATCCGCCCAGTCCGTTCGTCTCGAGCCATTCGAGCGCGGAGACGTCGTCGAGTTCGGGGTGTTCCCCGAATTTGAAGCGCAGTTCCGGGCGGGGGCTTGTCGCCGGCATCGGGGGTTAGTCAGCCTTTGCGTCCGGCGAAGACCTCGATGCCGCGGAAGACGGGCGTCTCGATGCTCTCCTCGATGCGCAGAAGCTGGTTGTACTTGGCGATCCGGTCGGTGCGCGACAGCGAGCCTGTTTTGATCTGCCCCGCGTTGACGGCGACCGCGATGTCGGAGATCGTGGTGTCCTCCGTTTCGCCGGAACGGTGCGAGATCACGGTCGTGTACCCGGCGCGTTTCGCCATGTTCACCGCCTCGAGCGTCTCCGTCAGCGTTCCGATCTGGTTCACCTTTATCAGGATGGAGTTGGCGCAGCCTTCAGCGATGCCTTTTTCGAGCAGCCTTGTGTTGGTGACGAAGACGTCGTCGCCCACGAGCTGCATCCTGCCGCCGAGCGCCGCCGTCAGCGCCTTCCATCCCTTCCAATCGTTCTCGCCCATGCCGTCCTCGATTGAAACGATGGGATATTTGTCCACCCACCGTGTGAAGAAGTCCACCATCTCCCCGGAGGTTTTTTCGGGTTTCTTTTCGGCTTTAAGCACGTATCTGCCGTTTTTGAAGAGCGTGCTCGCCGCCGGGTCGAGGGCGATGAAGACGTCCTTTCCCGGCTCGTACCCGGCTTTTTCGACGGCTTCGATTATGAGCTGGAGGGGTTCCTCGTTCGTTTTGAGGTCGGGGGCGAAACCGCCCTCGTCGCCGACGCCGGTGGAGAGTCCGCGTTTCTTCAGGACGCTCCTGAGGGCGTGGAAGGTCTCCGCCCCCGTTTGCAGCGCCTGCGAAAAGCTCTTCGCGCCCGCGGGCACGATCATGTACTCCTGAAAGTCAACGTTGTTGTCGGCGTGCTCCCCGCCGTTTATGACGTTCATCATCGGCACGGGAAGCTCCGTTGCCAGCATCCCGCCCAGGTAGCGGTAAAGGGGGAGGTTCAGCCCGTTCGCCGCCGCCCTTGCAACGGCGAGGGAGACGCCCAGTATCGCGTTCGCCCCCAGGCGCGACTTGTTTTCCGTGCCGTCCAGTTCGATCATCAGCCGGTCAATGAGCGTCTGATCGAGCGCGCTCAACCCCGCCACCTCGCCGCTGATCTCGAAGATCACGTTGTGCACGGCTTTCATCGTGCCCCTGCCGCCGAAGCGCCTGCGGTCCGCGTCGCGCAGCTCTATCGCCTCGCGTTCGCCGGTGGATGCGCCGGACGGCACTATCGCCCGCCCCATGCCCCCGCCGGCGAGCCTCACTTCCACCTCGACCGTCGGGTTGCCGCGCGAGTCAAGCACCTCGCGCGCCCACACGCTCACTATGTCCAGGTCGTCCGCCCCCGGCTCAATCCAGCCCCCGGGAAACGTCTCGGGCATCTCGAGCGCCCCGGCGTTCTCTTCTTTCCCTTTTTTCCTTTTAGCCATGTCTCTCCCCCGTTCCGTCCCCGCCGGCTCCCGGACCGAAAGCCGTCACGCCGGTTAAAACCGCCGCCCGCCTTCGTCCGGTGACCGGGGTTTCGTTCGAGGAATGTATATTAGCACGCCGCCGCGCGGGGTTCAACACGCGGCAGGAGGAGTCCGGCGGCGGCGGTGATTCTGAATTTTTTCTTCCCGCAGCCGCGATTTCGCCCGACCGGAAAATCCTGTAAAATTCCACGGTCGGTTCCGAACGACCGTTCAGCGCCGGCGGGATGACCGGGCTTTGCGCCGGGCGATGGAATTTCCCGCGTTCCGCGAACGGTCACGGCGGAAATCACGAGCCGGGAGGTATGCGATGATCGGATGTCACACGGGAAGATTTTTCCAGGTGACCGTTTCCGGCGGTTCATATCAGGAAGGGCTGTGCGCGATAGTGCAGGGCGTCCCGCCCGGAATGCTTATCACCGAACAGGAAATTTACTCGTTCATGCTGCTGAGAAAGCCGGGCGCGGACGAGCTTTCATCGCCGCGAAAGGAACCGGACCTGCCCGTGATTTTCACCGGAGTCAACGCCGATGACACTATCGAGGGCGCCGGAAACAGGAACCGCACGAACGGCACGCCGCTGACGGTCCTCATACCCAACCTCGACCGGCATTTCGAGCACGTCAGGCAGTACCAGGACACGAACCGCACGCCGCGTCCGGGGCACGCTTCCTATGCCTCCTTCATGAAGTACGGTCCCGACGACGACGCCATCGGCGCGGGTTTTTTCAGCGGCAGGTACACCGCGCCGGTCGTGGCTGCGGGCGCCGTCGCGGGGAAAATCCTCGAAAAATGCGGCGTAAAGGTCTTCTCGTTCATCAAGGAGCTTGCGGGCGTGAAGTCGGGCGCCGTGGATCATGACGCCGCATTCTCCCACGCTGCGAACTTCAAGCGCATGAGGCGGGACTACGATCCATTTTACAGGGAGATTTACATGTCGGGACGGGTCGCCCCGGAAATGCGCTTTCTCGAAAAGATGCGCGTTTTCGCCGGGATAGAAAAGGAGATTGACGCCATCCGCGCGAAAGCACCGAAGGTCGTCCCCGCGGAGGTCAGGGAAAAATACGGCGTCCACCCGGTCGTCAACTGCCCCGACCTCGAAGCCGCCGGCGCGATGCTCGAGGCGTGCAGCCGCATCGCGGCGGCGGGCGACTCCGCCGGCGGGGTCATCGAGGTGATAGTCCTCGGCGCCCCGGCGGGACTCGGCGAGCCGGTCTTCAACAAGCTCGACGCCGAGCTTGCCCGCATGATGGGCATCGGCGCCGTCAAGGGCGTGGAAATCGGGGCTGGCTTCGCCGTCAGGGACATGACCGGCAGCGAGAACAACGACCAGATGCGCGCCGACGATGGAAAAGTGATTTTCGAGTCAAACAACGCCGGGGGCGTCACCGGCGGGCTTGCCACCGGACAGCCAATCGTCGCGCGCATCACCGTGAAACCCACTCCCACGATAAACAAACCGCAGAGAACCATAGACAAGTACACCCTCGAAAACAGGGAACTGTCGGCGATAACAAGGCGCGACCCCACAATCGTCGCAAGAATATGGCCCGTGGCGGAAAGCTGCGCGGCGATGACGATACTGGATCACCTGATGGCGCACTACGGCTACCAGGAGCTTGTCAGGAAGGTACGGGAATAAGAGCCGCGGCGCGCGGCGGCTTCGCCGCTCTTTTCCGCCCGGCGGTCAGATTCCCAGAAGGCGCCTCGCGAAACCGGCGCATATCTCACCGGTCCTGTCCTCGATCCCGCCCGGCGTCCGCAGTCCCATGAGGTGGACGTCCATCTCCATCAGGTCGAATCCGGCGAGTTCGAACTGCCCGCGCTCGACGCGCGCCCTGATGCGCTCCGCGATTTCATACAGCCGCTCCTCGCCCACGCCTATCACGTCGGCGAAACGGGCGGCGTAAATCCCCCTGTGCGCTCCGGCGTCGGCGTCCAACGACACGTACGCGCCCTTCGTGCGGACGCCGTCGAGGATTCTCTCGAAGCACAGCGGAAAAACGGCGTCGTCCTCTATCTGCGCTCTCGTGAGGAACCGCACGCCGCGCCTTTCGAAACCGAGGTAACATTCGGCGAACGCCTTCAGTTCTTCGCCGCCGGTGTCCGTCGTCCGCGGATGGGGATAATCCGAAACGCCCGCGACCACGAGGTTCGAGTGCTTCAGCGTGCCTTCGTCGAGCAGAAACTCCAGAAAGTTCCCGCACGTGTATGCGCCGCGGCGAGCCGCGTCGGGGCGGGCGCCTGCGCCGCCGCCGGACGGGGGAACGGCGGGCGTCGGCGCGCCCATCACAACGGACGCCGCCGCGAGCCTGACGTCCAGGGGCACCGCGTCGAAATGGCTGTCCAGTACGATCGCTGTCAGCCCGTCGGCGCCGTACCGCCCGCTCAGGGCGGCGAGCGCGCCGCCCGTGAGGGAATGGTCCACGCCCGCCATAATGGGCAGGTCCGGGAAGACCTCGCCGGCGACGAAGCGCCGCACGGCGTCAGCGTACGTCCGGCACCCGCCCGAATCGAGGAACCCGGCGAACGCGGCGGGTTCCATCCTCTCCATATCGCACGGCGACGGCTTCGGGGTTAGCCAGGTTTCGACCTTCAACTTGCCCGCCGGTATCACGTCGCCCCGCCGCCAGAACACGTCGAAGAGGTCGAACGCAAGCACGTCGTAGGGGTCTTTAAACCTGTCCTCGCGTTCAAACCCGGCGGCGGCGAACCGCAGGTACGCCCGCTTGAGGTTCACCTTTTCGGGCGCGTCGAGCGCGTCCAGAGATGCGCCGAAGAACCGATACCCCATGTCCGGTAAGCCCCGCCGGTTCGTTTTCCGCGCCCGGCGCCGCCGCGCCCGTTCCGGGAGAAGCGCCTGCCGCCCGGGCGTTCAGGCGTTTTTCCCGCCCGTCGGGCAGAAACCTTTGAAAGGGCATTCATGGCAGCGCGGGCGGCGCGGCGCGCAGATTTCCCGTCCGAAATCAACGAAGACGCTGTTCACCTCCGCCCATCTGTTCCTCGGAACGAGAAGCATGAGAGTCTTTTCCGTGTCATCGGGCGTGCGCGTCTTCACCCATCCGAGGCGGTTCGTTATGCGGTGGACGTGCGTGTCCACGGCGATCGCTTCCCTGCCGAATCCGTAGTTGAGGACGCAGTTCGCCGTCTTGCGTCCCACGCCGGGGAGAGACGTCAGCGCCTCCAGCGTGTCGGGCACGCCGCCGCCGTGTTCCGCGAGGAGCGTCCGGGCGATCTCTCTTATCCTCAGCGCTTTCTGTCTGTACAGCCCTGATTTTCTGAGCGCGCCTTCGAGGTCGGGCAGACTCGCGCGGGCGATCTGCCCGATGTCCTCGAACCTCTCGAAAAGCCGTTCGGTCACCTCGTCGGTCACTTCGTCCCTGCACCGCTGCGAGACAACAGTCGCCACGAGGACGCGGAACGGGTCGCGCCCCCCGCGCGGAAGCCCGTACCTCAAGCGCAGCGCGTCGAGCACGTGATTGATTTGCCCGCGTGCGGGTTTGCGTTTCAAGGTCTCATCCCCTGCCTCAGCGCCGCCCCGTCGCCGCGCCCCGGTCGTTTCGCGGCCTGTCTGCGTGCGAACACACGCACAGGCAGGCGCAGGCACAATTATAACGGGGCGTTTTTCCGCTGTTAAACCCGCGGACGGTGCGGCGGCGGGAGCGGGTGGACTAAGACGCTAAAAGCGGTTCAGCGGTTACCGCGGTCGAAGCGGCGGAGCGGGGACGTGCGGAGGGCGGGTTTTTCTTTCGCTGAAAAAAAGATATTATTTAATGAACGGTGGAAGCCGCGTCCGGCGCAGCCGGTCGGGTCCGCCCCCCGTGGAGCGTGCGCCGTTGAAAGACGAAGCCATGTTCAGGGAGCTTGAACAACAGGTGAACGTCTGCGTGAAGTGCGAGCTTTCGAAATCGCGCACGAACGCGGTTTTCGGCGAGGGCGCGGAGGATGCCCGGATAATGTTCATCGGCGAGGGTCCGGGACAGGAGGAAGACGTACAGGGACGCCCCTTCGTAGGGAGGGCGGGAAAGCTCCTGACTCAGATGCTCGAGGAGATCGGCATCAGGCGGGAGGACGTTTACATCACGAACATAGTGAAGTGCCGCCCGCCGGGCAACAGGGACCCGCTCCCGAAGGAGAGCCTCGCGTGCAGGGACTACCTCATGGCGCAGATTGCCTACGTCGAGCCGGAGATCGTGTGCGCCCTCGGGCGCGTCGCGCTCCAGGCGCTGCTCGGACAGGACGTCTCCATAAGCAGCATCCACGGTCAGGGTCAGCGCTGGAAGGGGATGCTCTTCGTGCCCATCTACCACCCGGCGGCGGGACTTCGGAGCGCCTCCATGATGAAGGGCGTGAGAGATGATTTCGCGAAATTGAAAAAAATCATCGAAAGGAACCAGTGAGCCGTGGCAGACGCGGGCGCGATCGTCGTCAACGCCGTCAGACTTTACGAGTTCGTGCTGATCGTGAGGGTCTTCCTTTCATGGGTGCCGCACGCTCCGGGGCATCCCGTGATCCGCTTCGTCTGCGCCGCGACCGACCCCCTTCTGAACGTGTGCCGCGAGCTGGTAGCTTCCGTGTTCCGGCTTTTCGGCGCGGATACGCGGTCCAGCCCCGTTGATTTTTCGCCGGTTCTGGCGTTCCTTTTCATCGAATTCGTCGTCGTGAGAATCGCCGCTCTCCTGGTGAGCCGGTTCTGACGCCCCGGACGAGCGGTTAAGGCTGACGGAGGAGCACGACATGGAATTATCGCCGATTGACGTAACGCACAAGGAGTTCGCGAGGGGGTTCAGGGGCTACAGCGTGAGCGAGGTGAAGGAATTTTTAGGAGATGTCGCCGCCTGCATGGAGAGCCTTGTCTCAATGAAGTCCGCCGCGGAGCGGGAGGCGGAGGAACTCAAGGAACAGCTCGCCAAGTACCTCAACCTCGAGGACACGCTTCAGAAGACGCTCGTTTTAGCCCAGAGGACGTCCGAGGAGATCGTCGCCGCCGCGAAGAAGGAAGCAGAACTGATTTTAGAACGCGCCGGTATGGACGAGAAGCGCCTCAGGGACGACTTCGCAAGAGTGAAAGCCGAAAAGGAGGACTTCGAAATCCAGTTCCAGACGCTCCTCGAAACGTTCCTCAAAAGACTGCGGTCTGGCGGAAAAGGGGAAAAGGACTAAAATGAAGCTCGGCGGCGGGCGGTTTTGATCGGGCGTGATGAGCGGGCTGCCGGAGATAATAGAGACGGGCGCGGGCTGCGAGTTCACCGTGCGGGTTGTCCCGCGTGCGCGAGCGAACAGAATCGAGGCGGCGGCGGACGGCGCGATGAGGGTCAGCGTGACGGCGCCGCCGGAGGACGGCAGGGCGAACCGCGAACTGGTGAAATTTCTCGCCGGGCTTATAGGCGTGGGCGGGAGCAGCGTCAGTATCGTTTCCGGCGGGAGGTCGAGGCGCAAGCGCGTGAGGGTTGAAGGCGCGTCGCGCGCCGGACTGGAGACCTCGCTGAGGAAGGCTCTCGCCGGTCAGCCTCGTAAAGGAGGAAGACTTTGAAGGAAAAAGAGCGGGGGCACAAGGCGCCGGGCGCCGCCGGGCAGGGCGGAGCGGCAGACAGGCCTGCCTGTGCCGCTGGCACGGCAGACAGGTGCCGCGAGTGCGGCGGCGAACTTGTTGACGAGGAGGATTACGTTTTTTACCGCCGTCTGCGCCGGGCGGCGGCGTACGCGCCCGTCGGCGCGCTCGTCTGCGCCGTGTGGGCGCCTGTGTTCTGTCTCGTCAGGCTGGCGCTGGAAGGCGGCGGGGCGGGCGGGGGTGAACTCGCGGCGTCCGCCGTTCTCCTGATCGCGCTGAAAAAGATAATCGTGGGCGCCGTGCTCGGGCTGATCATCGGGCTGATGACCGGCTTCTGGGGCGGCGACGCGGGGATACTTCTCGGCGCGATTGCGGGCGTCCTGGGCGGGTTCTTCGTCGCGGCGACGCCGCAGCTTCCGCTCAGGTCGGAGGCGGAGTACCGCCTCGACGTGGTGGCGGTCGCGATGGCGGGCGGCGTGCTGTCCGCGCTGACCGCGCACCTCGTGGATGCCGTCGGCGCCCGCAGGTTCTCGAAGTGGATTGGTCCGGGCTTAAGGACGGAGGGCAAGCCCGCGGAAGGCGCCGGTTAAACAGCCTTCCTGACCCTGCCCGATTTCAGGCACTGCGTGCAGACCTTCATTTTCTTTACCGCGCCGTTATCCTGGATGACGCGGACGGATTTGAGGTTGGGACGCCACACGCGCCGTGTCTTCCTGTTGGAGTGGCTGACGTTGTTGCCGCTCATCGGACCTTTGCCGCAGATGTCGCATCGGAAAGCCATGACGGTTCCTTTCGCCGCTGAAATCACGGTCAATATAAGGAAAAACGCCGGTTTGTCAAGATGTTGCCTTATCGCGCCGCGGCGTTCAGCCTCGCGCGGGTCAGGCGCCCGACCCCTCCCCGGCTTCGCGCTCGATGATGACGATCCTTCCCGTCGTTTTTTTCGATTTCTGCGCGTCGGCGTGCTTCAGGACCGTTTCCCCGAGCGGCGCGATTTCCTTCACGTGTTCCCTCTTGCGTCTCAGCGTGGCGTAGCCGCCGCCTCCTCCCGCTAAAAACCCCGTGGCGGCGACGGTGTACTCGGCGTCGGGGGCGATGGGCTTGCCGCGTATGGTGGCTGCCGCGACGCGCCCGCCGGGGGCTTCGTTCAGGTCGCACGTGAAACCGATGCCCGACACCTGTAGAAACCCGCTGAAGCGCCGGGGGAGAAGCGACACGGAGCGCTCGAGTGCCGCTAAAAGTTCACCGCCCGTGAGCTTCAGGGTGACGACGGGTTCGTTCTCGAACGGCACGTACACGCGGAGGTTTTCGGGCGTGATTTTCCCCGGCTCCGCGTACGCGCCGAGCGAGCCTGCGTTGATGAAGGCGGCGTCCGCCCCGGACGCCGCGCGCATCGCGTCGGCGACCACGTCGCCGAGAAGCGTTTCCCCGACCTCGGACGGATTTTCGGTCTTTCCCTCGTCCGCGGAAAACAGCGGCGTGCAGGCGGCGAGCGCCGCCGCGAGCAGCGCCGCCGCCGCCTTAAGATGAATCGCCTTCATTTTTCCACCTCGTAACGTTATTTCAATCGGCGGCGGAAACTTACGCTTTTCTGACTTGTCGGACATGTCGGACCTGTCAGACCTGTCAGACCCGTCGGACGTGTCGGACGCGCCGCGTCAGTTCTCATCGTCCGCCTTCCGTTCGGGGCGGGGCGACTGCTTCCCGTCCGCCTCCGGTTCCGCGCCGCCCCCGGCGGCTTCCATCTTGAGGTACTCCCAGATGAAATCGTCAATCTCGCCGTCCATCACCGCCTGCACGTTCCCTTTTTCGAGCCTCGTGCGCAGGTCCTTCACCATTGTGTAGGGCTGGAAGACGTAGCTCCGTATCTGGCTTCCCCACCCGATGTCCTTGAGTTCGCCCTGGAGTTTCTGGAGTTTTTCGCTCTGTTCGAGGCGCTTCAGCTCGAACAGCTTGGCGCGGAGGATTTTCATGGCGTTCGCCTTGTTCTTGTGCTGCGAGCGTTCGTTCTGGCACTGGGCGACGGCGCCGGTGGGGAGGTGCGTTATGCGCACCGCGGAATCGGTCTTGTTGACGTGCTGTCCGCCCGCGCCGCTGGAGCGGAAGGTGTCCACGCGGATATCCTCCGGCTTGATCTCGACGAAGGTGTCCTCCTCGCCGACTTCGGGGAGGACCTCGACGGAAGCGAAAGAGGTGTGGCGGCGCTTGTTCGCGTCGAACGGGGATATGCGCACGAGGCGGTGGACGCCCTTTTCCGTCCGCAGGAACCCGTAGGCGTTGGGTCCCTCGACGAGTAGCGTGACGCTTTTTGTTCCCGCCTCCTCGCCCGGCGTGCGGTCGGTCATCGTCACGGTGAACCCCCTGTTTTCAGCCCAACGCAGGTACATCCTCAACAGCATGTCCACCCAGTCCTGCGCCTCCGTGCCGCCCGCGCCGGCGTGGATGGAGAAGACGGCGTTCGAGCCGTCGTACTCGCCCGACAGAAGCGTGGAGATTTCGAAGTTTTTGACTTCCTTTTTTATCTTCTCCGCGTCCGCGGCGATTTCGGCGATGGTCGCCTCGTCGTTCTCCGCCTCGGCGAGCTCCGCCAGCGCGAGGGCGTCTTCCACGCGGCTGAGCATCTGCGTCCACGAAGCGATTTTCTGCAGTTTCAGGTTGCGTTCGCGGGCGACGGCGCGGGCTTTCGCCCGGTCGTTCCAGAATCCCGGCGCGCCCATCCGTTCTTCGAGTTCCGATACTTCGCCGCGGAGACGGTCGGGGTCAAAGATACCCCCGCATGTTTTCGACCTTCTGGCGCAGGAGCCTGAGTTCGTCAACCACGGCGGCGGTGTCTATCATGTCACGCTCCGACCTGCTCTTTCCTTGCGCAGCATTTCTTGTACTTCAGCCCGCTCCCGCACGGGCAGGGATCGTTGCGCCCGATCTTTTTCACGGCGCGGCTCTGACGGCGTCCGCCGCCGTCCCCTCCGCCGGCATCGGGCGCCTGCTCCTGGGCGCGGCGGATGACGCTGCGGCGCTCGCGCACTATCTCCATGAGCGTGACGAGGCGCACGACGTCCCGCCGGACGTTCTGTTTCATCGTCTCGAACATGTCGAAGGCTTCCTTCTGGTACGCCACCAGGGGGTTCACCTGCCCGTACGCGCGCAGCCCTATGCCATCCTTCAGGTGGTCCATGTCATAGAGATGATCGATCCATTTTTCGTCGAGCGTCCGCAGTGTGATCACGCGCTCCATTTCCCTCATGTTTTCCCCGCCGAACCGCTTCTCCTTCGCGAGGAAGAACTCCCTGATGCCGCCCGCCGTCAGTTCCCTGAGGGCGTCCCGTTGAAGTCCGGCGAGGTCCGCCCTGCGCAGCGTCACGCCGTAGCACAGGAGTTTAAGGTCCTCGTACAGCGCGTCGAGCTGCCATTCGGCGGGAGCCGCCGTTTCCGGGCAGTACGCGTCGAGCAGCCCGTCCACGCTTTTCGCGACGAAGTCGGCGATAAGCTCGCTGATGTTCCCGCCCTCGAGCACTTTGCGGCGCATGGAATAGACCGTCTCGCGCTGTTTGTTCATCACGTCGTCGTACTCGAGGACGTGTTTGCGGATTTCGAAGTTGCGCGCCTCGACCTTTTTCTGAGCGCTTTCGATGGATTTCGTGACCCAGCGGTGCTCGATCGGCTGCGAGTCGTCGAAGCCCAGGCGCTCCATTATGCCCTTGATGCGGTCGGAGCCGAACAGCCGCATCAGGTCGTCCTCGAGAGACAGGTAGAACCGCGACGAGCCGGGATCGCCCTGCCGCCCGGAGCGCCCGCGCAGCTGGTTGTCTATCCGGCGCGCCTCGTGGCGCTCCGTGCCGATGATGTGAAGCCCGCCCAGTTCGACCACGCCGGCGCCGAGCTTGATGTCCGTCCCCCTTCCCGCCATGTTGGTCGAGATCGTCACCTGCCCCTTCCGCCCCGCCAGCGCGACTATCTCCGCCTCCTTCTCGTGATGCTTCGCGTTGAGCACCGAGTGCGGTATATTCCGCTTGAGCAGCATGTTGCTGAGCATCTCGGACTTTTCAACGGAGACGGTCCCAACGAGCACCGGCTGTCCGCGCTTGTGGCACCCGGCGATCTCGTCCGCCACAGACCTGAACTTCGCCGCCTCGGTCTTGTAGATCACGTCCGGGTTGTCCGTGCGGACCATCGGCAGGTGCGTGGGGATCACCACGACCTGAAGTCCGTATATCTTGACGAACTCCTGCTCCTCGGTCTTGGCGGTGCCCGTCATTCCGGCGAGTTTTTCGTACATGCGGAAGTAGTTCTGGAAGGTGATTGACGCCAGCGTCTGGCTCTCGTGCTCGATGCGGACGTTTTCCTTCGCCTCGATGCACTGGTGGAGTCCCTCGCTGTAGCGGCGACCGTACATAAGGCGCCCCGTGAACTCGTCCACGATGATTACCTCGCCGTCCTTGACGATGTAATCGCGGTCCGCCTTGTAGAGCGTGTACGCCTTGAGCGACGCCTGTATGATGCTCTTGATCTCGTTGTAGGTCCGCATCTTTTCAAGGTCGCGCTCGGCGGCGCTTTCGTAGTCGAAGTCCCTCCCCCAGTCGAAGAGGTCGGGCAGGTTCAGCGTCCGCGCCACGAAGCCCTGCCCGCCGTCCCTCCCCTCGGTGAGGTTCGCAGTGTGCTCCTTCTCGTCGTACTCGTACAGTTCGGACCGCTGGATGAGCCTGCGCATGGCTTTATCCACCCTGTAGTACAGCTCGGTGGACTGTTCCGCCTGACCCGAGATGATGAGCGGCGTGCGCGCCTCGTCAACGAGTATGCTGTCCACCTCGTCCACGATGGCGTAGTGGTGTCCGCGCTGCACCATGTGCTCCCTGTACGTGACCATGTTGTCGCGCAGGTAGTCGAACCCGAACTCGTTGTTGGTGCCGTAGGTGACGTCGCAGTTGTACGCCTCGCGCCGCTCGTCGAAGTTCATATCGTGCTGTATGACGCCCACCGTGAGACCGAGCGACTCGTAGATGGGTCCCATCCAGTGCCGGTCCCGCCGGGCGAGGTAGTCGTTGACGGTCACGATGTGAACGCCGTTTCCCGCGAGCGCGTTGAGGTACACCGGCATCGTTGCGGCGAGCGTCTTGCCTTCGCCGGTCTTCATCTCGGCGATCTTGCCCTCGTGGAGGACCACTCCCCCGATGACCTGAACGTCGAATGGACGCATCCTGATGTTTCTGATGTCGAGGCGCCTGAGTCGCTCGTAGAATGAGGCGGGGAGTAAAATCCCGTGGTGGCTCTCCCCCCCCGCGAGGCGTTCCCTGACTTCGCGGATTTCAGAGCGCAGTTCGTTATCGCTTACGTTCGCCTTGATTTCGTCATCGTTCCAGGTGAACACGCTCCAGAGTCCGCCCGGCATGCACCTTCTGTCAGCAGCCTCGCGGACGACTGCGAAGGCTTCGGGAACAAGCCCGTCGAGCGGGTCGCCGCGCGAGAGGCGTTCCCTGAAATCCGCGGTTTTCGCCCGGAGCGCCTCGTCGTCGAGCGCCCTCGTTTCGGCGTCCAGGGCGTTCACGGCGTCAACGTACTGTCCGATACGCTCGATTTCCTTTGCGTTGTAGTCAAAAATCCCTTTTATCGCGCCGAAAATTCCCAACTCGCCACACCTGCCCCTTATATGCCCGCATCTTTAATTTTTATGATTATAACATAACGACCGCGCAATTTAAACGCCGTGCAACGTGCATTCGACGGACTTTCGAGGATATTTCATCTCATGCGCGGGTTTTGTCGCGGGATTCGGAAAAATTCCCGACCGCATTGAAAAAAAAGTTTGACAATTCAACGGATGCAGCCTAAAATAATAAAAAACTTGCATTTTAAGGTGTAAATTCATTACAAGGAGCGCACCGGTATGATCAGAACAAAGTCCGCCGTTCCGGCTTTTCTCATCGCACTACTCGCCGTTTCCGGGCAGGCGTTCGGCGAAGACCAGACGGGACCCGTCAAGATCACAGCCATGACGCGCCTCGAGTCCCACTCGAAGATAAGCAGCTCAACGGGCGATTTCAGCCCCGAAACCTTCGGCTACCAGATGATATCGCTCTCAAGACAGCTTCAGAAGGGCGTCATCGGAAACATTTACTACCTCGCACGGTTCAGTTTCGACGACAACGACCTCGCGAGCAACATCGGCGGGGTCAACCTGATCCGCGTTTTCAATCCAAACTGGCTCGCCGTCACGGGCTTCAACTACACAAGCGACCCCCAGAGGGGTACCATCGTCGTCAACCCGAGAACCGACCGCGACAGGTTCTCAACCACCGTGATTTACACCGTCAACCCCAAGGAGAAACGCCGCCCCGTTTACAGCCTCACGTCAAGTTTCAGCACAGTGACCGACCTCGGCGAGCAGCAGACGCTTTCCGAAAAACTCGGAATGAAATTCCAGGCTTTCAGCGACCGGTACTCCGCCGCCGTCGGCTACAATTTCACATACAGCCTCAAGAACAGCGAACAGCTCACAAACCAGTTCTCCGGCGACCTCGCCTACAAGGTCAACGACACCTACACGCTCTCGCTGGGCGCGCTGTTCATAGACAACGTGTTCGACGGCAACCAGGGCGACGACACCGTGACGCGCCTGACGCTGACGGCGCAGTTATGACCCGGCTGTTATATATGAGGAGCAGAGCTTGATCCCGGACAAAGAGGCAAGGAGGAGAAAGATGTCGAAAAAACACTTCACTGTGACGGCGGTCGTACTGGCGGCGCTTTTCATCGGCGCGGCGGCGCGCGCCGCGGAAATCAAGGCGACGTTCGTCGCCGTCTCCGGCGACGTACAGGTGCAGCCCGCCGGAGACGCCGAATGGGAACCGGCGGAGGTGGGCGCCGCGCTCGGCAAAGGCGCGTCCGTGAAGACCGGCGCCGACGGCTCCTGCATGCTCAAATGGGAAGGCGGAAGCGCCGTGAAACTCGGACCGCTGTCGCTGATGAAAATAGACAGGCTGGCGATGAGCAAAACCACCGGAAAAGGTGAATTCGAGCTTTCGATGGAGAAGGGACGGATGACCGCGCAGGTCGGCAAACTGGCTACGAAGGACTCCGCGTTCAACGTGAGGACGCCCACGGCGATCGCCGGCGTGAGGGGCACGGCTTTCGAATGCGCCATCTCGCCCGAAGACGCCCAGGTCTCCATCGCGGTCGTCGAGGGCAGCGTCGTCCTCTCCGCCGGCGGTGTCGAGATAATCCTCGCGGAGGGCTTCGAGAGCATAGTCCTGCCCGGCGGCATCCCCGCGGAGCCGGCTGCTATCCCACAGGAGAGACTCAACAGCCTGAAATCCGCCGTGAGCGGACTGAAGCAGGCGGCGGGTGTCTCGGAAGCGGCGGAAGAGGAAGCCGAAGAAGAAGAAGCGGACGCCGGAGCGGTGAATGAAACAGTCGTCGAGGAAGTGACCATACAGAACCAGATATCGGACACCTACCAGGCGATCCAGGCGGGATGTCCCGCCGGCGGCGGCTGCATTGAGGGAACCATAGAATTTTAAGAGGAGGACGCTTAAATGAAAAGCAAACGTACATCAAACGTAACGCTCATATCCGCCCTCATTGCGGCTGCGGTCCTTTTCGCGGGATGCGGAGGTGGGGGCGGGGGCGGCGGTACGCCCGCAACGGGCAGGGGTGACCTGAACCTGAAGGTCGAACTCCCGAAGGAGGCGCTTCAGACCACCTACAACTACTCGGCTTACATTGACGTGCTCAGCTACGACGCCTCACAGACGGGAACCTCGGTCGCGAACACGACCACCACAATCGTGTACGACACGACCACCGGCAAGCACACGGGTACGTTTTCCATCCAGAACATCCCGGTCGGAAACAATTACATATGCAAAGTTAGGGTCTACTCCTCCGGCGCGGCGAAAACCGCCGAAAAGGAAGCCGCCCAGACCGGAACCCCTGTCGCTTTCGCGGGCGCCGTCGTTGGCACGATAAGCGACGGCGTGACCGCGCCCGTGAACATCACAGCCACTTCGACGGCAGTCGCGCTCGTGACCCTGAGATACGCGCAGAGAGCCTCGGCGGCGATGTCGGCGGTATCTTCCACCGTCATATCCCAGATTTCCGGCGCGTCGAGCCTCTCCAACGCAACGAGCTACGTCTACGGCATCTCCGGCGCCGACCCGTTCGTGGTCTCCAACTGGACGGCGACCGTTCAGAACGTCCTCGACGGCATACTCGAGGACGCCGGGCTTGTTGACGTGACCGGTCCCACCGTCAGCGCGTTCTACGTCGGCACAACCGAAATCGCCACCTCCACGACGAGCGTCGCCGACGTGGCGTACGACGGCACCGTGTTCAAGATAAAATTCAGCGAGAGCATGGACTCCACGGTGGACCTCAACACGCAATCCACTCTCACCGCGTCCGGGTTCTCCATCACCATCGCAAGGGTCGGCGGACTCTCGACGACGATAGACGCGACGAATGCCCTCAATTACGGCGCGTTCGCGTGGGCGACGGTGACGAACGCCAATGACACACTCACCTTCACGCTCAAGAGCAATTCGCAGCTGTCGGCGGCGGGTCTCTACACCCTCAAACCGGGATACACCTACAACATCACCGCATGGTCGCTCGCCTCGCCATCCAACCTGAAGGACACCTCGGGCAACGTCCTCAACCCCACGGGGCTTAACACCTCCGGCTCGTTCACGACCTCGTCCGACACCACGGCGCCGACCGCGCCGACCTACGTGTACGACGGCACGGGCGCCGACGAGGACCTCACGACGAGCACGACGCAGCTTTCGGCGAACTGGGACGCAGGCGCCGACGCCGAGTCCGGCATCGCCGCCTACTACTACGCCATCGGAACCACCGCCGGCGCGACCGACACCAAAACCTGGACGAACAACGGAACCGCTCTTTCCATCACGGTTTCCGGACTCACACTCACGGCGAGCCAGACGTACTACTTCTCGGTCAAGGCGGTGAACGGCGCGGGGCTTGAAAGCTCCGTCGTCTCATCCGACGGCATCACCGTCCAGGGCGACGTCACCGCGCCGACAGTCTCCAGTTTCGCGCTCTCCACCGCCACGACCACGCAGTACCTCCCAAGCTCCGCCGTCGAGGCGGACATGGTCACGCACAACGGGACCGTCTTCGGCACCGTTTACTCCGAGTCCATGGACGCGACGGTTGACCTCAACAACCCGACGACGCTCTCGGCTTCCGGCTTCTCCATAACCATCGCCCGCGTCGGCGGAACCTCCACAACGATTGACGCCACGAACGCCCTCAACTACGGCACGTTCGCATGGACGTCAACGACGAACACGAACGACACCCTTACGTTCACCCTCAAAGGCGAGGCGACGCTTATCTCCGGCGGACTCTACGTGCTGAGACCCTACGCAACCTACAACATAACCTTATGGTCGCCCCCGACGAACGTGAAGGACGCAGCCGGAAACGCGGTTGACACGACCGGCATCGCAGCCTCAGGCTCGTTCAACACGGCGCCCGCAACCGTTCTGAGTTTCACCCCGGCGGACGGCGCGACGGGCGTACTCAACAACCAGACGCAGTTCAAGGTCGCGTTCAACGAAAGCCTCAACACGGCGATTGACATGAACAACCCCGCGACGCTCAACGCATCCGGCTTCTCCGTAACCATCGCCCGCGTCGGCGGAACCTCGACGACGATTGACGCGACGAACGCGCTCAGCTACGGCGCGTTCGCGTACACGACGACGACCCTCACCAACGACACCCTCACGTTCACGCTCAAGGACAACGCCACGCTGTCCGGACTCGGCCTCTACGCGATGAGGGCGAACTCAACCTACAACATCACGAGCAGAACCGTGCCGACGAACCTCCAGGACAAGTACGGCAACCCGATAGACACAGCCACGAACATCGCCGCAACCGGGAGCTTCACCACCGCCCCGTAACCGGGGAACGGACACCGATGAAAAAACGACCCCGTTCGGAGATCGGGCGGGGTCGTTCTTTTCGGGAACGATGACAAAACAAGGAAGAACCCTTAACGCTCGAAGGAGAATCGGATGATGAAGCGCAAAGCGGCAGTGTACGTTTTTTCGGCGGCGCCAGTCGTTCTCACGGCCGCGCTGACCGCCTCGTGCGCACACGCCGCCGCGGGCGGCGCGCTGGAAAAAGCCGTCTCCTCCGTCGGCTTCGGCGTCACGGAAAAAACCTACGACCTCGCAAAAAAACCGACGGGCAAAGAATTCAGGATCAGGGAAAGAACCGTTTTCATCGGAAGCGGGGAGGGCACCCGGTTTTTCACGGTCAGAAGGACCACCGGGCTGGAGAACGACGGCGCCGTGCACGTCTTCCGCACGGCGATGCACGCGCAGGAGTACGGGGCGGTCGTCAGCGCGCGCCTCGCCGCACTCAAAAGGCATTCCTTCGCCTTCTCGTACTCACGCAGGGAAGTTCACACGGACAAGTACATAGACTTCTCGAAGCTGTGCGGGTGCATCGCGGGAAAGATCGGCGTCCCGGAAGTCCATTCCAATCCCTCGCGCCTGACGTGGTCGTACGCTCCGTCGGACGAGTGGACCGTGAGCCTGTCCCGCGGCAGGGCTAACGTCGTGAGATATGAATACGAGACCGGTGACACGTATTCGCTGCTGACGAAGACGCACGCCCTGCGGCTCAAACGCGAGGGAGGAAAGGCTGACTTCGAGCTTTCGCTCGCCCGGTATTCCCCGAAAAAGCCGCCCTACCAGTCAATCCAGCCGCCCGAAAACACGAACGTCGAATTCAGCGCCGCCTACAAGCCCTTCCGTAACCTGAAGGTTTCCCTCGTCCTCGGCATGTTCACGGACGGTGTGCCCACGGCGGGCGGTGCGTTCTCCGAACTCGGCGAGGCGCTCGCGATACCCTACATCACCGGCGACACGGAACTCGCCCCGCTGTTCAGCGAGAAGTTCGGTTACTGGTCCGTCGGCATCGGGTACGTTTTAACGATGCGGTGAACGGTCTCAGCGCCGGGACCTTTTCCGCCCGTCCGCCGCGCACGCGGCACGGCATTCAGATTCATTTGACGGATTGAAAAGCCTGATTTAGATTAGTGTCGCGTCAACAATGATTACAGTGCAAAAAGTCCGATTTTACCAAATTTGGGTTTCATCTATGGTTGCCATACTCCGGTGTCATTGCGAGCGAAGCGAAGCAATCTCAAGTTTTTTACTGGTTTTTTTTGAGATTGCTTCGGTCGCCTTCGGCTCCCTCGCAATGACAGTCAAGACCTGCTGCACTCCTGTTTTGAACTTTTTGCGCCAGAATCAACAATCACATGTTGTATGTTGTGAAGAACGAATATCGAATAACGAACAAGGAATGTCGAACGATGAATTTATTGTTATTCTTCTTTGCTTTCCTTCGATATTCTGCGGTTCGAAATTCTGCATTCGATATTCATCTTTATAATACATCACTTTATGATTGACATGATATTAGTTATCACGGTTTCAGACGCGTCCTGAAAGTTCATAGACGAAGACCGGCTGCGCAGGGGGGCGTTTCGCCGCCGGTCTGTAAGCGCGGACGCCCCCGGTCTCATCGGGTAACGGGGGAAAAAAGAGGGGAACGTGACACGGATGAGGTTGAAAGCCGCCGCTGTGGCGGCGCTCGCGGCGGTTTCCTCCGCGTACCTTATGTGCGGCGTTGCGGGGCGCGTGTCGCCGCAGCCCGCCGCCGGGATGATCGTGTACACGGGGCTTCCAGCGGAGGAGGCGGAGATTTTCACCGGCGCATTCGAAAAGAAGCACGGCGTGCGGGTCGAGCTTGAAGCCGTCAAGACCGGCGAGATGACGGAGAGGCTGCTGAAGGAGAGCGCGTCGCCCGCCGCGTCGGTCGTTTTCGGCGGCTCGCTTCCGTCCTATCTCGCCGCGAAGGAGAAGGGGCTTTTCGAGGTTTACAGGTCGCCCGCCGCGAAGGGATTCGACCGGAAGTTCGTGGACGGCGACGGCATGTGGACGGGCATCTACGTCGGCATAATAGGTTTCTGCACGGGCAGGGCTTCGGGCGTCGAGCCGCCGGCTTCGTGGGACGACCTGCTCAAACCTGAGTTCAAGGGAAGGATCGTCCTCGCAAGCCCGCTCAGTTCCGGCACGGCGTACATAACGCTCGCCACGCTCGTGCAGTTGATGGGCGAGGACGGGGCTTTCGAATACATGAAGCGCCTCGACGGGCAGGTGGCGGCGTACACGCGCTCCGGCTCAAAGCCGTGCCGGATGGCGTATGAGGGCGCCGCGGCGGTGGGCGTCTCTTTCGCCCACGACATACTTCAGGTTGACCGCGGGGGCAAAAAGCTGGCGCTCAGCTTTCCGAAGGAGGGAACGGGACTGGAGATAGGCGGCGCCGCGGTCGTGAAAGGCGCTCCGAACGTGTCCGCGGCGCGCGCCTTCGTGGACTTTCTCTGCTCGCGGCAGGTGCAGTCGCTTTACGGCTCGGCGGGCATTCCGCCGAGGTTCCCCACGCACCCGAAAGTGAAGCCGCCGGTTGACGCCTTCGCGAAGGGGAAGCTTGTGAAGTTCGTCCAGTTCGATTTCGAATGGTCGGGCAGGAACGAGGAGCGGTTGAAGAAGAAGTGGGAGAATCTGGTGTACGGCGCCCGGCGATGAGAGTGATTCCGCAGCGCGTGTAGTGGTTTCGCCGGACCCTTGTGTGCGGCGCTTAACATCACAGCGCAAATTTTCGTTTTGACAGGCTGGAAGCCTGTCCCACTATCTGGAACCCTGTCCCACTATTTCAAAAATATCATTTTTCAGTGGGTGAACTTTCGTACTTTTTGGTTCCCGCTCCACGGAGGAAGCTTTAAAGACAGATGAATTTTATTTATGTCCGATGCAAATCCGATCATGCGAAAATTAATATGCGCGAAACGCCTTGGAGTGCGGTGTGCAAACACCGCCTTGTTTCCCGCGCTCCGCGCGGGAGTGAAGGCGGCGATGACTCGCCGCAGTCCAAGGCCTGCCTGCCGGCAGGCAGGCGGCTGAAGCCACAATACATCGTTACGAAGAATGTGCGAAAGTTCACAGTGGGACAGGCATCTTGCCTGTCAGAAAAAAACTCCATTTTTGCAAAACTTGCGTTTACGCCGCGCTACCCGGTCATCTCGTCCATGAGGCTCACGACGCGCGAATCGAGGTCGTTCGAGTGGGCGAGCGCCGCAACGCCAGCCTCGGAGACGATCTGGAGCTTCGAGAATCGCGAGATTTCAGAAGCCATGTCGGCGTCGGTTATGCGTGAGCTTGCCGCCGAGAGGTTCGTCTCCGCCGACGAAAGGGCGTCTATCATCGCGTTCAGAGAGCGCTGCTGGACGCCGAGGCTCGCCTGTATATTGGACGTGTAGTCAATTGACCTGTCAACCACCGACTGCGCGGAAGCGGCGGCGCCCGCGGACAGCAGCGTCACGCTCCACAGGTCGTTCGTGCCGCCTGCGATGGCGCTGACCGTCGCCGTCGCGATCACTATCGAGTACCGCTGGTTGGCGTTGTTGTCGGGACCCACCTGTGCGGCTCTTCCGGCGGCGTACGAGCCTGTGAAGAGTTCCCTGTCGTTGAAGGTCGCTCCCTTCGCCATCGTGTCAATCGTGTTGCGCAGGTCGGCGAACTCGTCGTTGAGATCGGTGTAGTCGGCGGACGAAAGGGTGGCGTCGTTCGCGGCGCGGACCGACAGGTCGCGCATCCTGAGGAGCATTTCCATCGTGGAATCGAGAACGGAGTAGGCGACCTGCGTGAGAGAAAGCGCGTCCTCCGCGTTCTGGATCGCCGTCTGCACGCCGCCCGTCTGCGCGTTCAGCCTGCTCGACAGCGCGAATCCCGACGGGTCGTCAAACGTCAAGTTGCGCCCCGTCGAGAGACGGTTGATCGAGTAGCCTATCTGCCTTTCTACTAAACGGATGTACCTTAAAGCCGTGAGTGAGTTGAAGTTGGTGTTGACGATCGCCATTTGTAACCCTCCTTGTCTGAACGTTGCATCCCTGCTTCGACCGTCAATTACATACTGTGAATGTTTTTTGGTTTTTTTGTCTCTTCAACCACCTCCTTTTTCGGATTTCAGAGTCGCCTTCCGCGTTCGGAATTCAGCGCCCTGCGACTAAATGTTAGCGGTTTTTGGCGTCTTTGTAAAGTTTTTTTTGACGATTTCGGTTTTGCGAAATTGCATGTTCCCCCCACGTCCGACCCCCGCGCACGCGCTTCCGCGGCGCGTCCGCGGGGCGATTCGGCGCACTTTCGTTGACACCTCTTCCCGGCGGCTTAAAATCTGGTTGTGGAAAGAAGGGGCGCTTTCCGCCCACGTAACTTTTTCCCGGGAATCGCGGTGCGCCGGTGAACGATCCAACGCTCTCGGTGGTAATACCGGTCAGAAACGAGGAAGGCTACATAAGGGAATGCCTCGATTCGGTTTTCGCCTGCGCCGTCCCGGCGGACCGCTTCGAGGTCGTCGTCGCCGACGGCATGTCGGGCGATGGAACCGGGGCGATCCTGATCGAGTACGCGTCGCGCCGCCCGAACCTCGCCGTCGTCGCGAACCCGCGCATGAGCGCCGCCGCCGGGCTGAACGTCGGGATTCGGCGGGCGAGGGGAAGGATAGTCGCGCGCGTGGACGGACACACCGTGCTGGACCCCGGCTATCTCGAAACGGCGCTTTCGCTTCTCGACGGTCCCGAATCTCCAGCCGCGCTTGTCGGCGGAAGACCACGCGCGGCGGGCAGAGGCGCCGTCGGAAAGGCGATTGCGAGCGCCACGGAGACGCTGCCCGGAAACGGCGGCGCGGCTTACCGCGCGGCAAAGGGCGGGCGCTTCACGGACACCGTCCAGAACGCCGCCTTCCGCAGGGACGTCTTCGAGCGCTGCGGAGGGTTCAGGGAGGACGTCGGATGCGACGAGGACGAGGAGTTCAATTTCAGGGCGCTCGAAAAAGGCGAGCGGATTTTCCTGACCGGCGCGATGACGTTCCGCTGGTACTGTCGGGAATCGTTCCCCGCGCTTTTCAGACAGTACTTTTTCTACGGGTTCTACAAGCCGCGCGTTCTGGCGCTGCATCCGGGCAGTGTGCGCCTCCGGCACGCCGCGCCGCCGGCGTTGACGCTTTTCATGGCCCTGTGCGCCGCCTCGCTCGCCGTACGGGGGTCGCTGCCCGCGCCGGCGTGGTTCGTTCTCGCGCTCTACGCGGCGACCCTTCTCGTGTTCTCGTTCCTCATCGGCGCTCGGCGCGGCGCCCTCACGGGAGCGCTCGCGCCTGCCGTGTATGTCACGATGCACGCGGCGTACGGGTCGGGCTTTCTCGCGGGCGTGGTCCCGGCGGTTCTCGCGAAGGGAGGGCGGCGCAATGATCGAAACGGCGAAAAAGGAACACGCTGACGCCGCTGCGCGGCTTCACCTCGAGGCGTTTCCAGAATCGTTCCTTTCATCCCTGGGAACGGAGTTTCTGCGGCTTGTCTATCTCGAATTCGCAGGCGACGCCGGCACGGCGGCAGCCGCATGCGTCGTGGACGGCGCCGTCGCGGGTTTCGCCGCCTGCACGCGGGACACCGGGAGGTTCTGGAAGAGGGTCTTCGCGCGCCGCGCGGCGGAAGTCTGGAAAATCCTGCTGAAAAGGCTCGCCGCCTCGCCGGGGATATTCAGGGGCGTCATACGGAGGGCTCCCGAGGTGGCGCGCTATTTCATCTTCAGCGCGTTTCCCGGCGCGGGGCGGCGGGACGACGGGGCGTTCGTCGTCCTCACGGTCGGCGTGTCGCCCTCGCGCAGGCGCGAGGGGATCGGCAGGGCGCTCGTCGAGAGGCTCGCCTCGGATGCGCGGGCGATGGGGGGGGAGGCGCTCAAGGCTTACGTTGACGGGGAGAACGCTGCGGGGCGCTCCTTTTTCGAGGCGTGCGGGTTCGCGGAAACGGCGGCGGTGAAAAGACCCGCGGGCAGGGTCATGGTGATGTACGAGCGACGGCTGGCGTGAGACGTCCCTGTGCCGTCTTTGACGGATCCGGGCGTGGAATGGCGGAGTTTGTCTCGCGGCGCTCCGCCGTTTAACGGACATGTTCGACGCCGGGAAGTTTTTCGAGGGGCTGAAGACAAAGGGACTCGGGCGGCGGCTGGAGACGCGCGCGAGCGTCGGCTCGACGAACGACGAGGCGAAAGCGCTCGCCGCCGCCGGCGCGCCACACGGAACACTCGTCGTGGCGGAAACTCAGACGTCGGGGAGGGGGCGGTTCGGGCGAAGCTGGTGGTCGCCGCCGGGGGGGCTGTGGTTCTCGCTGCTGATTCTGCCCCGGGAGCGGGAACTTCGCGCCGCGGAGCTTACGGTCATCGCGGGGCTGTCCGCGGCGCGCGCGATTGAGACCGTCGTAGGCGTGCGTCCGCTCCTCGGCTGGCCCAACGACCTCGTGTTCGAGGGGCGGAAACTGGGCGGCATACTCGTCGAAGCGTCGCACGGGATGAAAACCTTCGCGGTCGTCGGCGCGGGGATCAACGTGAATAACGACGCCGGCGCGCCGCCGGGGGGGATTGCCCCCAACTCCATCTCGCTCAGATTGATAACGGGAAGCGAACAGCCCCTTGAACGCCTCCTCGCGGCAGTGATGAACGGGTTCGAGGCGCTTCTCGACGCCGCCGGCGCGGGGGGATTCGATTCGGCATGGGAGGAGTGGAAGCGCAGACTCGGCATGGTCGGCGAGGTCGTCGCGCTGACGGTGGATGGAAAAACCCGTTCCGGAACGGTGAAGGATTTCACGCGGGACGGCGGGATGGTTCTGACGTCGCCGGACGGGGAGGATTTCGAGGTCGCCCTCGACCGCGGAACGCTCGCGTCCTCAAAATACGCCAAGCATCTTTAGACCGACCGCGACGAGGAACGCGGAGAAGTATTTCCTGAGTTTTCCGCCGCTGATTTTCGAGGCGAGCCGGGCGCCGACGCGCTGGAGCGAAATTCCCGGTCGGATTAAAATGAAACTGTGAAGAAGCTCAGTCTCTATATCGAAACATCGGTCTGGAATTTTATGTTCGCCGACCATGTCCCGGATAAGCGGGAATCAACCCGGAAATTCTTCAATGAAGTTGAATCCGGGAAATACGAATTATATGTTTCGGAAACAGTGATCATGGAAATCATGGATGCCCCGCCGGAAATTGGCAAAAAATTACTGGAATCCATAAGAAGATACTCGCCGGTCATGTTTTACAGGGACCGTGAAACAGATTCATTGGCTGAAGCTTATATTGAAGGAGGACTGCTGGGCAAGGAAACATTTCAGAGACGTACTTCACCTCGCGTTTGCTTCCGCCAATAAAGTGAATATAATGTTAAGCTGGAACATGAGCCACATTGTGAAAACCCGGGTTGACTTTATGAGATCGCACTTATCATAATGTACAGGCAACGATGTCAATAGACCTTGAGAAAGAGAAGATCAGAGTCGTCGTCCGCGAGGTCTTGAGGGAAGAAAGTCATATCCCCGTTGACCTGTTCGAAAGGCTCGTTCGCGTGGAGGAGGGGCTTAAGAACCT
>JBFMFE010000218.1:0-16052 GCA_040752295.1 bacterium
CGAAGAGGAAGCGCCCGCCGCCGCCGAATCACAGCGCAAGCCGCCGGACGGCGGCGAAGAGCCGTCACCCGCGCCCGCCCCCGCGAGACTTTACCGCGTCCAGGTCGGCGTTTTCAAAAGCAGGGATAACGCGGTGAGCCTGATGAACGAGCTGAAGGAGAAGTATCAGCTCGAAGTTTACGTAAAGGAGATCGATCTCGACGGGGAGACGAGGTACCGTGTACAGGTGGGCGCGTTCAGCTCGGAGGAGAACGCGGAGAAGCTCTCCCGCGAACTCCGCATGAAGGGTCACCGCACGTTCATATCCCGCGAATGAGCCGCGGACAATCCGCGGTATCCGGCGCTGTGAACGACCGGGGTTAAAACTGGCGTCCTTTGAGGATGACTTTCAAGCCTTTCATCAGCAGGTAGGGGACGTCGCGCAGCGTGCGGACCCTGCCGCGGGCGATGAGGCGCAGCAGCTGGCGGGGTCTCATGTAGAAGCGCCGGTTCGCCGCGCGGTACATCCGCTCGAGGGCGCCCGCGCTGAACCCCGGCATCTCGTAGCACGCCTTTCCGAGGAAATACCCCTTTTCCCAGAAGCCGCCGTCCGCGTGATACAGGATTTTTCCCTCGACCGACGCGATCTCGTGGAGCTTCGTTCCGGGGAAGGGTATCGTGATGAAGAACAGAGCCTGGTCGAGGGGGAGCGAGCAGGCGAAGGCGATGGTCTTTTTCATCGTCTCCTCGGTGTCGTACGGCAGCCCGAGCATGAAGAATCCGTTGGTGAGGATTCCGGCGCGGCGCGCCGCTTTCACGACGCCGCGGACTTTCGAGAGGTCCACCTTCTTGCCGACGCTGTCCATGATCTCCTGGCTGCCGGTTTCCACGGCGATGCACACGGCGTAGAACCCCGCGCGCGCCATCGTGGAAAAAAGCGCGTCGTCGCCGACGTCGGGCTTTATTCCGGAGGGGACTGAGAACAGAAGCCCCTTGTATCCGCGCTTTACGATGCGCTCGCAGAGGTCCTTCGTTCTGTCGGGGTGCAGCGTGAAGTTGTCGTCCCACACGTGGATTTCGCGCACGCCGTACCGGTTGTATATCTCGTCTATTTCCTCGAGGACGTTTTCCGGGGACCTGTACCTGAGACGGTTCCTGTTGACTATCGCCGAGCCGCAGAAGACGCACCGGAAGGGGCATCCGCGGGATGTGATGATGGGGAGGACGGGGCTGCGCCTTGTGTGAGCGAGCCTGTATTTAGAGACGTCGCCGAGGTCCCACGCCGGGAAGGGGATGGCGTCGAGGTCTTTTATGAGCGGGCGTGGGGGTGTTGTTCTAACGCCGCCGTAGCCGTAGGCAAGCCCTGCGACACGTTCGGCGGGGGGCGCTCCGCGTTCAAGCTCGAGGGCTGTCTCCTCGCCCTCGCCGATCACGACGACGTCGGCGTATCCCGGGATGAGCCTTTCGTATTCCACCGAGGGATAGGGGCCGCCCATCACGACGCGGACGCCGGGGTGGTTTCTGCGCAGGTGGCGTGCGACTTCGAGCGCCGGACCGATCGAGAGCACGTTCGCGGTGATGCCGGCGTAGACGTGCTTTTCCGCCAGCCCGTCCAGCCGCCGCCGCCAGTCGTCGTGATAGTTGCAGTCGAGATAGTCAACGTCCATCCCGCTGCGCCTCATGTGCGCCGCGATGTAGAGCATGCCTATGGAGGGAAAACGGTAGCCCTGAAAGCAGGGCGGATTAATGAAAATCATTTTCTTTATCCACGAGGTTGAGCAGCTTTCTGATTTCCCTTCTTCCTTCCTTTTCCCTGCCGGTCCTGAAATAAATCCAGGCTTTGAGGTTGAGCGACTGTCTGGTCTCGGCGAATTTCAACGCGAGGTTCAGGTTTTCCGCCGCGTTCCTGAGTCTGCCGGATTCGACTTCGTGGAGCGCTTTGTGGTAGAAGAAGTCGTTCATGAGCGCGTTGTAAACGCGGGAAGCTGAAGGGGACGCGGGTGGTCGCGCGCCCGGCGGTCCGCGGCGCGCCGCTCCCCGCCGCCCCTTTCGTTCCACCATGAAAAGCCCCGCGCGGGGGACGAACGCGAAATCGCGCGACATGAGGGAGAGGCGGAACCGCGACGGCGTGTTTATCAGTACGGCGCGCGTTCCCTCGTTCGCCTCGATCAGCTTCAGCGTCTGTATGTCAATGCCGACCGTGTTCATCGTGCGCGCGGCTTCGAGGCGCTCCGCCTCTTCGAGCGTGACGGGATAGAGCCTGTGCCTCTCTTCTTCGAGGTCAATTTCGGGGAAGGCGACGCCGCAGCCGGTCTGGGCGCAGCGGTCGCGCATCGCCTCCATGTACCAGGGGAAGGCGAGGTAAAGCCTGTGAAAGACGAAGACGTCCTTTCTGGTGTTTTCGATGAACTGGAAATAGAGCGGCGGCGCGATTGTGTCGTCGGCGACGTGGTCGAGGAACACGAGCGAGTCCCTCGGCGCGGCGTCGAGAATGAATTCAGTGTATCGCCGTGGAGTCTCGTCGCGCCGCGCGGCGCCGGGATCGAGACGGGGAACCAGAACGAGCGCCGCGTGAGCGAAGGCGAGGCACAATATCGCCGCCGCGGCGGCGGTTCGGAGGGCGGGGTTTTTTCCCGCGGGCGCCGCGAGCGCCGCCAGCCCGGCGCCCGACGCGAGCACGATCATTGCGAACGCGATGAGGAAGAACGATTCCTTTTCCTTCGTCGGATAGAGGACGGGGAAAAGCGACGAGAGGAGGAGGATGGAGAGGATGACGCCGCGCGGCGCTTTTTCAGCCGCCGGGAGGAAGAACGCGGCGAAGAAGGGGACCGCGGCGAGGGGCGTCAACTGCCCGGAGATCGAGGCGAGCAGCGCGAGCGCGTTTTTCGACATCTCCGCCGCCCTGTATTCGCCGATCACCCAGAAGTCGTACCCCGAAACGAGAAAAGGCATGTTGCCGAAGCGCTCCACGCGGTTCCAGTCGAAAAGGTCCGTCCGGGCGGAGAACGCCGGCAGGCACGCGTAGAGGGAAATTCCGAGGAGTCCGAGCATGAGAGCCGCCGGGAGAAACGCGCGGGCGCGCCCGTTTGCCGCCGCTCGCGCGAGCGCCCACAACAGCAGCACGGCGACCGGGAACGCCGCGGTCCCGTGGTTGCCGAGCGCGAGCGCGCCGGCGAACGCAAGCGCGGGAAGGAACCTGAAATCCCGTCCCGCCGAGGCGACGGCGATCAGCGCGAGGCACAGCGCCGCGTTCAGCGCGTAAGCCTCCACGCCCGCGGAAGCGCCGAAGAGGAACGATGAAAGCGCCATCGCGGCGGCGGCGTACAGCGCCGGCGCGCCGCCCGCGGTCCAGCGCCCGACGAGAATGAAGACGAGCGCCGCGGCACCAGCGCCGCTCAGCGACGAAAGAAGCCCAACGCGGAACGCCGCGTCGCCGACGGGGACGAATCCGAGTAGCTTTGCGGCGAGTACGAACGCGGGGTAGCCGGTTGGATGGGGCACGCCGAGGAACCATGACGCGAGCACGAAGTCCGCGCCGTCCCCCCAGCCCACGCCCGGAGAGGCGGAAAAAAGGTAGAACGCCGCGGCGCACAGAAAGACCGCAGCGTTCGCCGGTCCGCCGCGCCTTCGCGCCTCAGCCGACGATGTAATCGAGTATCACCGTCCTTGCGAGGCGCATCATGAGGGCGAGCCGCCGCGGGCTTCGCATCCGCCACAGGCTTCTCAGAATCGCTCCCGGGCGGGCGTAGAACCGCAGGAAACCGCGGCGGAGGTGCGCCGCGAGCGTCTCGCGGCTGAGCGCTTCCGACAGAACGGGCAGCCCGCGTTCGCCCCGCATGTACTCGTCCCATATCCCGCGCGTCAGCGTCCCTTTCGCGAGTTTTTCCTCGTAGAGAACCGACCCGGGAAGCAGCGTCGCGATGTTGAACACGGCGTAATCGGGCGACAGGCTCATGACGAAATCTATACCGCGTTCCACGTCGCCTTCCGTCTCGGAGGGGTTGCCGATCATCATAAAGGCGTTGGTCGTAACCCCCGCCTCGCGGCAGAGCCTGAACGCGTCGCGAAGCCGTTCATAGCTTATGTCTTTATCAAGTCCGCGCCTCACCGCTGCGTCACCCGCTTCCACGCCGAAGGACACGTTGACGCACCCGGCGCGCCTGAGGGCGTCGAGGACGTCGCGGTCAACCATGTCCGCCCTCGTCTGGCACGACCACCTGAACGGCGCGCGGCGGCGATTGCGCGCTCCCGCGCCGCCGGCGTCGAGAAGCCCCTCGGCAAGCGCCGCCGCCCTCGCCCGGTCGTACGTGAACGTCTCGTCTATCACCGACACGAAACCGTAGCCGTCGCGCCTGATCGCCTCCGCCTCGCGGAGGAAATCCTCGACGGGACGCGGGCGGTAGCTTCCCATCGAGCCTGTGCGGCTGCAGAAGGCGCATCGGAAGGGGCATCCCCGGGCGGAGAGAAACGTAGTCGTCCGCGACGGAAAGTAGGGGTTGAAATAGGGGTTCCCCGCGACGAGCGACCTGTCCGGGAACGGAACCGCGCCCATGCTCTCCACGGCGGCGGGCGGCGACGTTTTCACCGAGCCGTTGTCAGGCGTCACAAGCCCCGGCGCCGGGTCCATCGCCCGCGTCCAGTCGGGCGCGGCGCCGTCCTCCCGCGGCACGCCTTTCGCGAGCGCCGTCATGCCCGGCTCGCCGTCGCCGGCGATCCCTGCGTCCGCGCCGAGGGACGCGACGATGCCGGGGTCGCACGAGACGTGCGGTCCGCCGGCGACGATGATGAATCCGGCGCCGGACGCGTCCCTGTGCCCGCGGAGCGCCCGGACGAAATCGCGCGCCGCGGGAAGGCTCGGCGTCGTCACTGAAACGCCGACTATCTTCGGACGACAGGCGGCGGCGACGGCGGCGATCTTCCGCGCGTCAACCCGCTCGATGAAGCAGTCCACTATCCGCACCGAGAAGCCCCGCGCCTTCAGGCACGCCCCGATGGAGCACAGCCCGAGCGGAGGGTAATAGAGATAATATCCGCCCGCCCCGCCCTTCCGCGCGGCTGAATTCAGCGCGCTGAAATTGAACGGAGGAACGATAAGCAGGACGTCGGTCATGGGACGCTACCATATAATAATATACCCCGCTCCGGTTTTTTTCCGATCGGGCGGGAAGAAAGACGGGCTGATATAAGAGGTCGGGGGATCAGGGGGGAAACACAGGATATGAAGAACCGGATTACTCCCGCGTAACGTTTCTGGATATATGAGAAGCGAATATCGCGCTCGGCGTCGTCATTCAGGGCAAAAACATCGAGGAGGCGCAAACAAACCCTTATGCGCCATTATCCCGGACCCCGCGAAGCGCACGACTCCGATTATACTTATAATGTTAATTGGATGGAGACCCTTTACGAACTGAATTCCGATGAGTATAAAAGAATTCCGGCTGGATGGAGAAAGAAACATAATCGCCGTAGAAACCTGTGGCGTGACATGAAAGCGGAGAATCTGCCTGTATAGTACTACAGCTTTGCAAAAATCTCGCCAAGATATGATGGCAGATGAGAAATTACAAAAATACGCACAAAAATGACCGAATCAGAATTGACCGATAACTGTAAAACGGAACCTGAACAAGTAGGCACGCATGGCAGGAAGAACGTCTATGGGAAAATGTGAAAACTGCAGTCGGATTGTCGCAAAAAATGCGATGAACCGGCATATTGAAAAATGTGTCCGTGAAAAGGAATTGACGGAATCCAGCGGCGCGGGGGCGCCGCGGACGAAAATATTTCACATCCTTGTTGAAGCCCGGGGTAGTCCCATGTACCGGCTACATATCGACGCGCCCGCTTCCGCCGCTCTCCAGACACTCGAAAAATTCCTCCGGGATACGTGGCTCGAATGCCGTGGGCACCTGAGCGCGTTTAATATCGGAGAAACACCGTGAATAACCCGGGTCGAATGCGCGTGGAGGGGTCCGGGCGGCGATCATGGCTGATTTGCTTATAGTCAACTCATCTTCGGAGGGCTACGACAAGACGGAAACGAGCTACCCGCTGGGGTTGTGCTATTTGGCGGCGGCGGCGGAGTCGCGGGGTCTCAGCGTGGGGTTTTTCGACAGCTACCGCGAGCCGTGGAGCAGGGCGCGGGGGAGGTTCGAGGCGCTCCTTCGGGAACTGCGCCCCGCCGTGGCGGGTTTCTCGTGCCTGTCTTTCAACCGCAATTCGACCCGCGACGCCGCACGCATGGTGAAACTGATTCTGCCCGGAACGCTCACCGTGTGCGGCGGACCCCACGCGACGCCCATGCAGGAGCAGATACTCCGGCATTACGACGTTGACGTCGTGGTGCGCGGCGAGGGTGAAGAGACGCTGCCCGAAGTTGTCGAGGCTTTCAAGGGGCGCTCGCCGTTGAGCGCCGTGCGAGGGATCGGATATAAAGCTGACGGTGGGGTGCGCGTCACGCCGGACCGTGCGTTCATCGCCGATCTCGATTCGCTGCCGTTGCCCAAGCACGACCTGTACGCGGGCAAGATAGGAGCCGAGGGTCGGGCATACGTGATCTCCACGCGCGGGTGTCCGGGCAGGTGCCACTTCTGCGTTTCAACGCTTCAGCTGGGCAGGCGGTACCGTATGCGCTCCGCGGAAAACGTCATGACGGAGATAAAGGAGCTTTACGGGAAATACGGGATCAGGACGTTCGGGTTTCAGGACGACGCTTTGACCCTGAACCGCGGTCGGACGCTTGAATTCTGCGAGCGTATGGCATCCGCCGGGCTGCCCGTAAAGTGGTCGGCGTCAACGCGCGCCAACGCGTTCGACGCGGAGATGGCGGCGATGATGTACCGCGCCGGCTGCCGCCACGTGGCGTTCGGCGTCGAGTCCGGCTCGGAGAAACTGCTGCGGGCGATGAACAAGAGGATCATGCCCGAACGGGTCGTTGAGGCGTTCCGCGCGGCGCATGAAGCCGGACTTTCGACGGGGATTCTCCTGATCGTCGGCACGCCCGGGGAATCGTGGAGCACGGTGATGGAAACGGTGCGACTGGTGCGCAGGCTCAAGCCGTCGTACGTGAGGAGCGTCGCGCTGCTGCAGGTTTTTCCCGGAACGCACTGGTACGAGTACTGTCGCAGCAGGGGGTATTTAGACGACGAGTACTGGCTGAGCGCGCGACCGGTTCCATATTACACGTTCGAGCATTCGGAGCTTGCGCTGTCTTTTTACGGCTTTTTCATCACCTTCGCGTCGCAGTGGCATTCCAGTCCCCTGCGTGGAACGGTTTTTCTGTTCACGGCGATTTATAAATACGCGCCGAGGATCGCGAAAGCCGTGTTAAAATTGTTCATGACCATTGGGAGGCGCGCGCGCCGTGGCGGATGAAGCCGCGAAGGCGTTTTACATGCCCGCCGGGGCGTACGCGCAGATAAAGAACCGCGCGAGATACCACCTTGCGAAGCCGCACGTGGTGGGCAGGGAAGTGCTCGACCTCGGCTGCGGGGCGCGTCCAGGACCGCAGTATCTGGCGCGACACGCGGCGCGGGTGGTCGGGGCTGACGTTTCCGCCGAAGCCGTCGCGTACGCATCCGCCAACTTCCCCGCCCCGAACCTCGAATACAGGGTAGTCGGCGAAAGTTCGCTGCCGTTTCCGGACGGGTCGTTCGACGCGGTCGTCTCGTTCGAGGTGATCGAGCATGCGGCGGACACCGCGCGGTTTGTCGGGGAAATCCACAGGGTGCTGCGTCCGGGAGGAACCTTTATCGGCTCGACCCCCAACGGACTGCGCCCCGGGAAAGAAAGGCAGAAGGAGAACCCGGACCACGTGAGCGAGATGAGCCTTGACCAGCTGCGCGGCGTTCTGGGAGAGAAGTTCGAGCGCGTGGAAATCTTCGCGCTTGCCAGAGGGGCGCTGCGCCATCCGGCGCCGCCGCGGGGGGTCGCCGGACGGATAAAATCCCTCGTGCCGCTCCGGGTGAAAAGCGCGGTGAAGAACGCGCTCCTGAGGTCGAAGGCAGCCGTCGCCGCGGGAAACCTCGCCGGCGCGGGGGTGAAGATGGAGGATTTCAGCCTCGCCTCGGAAAACATCGAGCTTGCCGGCACGTTCTATTTCGTGTGCGGGAAAAGCCGGTAAGAGCCGCCGCCGGCGCTCATCTGCGCGGCGGGCGCGGGGCTGCGCCGCGCGGAAAACGGCTCAAATTCTCCTGAAGAGGTACCAGTTGTTGCCCCGCCCGTTGACGGTTTTAACGTTCAAGAGGCGGAAATCGGGGAAATTCGTTTTCATGAATCTGAATATCTCCTCGACCGACGCGAACTCGTAGGGATATCCTCCCAGCCAGTCGGTGACGTCCGTTCTCCAGTCCATTCCTCTCTTCTGCTTGTAATTCCTGATGATCGCGAAGGGATTTCTGAATCCTTTCAGTATCGAAAGAAAATAATAGAGGACGGCGGCGTTTCCTAAAATATATTTCCCGACGAAGGGATGCCTGTTGTAAAACCTCTTGACCTTCAGCCAGAAAGCGGAGCCGAATCTTCCATCCACCCTGTTGTAGATCGCGATGTAGTAATATCCGCCCTTTGCGACGAGCCGCGCCGAATTTTTTATCGCCTCCCACATCCTGCCCGTGTGATGGAGCACGCCGAACGAATAGACCACGTCGAAAGTTCCGAGAGTCGAAACGTAATCGTCGTCTAAAACGGAGCCTGCGCTGATTTCCCAGTTTCCGGGGCTGCCGGCTTTTTCCCGCATGAACCTGCAGCACTCGACGGAAAGCGGGTCCACGTCGAAGCTCACGATCTTTTCGGCGCCAAGCATGAAAGCGGAATGGGAAAAGATGCCGCTGCCGCAGCCCACGTCGAGAAAGGTCTTTCCCCGGAGGTTATCCATTTCGAAAAAGCCGGTGAGGGAGCGCCTTGCGTTTTCGAGCCTCTCCTCCGAGAGAGCGTTCAAGAAACGGCGCCAGTTTGCGCCGAACGAAAAAGAGGCTTTTTGCGCGGCGTTCTTGTTCATCGCCCGGACGCGCATCCGCCGTGCCGCAGCGGAGCGGCTCAATCCGCGATCATCCTCAGCGGACCGGGGTCGGACAGCACCTTCTCGTAGAGGCGGACGAACCTGTCCGCCATGACGTCCCAGGTCGGATATGTTTCAAGTACGTACCGCCTCGCGCGGGCGCCGAGCGCCGAGGCCTTCTCCGGCGACGACAGGATTTCGTTCAGCCGCGCGGCGAGCGATTCGACGCTCCGCGGCTCGACGAGAAGTCCGGTCTCGCCCTCTTTTATCATCTCCGGCGTGTACCCCGTGGCGGTCGCCGCCGCCGGCGCGCCGCTCGCCATCGCCTCGAGAACGGAGTTGGAGCACATTTCATAATCGGACGTCAGGACGAAGGCTTCGGCGGCGGAGTAAAGCGCCGGGAGGTTTTCCTGCGGCACTTCGCCCATGAAGTGAATCCGGTCTTTAAAACCGAGGCTTCGCGCCTTCGCCTCGAGGCGCGCCCTTATGGGACCGTCGCCGGCAAGGACGAGGTCCACGCCGGGATGGTCTCCGGCGACGCGCGCGAAGCCCTCCAGCATGAGCGGGAGGTTCTTGATCGGCGTCATCCGCCCGGTGTAGAGAATGTAGCGCCCGTTCCCGCACGGTGGGACGGCGCCCGCCCCGCGCAGTTCTTCGAGAGCCTCGCCGCGCTCACGCGGACGGAAAAGCGAGTGGTCTATGCCGCGGAGGATGTGGTTGCACCGGGGGGTGAAATCGCGGACGATGACGCGGTACGCGTCGCCGTCGTCGGCGATCGCCGAACAGTCGAGCACGTCGTCCCTGGATTTGACCGGCGGCGGACCCGGGAAGCGCGCGACGACGTTCCATCCCTTCCTGCTCCGCCATCTCAGGGACAGGGCGTAGAAGCTGTTCGTCTGGATTACGTCCGGTTTTTCCGGCATTTTCTCGATGAGCCTTTCGCACGCGCGGAAGAAGCTCATCTCCGCCGTCGCCATGAATACGCCGAGCGCGCGCCCGGCGCCGGGCACGCCGGACGCCGCCACGCCGAGGCGGGTGAGCAGGGGTCTGACGTTCGGCGAGGGAATGAAGCGCACGAGGAGTTCCGTTTTCAGCGTCGGACGCCCCGTCAGCGGACGCGCCGTGAGGATTTCCGCCTCGATGCCCTTCCTCGCGAGGGCGCCGGCGAGGTTCAGGTCGAACTGCTCGCCGCCGCCGCGGTAGGAACCCATTCTGATGTTTACGAAGAGTACCCTCATGAGGCGGACGATTTTCCGGCGCGTAAAATTATACCGAGATCCCGGCGGCTTCATCGTTTTTTTATGAAATTATTGAGGTTTGCATAAGTAATGGAAAATCTCCTCTCTCTCAAATTGCCTGTTGACAGGCTGGAAGCCTGTCCCACAATTACAGGAGAATCCTTTTTAAGCGGGACAGGCATCTTGCCTGTCGGAAAGAGATCGCCTTGTTTTCCTTTATTTTTGCAAACCTTAATAATTATTCGTTTTTACAGACGAACAGGTGAAGCTGCCCGGGGAGGCGGAAGGGGAGCCTGCGTCGGGCGAGCGGCTGCGCCGTTTCGCGAATCTTCCGTACCGCCCGGTTTTTCCACAGCGCGGATTCCCACTTTTTCAGCGTCTTCAGCGAATACGGGACGTACGGAAAGACGTAAACTGGAAGCTCCGCCGCCACGCTGAAGCCCGAGCCGGTCAGCGTCTTTCGCCATCCGCCGGGCGTCTTTTTCGTGAGATGCGTCGAATAGCCGGCGGGAAACAGCGGCGGGAGCTTCATCGCGCGGCGGACGGAGTTCGCTATGCCGAGCGCGCGCCCCACAAGCCCCGTTTTCGCCTCTATCGAGTCCCAGCAGAAGAGGTTGGGGACGGTGACCACGAGCGTGGCGTTCGGGGTCATGATTCTGCGGATTTCCAAGAGCGCCGTTTGCGGCGAGACGAGGTGCTCGAGGACTTCGCTGCACACGACGCAGTCGAACGATTCGTTCTTGAACGGCAGCGCGGAAGCGCCGGCGGCGACGAAGCGCGCGTTCGCGGGCGGCGCCGCGCGGAAGCCCTTCTCGGACACGTCGAGTCCGACCGCCAGGCGCGCGGCGTGACGCGCGGCGCGCTCGAGAAACAGCCCGCAGCCGCAGCCGACGTCGAGCAGCTTTTCCGGACGCAGCTTCTCGATCTCCGCCTCCAGAAGCTCGTCCTTCTCGCGCACGAGCGGATCTGAGGCGTACGTCTCGCGGTCGTGCCAGGGGAAATCGCCGGAGCGGTAGAACTCGCGGAGTTCGCCTTCGGAGGTCGGAACGTGGTCGAAATGCAGAGCCATCAGCGCGCGCCCGCTTTCCCGCCCCTTGAATGCCCGGCGCCTGTAGTCCGCCTTTCCGCCGTCAGTACGCGCCGCGGCGCGAGAGTATCGCCGGGATCGTGCGCACGATGATCTCGAAGTCCAGCCACAGCGACCAGTTCTCGATGTAATATATGTCGAGCTTCACCATTTCGTCGAAGTCCAGATCGCTCCTTCCGCTCACCTGCCACAGCCCGGTGACGCCCGGCGTGACCTCGAGCCGCTTCAGGTGCCATTCCTCGCATCCTTCCGCCTCGCCGGGTATGAGCGGTCTGGGTCCCACGAGGCTCACTTCGCCGAACAGGACGTTTATGAGCTGCGGCAGTTCGTCCAGGCTCCATCGCCGCAGCGTCTTTCCGACGCGCGTCGAGCGCGGGTCACGCTCCATCTTGAAGAGCCGCCCGTCCTTCTTTCCGCCGGGTTCGAGCGCGCCTTTCAGTTCTTCCGCGTCGGCGCGCATTGTGCGGAACTTGAAGATGTGGAACCGCCTGCCCTTTCTCCCGACGCGCACCTGGCGGAAGAGGACCGGACCGGGGGAATCCAGCCTGACGGCGAGCGCGGCGGCGGCGAGAAGGGGAAAGAGGAGCGCGAGAAGGGCGAGGGACGCCGCGACGTCCATGGCGCGCTTGAGGACGCGGTTGAATCCGCGGATGGGCGTGTCCCGTATCGTCACGGTGGGAACGTCCGCGATTTCCGACAGGCTGGTGTGACTCTTCAGCACGCCCAGATGGTCCTGGAGTATGCGCAGTTCGATCCCGATCTCCCGGCAGTCGTTCACGAAGCGCATGATCTGCGCCGGGCGCAGGGACGGGTCCGTGACTATCGCCAACTCGATCTGCCGCTGCCTTATCACGCTGCCGAATTCGCCGAACTTTCCGATCTCCTTCAGTCCCGGCGCGGGATTGACGGACTGGTCGCCGGGGACCACGCATCCCACGACGTTGAGGTCCCTCTGAGCCGACTGGAGCAGGCGGGTCATGAACCTCGCGCACTCGCCCGCGCCGCCGACGAGGACGGTGTTGACGCGCAGCCGCCCGGACGCCTTCAGCCGCGCCGTCGCGTATTGAATCACCCCCCTGCCCGCGACGATGAAAACGACGCTCAGCGCCCACATGATCACTATCACGGCGCGGGAGTAGAAAACCTCGGGCGTCGGGGAAAACCGTATGAAGAACATCGCGAACGTCAGCAGAAGGACGCCGAGGGAGACCGCCCCCGCCGCCAGGCGCGCCTCCTGAAAAAAGTTTCTCGCTTCACACTCGCGGTACATGCCGAGCAGGTAGAACAGCGGAAGCCAGAGGGCGTTCACGAACACCCACAGCAGCACGTACATGGGCGTGAGCGCCGGCGCCCCGGCGCGGAACGTCATCCACAGGCTGTACGAGAGAAGAAACGCGGCGTTGACGCCCGCGAGGTCGTTCACAAAGAGCGCAAGCCGGTGTATGGGACGGAATCTGTGGGGCAGCATCTCTCACTTTCGCCTGATTCTGATTTGCCGAACGAAGAGGTTCCTGTCGTCGGCGCCGCCAAACCAGGCGTCGTTCGGAAAGAAAATCTCCAGAAGGTGCGCGCCGGTGGCGACGGACGCGTCGAACGAATACCATTCCCAGCGGTTCCCGACGGGGGCGGAGCCAACGAAGGCGTCGTCCAGACGCACCACCATAACGGGGTCCGACCCCGCGGCGGGCGTCCCCCTCGCGTGGACGCTCACCGTGACGTCGCCCGAGAGCAGCTTGACCCCGTCCGCGATGAAACTCCCCGACGTGAGAAGCGTTCCGTTTCTGACGCCCCTGAAATCCTTCTGTTCGATCACCGCGGTCTCGTGTTTCTTCGCGTCCAGGAGGAGCGCGTTCAGCTCGAAGCTCCATCCCAGCGCGCGGTAGTGCTTCTCCAGCGCCGCTATCGTGGGAAAGTGACCGGGGTCGCTCTTGAGCGCCTTCACGTACTCGGATTCCATCCCGGCGGTCATGCCGCTCGCCCCGTGGTGGTTCCCCATCGCGAAGTGCAGACCGGGGAAAGCCCCGTCCGGCAGGTCTTCGAGCCGTTTTTCAATGAGAACTTCAACCGCCCGCTTCCAGGACGGGGGGTGTGCGTTCACGGCTGTTTCGAGGAGGGGGTAAATCCGCTCCTTTGCCGGGGGCGTTTTTTTCGCCTCCTCGATGAGCAGCGCCGCCCGGGTCGTCCGGTAGCCGAGGATCATTCCCGAGGTGATCCTTTTCTGGAGCGCCCTCGCGAAGGCGCCGTTCGCGGCGGTGACGTTGCCGAGGGCGAGGTGCGCGTAGCCGAGCGCTTCGAGTACCCCAGGGTCGCCGGAGGCGGAGTGCCGGGCGGCGTAAGCCCTCAGGAACGATTCCTTCTCCGCCGCCCGCCCGTCGAGGTAGTAGAGCTTCGGGAGGACGTGAATATCGTTCAGTTTTCTGACGTCTTTTCCGCACGATTTTTCGAAGAGCGCGATTGCGCCGGGGACGTTGCGGCGGTACTCGTACTCGAGGTGCGCCTTGAGCTGAAGCGCGTGCGGCAGGACGTGGGGGTTGATCTCGAGCGCCCTGTCGTACTGTTCTTCCGCGCGGGCGTAGAGCGCGCGCGACTGGAAGAAGCGCCCGAGCAGCATATAGGCGAGGGGATTTTCCGGCGCGCGGGCGATGATGGCGCGCGCCTTCCGTTCAGTCCCCGCGGGTCCGAGCGCCTCGGCTGGTTCGCTCCCGAAGCGCTTCATGTCCATGGCGTACACGTTCACGAGGTGTTTGAGTATCTGCCGTTCCCTGAAGATACGCGCCGCCTCATGGTAGTGGCGGATCGCGAGCGGGTAGTTTTTGCGGGCTTCGTGGTACTGCGCGAGATTCGAGTGCACGGTGAAGCGCACGGTGCTCGAAAGCGCCCGCGAGAGAACGAGCGCCGCGGCGAGCGCCGCCGCCGCGGTCAGCGCGATGAACAGCAGTCGTCTCCCTTTCATCCTTTCACCCGCCGTCCGGTTGAGAGTCGCCGGTGAGCCGGGCGCGTTTCCCGCCGGAGCGGCCTCCTTCCACCATGTCGTAGAACAGCGCCTCGTAGCGGTCGGCGACGTCCGCCCATGAGAAATGCTTTCCCGCCCTGTCGGCGGCGAGTCGTCCGAGGCGGCTCGCTTCCTGCGGGTCGCCGATGAGGTTCCTTATCTTCGCGGCGAGGTCGTCGGCGTCGTTGAAGCGGTACGCGACGCCGGCGTCGCCGACGGTTTCCCTGTTTTCCGGCGTGTCGTTCACGATGACGCAGTTTCCGAATCCCATCGCCTCGATGAGAGCGGGATGGCAGCCGCCCACCTCCGATGCCTGGACGTAAAGATAGGCGTTGGACTGGAGTTCCCTGTAGGGCAGTCCGTAAAGTCCCCCGGTGAAAATGATGCGCGGGTCCGCGGTTTCTTTCAAGCCCCTTATGTAGCGGGCGCCGTAGGGGGCGTGACCGACGATGACGAGTTTCATGCCGGTTTCGACCTTTTCGAACGCGCGTATCACGACGTGCGCGTTGTTTTCGGGTTCGAGGCGCGCGACGTATAGCACGTATCGGCGCGGCTCAACGCCGGCTTTCGCGAGCGCGCCGGTCGTCGAGGCGCGCCCGCCGTCCGCTCCGTACGCGATGAACGTCGAGCGCGCGCCGTACCGCTCCTCGTAGTACCTGCGTATCACGTCCGCGTCCGACACGATGCGGTGGGGAAACCGCACGGCGAGGTTCTCGCCGAGCAGGTACCACAGCTTTCCGAGGGCATTCCATTTTTTGCGCAGCCTCTCTATTCCGTCCACGTTCAGCGCCGTTTTCGTCCCGGCGAAGCGCAGCAGGATGGTGAAGACGCTGTTCGCGGCGTTGCACATCAGCGCGGCGTCGAAACGGAGGAACGCGGCGTGGATCGTGCTGATGAACGTGTGGAAGACCGTGTCGAGGTACTTGCCGCGTATGGTCGGCAGGAGGACGATGCGCATCC
This sequence comes from bacterium, assembly GCA_040752295.1. GTDB lineage: Bacteria > UBP15 > UBA6099 > UBA6099 > JBFMBQ01 > JBFMFE01. The sequence goes on from JBFMFE010000218.1 coordinate 15,258, forward strand.
CCCTGTAGTATCGCCCGCGGTACTGTATCCACTGGCGCCTTCCGTAAACGGTCACGGCGTGTCCGCGGTCGGCGAGGCGGGCGCCGAGTTCCTCGGCGAGCGTCTCGAAGCCGCCGTAGGCGGCGGGCACGCCGCGTGTGCCAAGGATCGCCACCTTCAGCTTCCGTTCCGGCTTACGGAACCTCATCTCATCCTCAGCCTTATCCATTTTGTCATTAACGTGGAAACGAACCGTCATTAGTAATGATAATTACACACAGCGATTAAACAATCCCATTAAAACAAGGGTTTTTCTTTTCGCCGCCTGCTTGATTATTCTTACAAAACCATTCATGGCATGAAGCGGCTTTTCGGGATCGCGCATGAGTGAGAAGGAAATCGCCGCCGCCGGGTATTGCCGGGCGGGCACGCCGATGCAGGTTGACGTGCAGTCGCTCGACGTTCAGCAGGAACAGGTAGAGAATTACATCCGCTCCCGCGGCTGGAAGCTTTACAAGATTTTCATCTAACCCGGTTTCAGCGCAAAAGATTTCGAGCGTCCCCAATACCGTGAAGTGCTTCGTCACCTCCGCGCCGGCAAATTCGATGTTCTCGTCGTGCCGAAGATCGACCGGATTGCAGGAAATATACGCCTTCCGCTTGAATTTGTCGAGAACGAACTGAAGCCGGGGTCCGCGACATAAAAGTGGGGTTGCAATTTTTTTTGAGGCATGGTATTGTAGATATATATCTACAATGAGAGGAGGAGCCATGAAAGCGATTCAGGAACTCGAAGCGAAAAGAGAGGAGGTTCTC
>JBFMFE010000219.1:0-3631 GCA_040752295.1 bacterium
CAGACAGAATAGTGGGACAGGCTTCCAGCCTGTCAATTCCTCAGGCAGAATAGTGGGACAGGCTTCCAGCCTGTCAATTCCCCAGGCAGAATAGTGGGACAGGCTTCCAGCCTGTCAATCACTCAGGCAGAATAGTGGAACAGGCTTCCAGCCTGTCAATCACTCAGGCAGAATAGTGGGACAGGCTTCCAGCCTGTCAATTCCTCACTCAGGCGTTTCCGGGGGCGGTTTCGCCGGGGAAAAGCCTGTCGAGGTCGCAGCCGGGTTCCGTAATCTGCTCGAGGGTTATGCCGGCGAGGGTTTCCCTGATTTCCCTGTTCACGACGTGCCACACCCTGCGTGAGCGGCATTCTTTCGAGCGCGGGCAGAGGGAATCGTCTTTCAGGCAGTCGAGAATGCCGAGCGTGCCGATGGCGGCTTCGACGATGTCGAGAACGCTTATCCCGTCGGGAGGCGCGGCGAGGGCGTACCCGCCTTTCCTGCCGCTCGAGCTTCTGACCAGTCCCGCGGTCTTGAGGGCGGTGATGAGATGCACCATGTAGTCTTTCGATATTCCCTGCCTTTCGGCGACGTCTTTGAGTTTGACGAGACGCGGCTGTCCGGCGGGCGCGTTGTCCGCGAGGTCAATCATTATCCTGAGTGCGTACCTGCCGCGCGTGGAGAGTTTCATATCAATGCGCCGCCCCGCCGCCGCGCGTTTCCGCCGGCGGTGATAATTTTATCATTTTGCAGGCTGTTGAAAAGGTCTCGCGTCATCGTTCCGGTGAGAGCGTTCGCGGAATTTAACCTGATCGCAGCCGAAGCTGGGCAGGGGAGAAAAAAAGGAGCAGTTTTACGTCGTGCTCAGGACACTGAAAGGCGGCAGAAATGTTAGTGAATAATATCACAAAGCGGGCGGAAGTGTCAACGCCCCGACGTAAAAAAAATATCACTTCAAATCCGTCCTTTTGACGCGCTCTCAAGTAATATCGTCCTTCCGCGCGCCGCGGGCGGGTGTTCTGTTATAATGTGTGCAAAACAAGCGCCCGCGGGCGCCTCGGGCATGAGCGGGTCCCGCCTCCGCGTCAGCCGCGCAGAACCCGCGGACGCGCAATGCCGGGCATGACCGCGGCGCAGGAGAGGTGCTCACCGTGTTTCTTCACATCGGCGGAAACCACCTGATCAGAAAGTCGGACATAATCGGCGTGTTCAGCGTCCACTCGCTCACGGAGGACGTAAAGGGGCGGAAGTTCCTCGCGGACACGCTCGCCCGCAAAGACATCGAAGACATCTCCGAGGGAAAACAGACCACAATCGTGCTGACTGACGACAGGGCGTACGTGTCGCGCATCTCATCGGTCACGCTGCTCCAGAGGGGGCGTGAGGACATCGGCTCGAGCCTTTCTGCGCCGCCCCGCGCCGGCGCGTCCGGCTGACGGACGCGCAGCGGACCGCACGGGACGGCACCACCGCCCGCCCACGCGCGCCCAGCCGGGGACGGCGGCGCCAGGTGCGCCATGAACGACGTCGAGGCGAAATATTACAGGAAAATGGAGAAGGGGGTGCAGTGCCTCCTCTGCCCGCAGGTGTGCGTCATCGCCGAGGGAGAGACGGGGCTGTGCCGCACGCGGCGGCGCAGGGGGGACAGGCTGGCGCTCGAAAACTACGGAAGGTACACCTCCATGGCGATGGACCCAATCGAGAAGAAACCCCTTTACCATTTCCATCCGGGGCGGGAAATACTTTCCATCGGCGGGAAGGGATGCAACCTCGGATGCGTCTTCTGCCAGAACTGGGGCATATCGCACGAGGACCCGCCGACGCGCCGGATAACCCCCGAAAAGTTAGCCGACGCCGCGGACGCGCCGGGAAACCTGGGGGTCGCCTTCACGTACAACGAGCCGTTCATATGGTTCGAGTTCATACGGGACTGCGCCGGACCGCTGCGGGACAGGGGGAAGAAGGTGGTGCTCGTGACCAACGGCTACGTCAATCCCGAGCCGCTCGACGAAATCCTGCCTGTGATAGACGCGATGAACGTTGACCTCAAGAGTTTCGACGACGCGTTTTACCGGAAATACTGCTCGGGGCGGCTGGCGCCGGTGAAGAGGACGATACGGAAAGCCGCCGCCGCCGGGACGCACGTGGAGGTGACACTGCTCCTCGTCACCGGGCTGAACGACGGGGACGAGAACGTCGGGAGAATGGCGGACTGGCTGTCGGAAGTTGACGACGCGATACCGTTCCACATATCGAGGTTTTTCCCGGCGTACAAGCTGGACCTGCCGCCCACGCCCATGGAAAAAATGCGGAGGGCGTACGAGATCGCCTCGGAGAAGCTCAAATACGTTTACCTCGGCAACCTGGGCGACCCGCGGTACAGCCGCACCCGCTGCCCGTCGTGCGGTGAAATCGTGATAGAAAGAACGGGCTACTCGACGCGGGTCGTGGGGCTGAAGGAAGGGGGCGCCTGCGCGGGATGCGGTTCGGGGGTGGACATCGAGGGCGCTGCGGCGTAAAACAAATCATAATGTCCGGAGGGAAAAAATGAGAAAAAGAAACATCCTTATAGGCTGCGGCATCCTGTTCTTCACGCTCGTTCTTTTCATCGTGCTCGTCGCTTTGATCTCGCAGTCGTTCACCGGCAGGATGAAGCGTGACGCGTCGTTCGCCGTCGGCGGCGGCGGCGGGGACAAGGTCGGCGTGCTGTACGTCACCGGGATAATCAGGACCGGGGGCGAGCAGTACAGCCTGTTCGACGACACGGGTTCCGGCTCCGACTCGATAGTGCGCGCGCTGGACAGGGGAGCGAGGAACAGAAGGATAAAGAGCGTGCTCGTGCGGATAAACAGCCCGGGGGGAAGCGCCGCGGCGGCGCAGGAAATCTACAACCAGATAAAAAGGGTGAGGACCGAGCACGGCAAGCCCGTGATCATCTCCATGGGCGACGTCGCGGCGTCCGGCGGCTACTACGTCGCGTCCGCCGCCGACACGATCTTCGCCGACCCCGCCACCATCACGGGAAGCATCGGCGTCATCATGGAATACCTGAACCTCGAAGGGACGCTGGACAAGATCGGGATGGCGCCGATCACTTTCAAGAGCGTCAGACACAAGGACATCGGCTCGCCGTTCAGGCCCCTTTCCGAGGAGGAGAAGGCGATACTTCAGGACGCGATTGACGGGATACACAACCAGTTCGTCGCCGACGTCGCCGCGGGGAGGAACCTGCCGCTGGATGAAGTGAAAAAGATCGCCGACGGGCGGTTCTACACCGGCGAGCAGGCGCTGAAGCTGAAGCTTGTGGACCGCACCGGCGGATACCAGGAAGCGCTCGAGTACGCCGCGAGGGCGGGAGGCTTGAAAGTGCCCCCCGACGTGGAATATCTTCAGCGCGTCCATCCTTTCTCTTTTCTCACCGCTTTCAGCAGGCTCGCCATGGGGAGACTGACCGGTCGCGACGCGCTCGAAGGCGTCGCCGGGTACCTGCTCGCGCCGCCGTGGCTCATCCAGGAATGAAGCAGATCATTCTGGTGTCTTCGTCGCCGCGGCGCGCCGAGCTGCTGAGCCGCGCCGGGGTGAGGTTCGAGGTGTTCAGGCTCGCGTTTCCGCCGGGCGTGGAGACCGCCGTCCCGCCCCGTGCGGGCGTCAC
>JBFMFE010000220.1:0-20742 GCA_040752295.1 bacterium
ATTTTCGCGCTCCGCGCCGGAGTGAAGGCGGCAATCGCTTGCCGCCTGCCTGTGCCGCCTGCCTGGCTGGCAGACAGGTTGGCACGGCAGACAGGCACTCCAAGGTGACTGAAGCCGCAAAAAATACTTTGCCGAATTTACGAAATAGAACACCAGGCGAAGTATTAAAAGAGGAACGTAGAATCTAAAATGATGAACGTCCAATCTAAAAGTAAATAATTCCGTTCGAAATTTCAGATTGGAAATTTTAGATTCATCATTCATCTTTTTCGCTCGTTTCATTCCTGCCGCTTCCAATCGGTAAAGTGTTACAAATCCTCAAGGGACTGTCCGTTTTCCCCGCCTGCGTCTCCCGGGAACGGAATCACGCGAATCCGGTTCTTATGATAGGGAGGGGGTATCGGGATGTCAAACCTGATTCCGGCACAAAAACCCTTTTCGGCGCGGTACGCCTGCCTGCCGCGCCGTTTTGTTCCGCGGCCTGTCTGCCGTGCCAACGGCACAGGCAGGCGCAGGCAGGGAGACCGCGCCCTGCATCTCTCGATATTTTCGAGTGCATCAGGTGAAAAAGGGCTTTGCAATGCGGTTGTCCGATGAGATACTGCGTCTGCCGCGCTCGAAGAGTCTGACACCATTTTCTCCACTGTATCTTCTCCGCAAAAAGGAAAAAAAACCAATGACCGGACCCGTTTCAAGGCAAGATTCTTAACAGGCGAAAAAAATATTTTTTGATTCTCCGACCTAATCTATCGAATTTTCCGCCGGACGGCGCGGGTTCGTCCATAATCTCTTTCAAGGCAAAATATATATCTCCATCCGTCCTCTGGATGGCGGACACGAGTCTCGCGTCCGTCTTCCCGGTCGCCGCTCCAACGGCGTGGAATGCCCTCGCCCCGGCGAGGTGCCAGAGCTGATAGCCGCGTCGCCTGAGCGCATGGGAGAAAGGATACTCGGTGTAATACATTTTCAGGGCTTCATTCAGTCCGCCGATTTCCTTGAACAGGTCCGACCTCGCCATCATGAATGCGTTGCCCAGAACTTCGACCTCCCTGTCGCTTTCCCTGTCCCAGTCCGTGTAACGATAGCGGGCGTATTCGCTTCTGAAAATCATCCGCAGCAATTTGCTGTGATCCAGCAGGTCTCTGAACGGAGTCAATTCTCTTGTTGATGTGTTTATCGCAGCATTGGTGTGGTCGTTGATAGTGATCGCTTCAACGGCGCCCGCCATGTGATGCGTCTCAAGGAAATCCACCATGTATTTCAGGGCATTGTCAACGATATAGGTGTCCGAGTTGACCAATGCAGTATATTTCCCTTCAGCGAGGAAGATCGCATCGTTAAAACCGCCGGTAAAATAACGGTTGGTTTTGTTCTGGATCAGAACAATCCTGTCTCCGAATTTTTCCCGCAGCAACCCGACACTGCCGTCGGTCGAGGCGTTGTCAACCACGATCGTCTCGTATTTTAAATCTTTTGTATGTTTTAGAACGGACTTGATGCACTCGCATGCTTGATCGGCGGTGTTGTAATTTAAAATGCACACGGACAAATCCATCATCTTCATCCTTTTTCCGCTTTGTAAACGAATTGGAAGGCGATTAAATTTTTAAAACGATTAATATACCTTTTCCTGAGTCCCCTGCCAACAAGCGGCAATAGACCAAGCATGGTGGACGGGCGCAGTGAAAATCTGTCAGCGACGAAGCGGCGCAGAGGGGGTATAAACCAAATAAGATCAATATCATTTAAATGGAACTTCTCGTCAACAATCCTGTACCCGCATCTTTCCAGCATTTTTCTGAAACTAATGACCGTGAAAAACCTTAAATGCGTGTTGTCAAAAATACCGAACTCTTCGTATTCCCATATGCCCGCGAGCAGCCGGAACCGACTTTCCCAGTAAGCCACATTGCAACTGGATACAACCAGGCTGCCGCTGTCCGACAGCCAGTTCTTGATCTTTAACAGCACATCTTCCGGGAAAGCGATGTGTTCGATGACCTGGGACATGAAAACGACGTCAAACCCGCCGGACTTTTCGCAGTAAGCATCAAGTTCATCCTCGACGCCGGGGCTGTCAATGCGCCCGCAGATTATCTTATCGCAACGCGCGCCGGCGGCTTCCGCTTCCTCCTTTCTGCTTTCAACGCCGAACACAAAACATTTTTTTGTTTTTACAAGATACTCGGACATGAACCCCGTGGCGCATCCTATTTCCAGAACGCGGCTGCCCTCGGGAATCATGCTGATTTGCATCTTGTCAATGTTATTATCGTCGTACTCGCCGGGATTAAAAATTTCACAGTCGTATTTCACACCCATTTTCCTGCTCCGCAGATTCATGTTTCAGCCGCTCTCATGGACTTCGCTTTGAAAAACACGATCGCCGCGTACATCGGAAAAACCAGCAGCTCGAATAAGAGCAGCAAAACAGCCGGCGCGAGCGCGCCTATCAACGGTATCAACATCACGTTTAAAATTGTGTACAAAATCAAAGACGCCGCGCTTATAATCCAGTTTATTCTCACAATGCCGAAATTATAGGCGATAATGCTGAACGGAGAAGAGAGAACGGTGACGCAGAACTTCAGGCAGAGCAGCCTGGCTATGAGAATGCCTCCCCCATACTCCGCGCCGAAAACAAAAGGCATCAAAACCGGTCCCCCTGCCGCGTAAACCACGCACAGAACGGCAAGGAACACTCCGGGCTTGAATATTCTTTTTAAAAAATCCAGCGTGCTCTTCAGATCGGTCATCGCGGACGCCCTCGGGCGGATGGCGGTGCTTATCGCTTCAGAGATGAACCTGACGGGAACCGTCACCCACATTGCCACGCTGTACAGTCCCACCTGCGCTTTTGTCAGCAGCGCCCCCATCAGCCACACGTCCACTCTCACGGCAATCGCGACGATGATTGCGGACAGGAACATGAAGAAGAAAAATCGCCCCACGTCGTCTCCCAGCAGTTCTCCGGAATCCTGTTTTTTGATCCGCGGCGCCCTGAAAAAATACGCGACCGCCGCGGAGCGAAACCGACCCGCCGTCCCTCCGCCGATAAAAGCCCTTCCCGGAACCAGTATCAGAAAAACGAGGGCGCAAAAGACGGACGCTGCGACATTGATTCCTATCACGTATTCCAGCGACATGCGGTTGAGAAAATAAATCACGGCGACGCCGGCAAAAGGAATAATCATCTGAAACGATGATACGAAGGCATACATGATAAAATTTTTTATGGACTGGAAATATATCATGGCAACGGTGGAAATCACATTGAAGAAAGCTACGGCAAGCCCGGCACGCGCAAGCAGGATCAAATCCGGGCTTTTCCACAGCCTTCCAAAAACGAACGGCGCCAGATAGAAAGCAGCCGCGGTGAACAAAGACGCGCTGACAATCCGAACGCGAAATGCCCACCTCAGCACCTCAAACTGTTTTCCCTCGTCCCCCTCCGACGCGCAGATGGAAGCGAAGCGGATTGCCGTGACTCCGATGCCAAAATCCGACACGCCCACGATGAATCCGTAGTAATTGTAAATGAGCGCGTACCCGCCCACGGCTTCCGCCCCAAGCCCCCTGGCAAGTATTATGGATGTCCCCAGATACGAGAATATGGAAATTATCTGGGGCGCGATGGAAGCAGCGACATCGGAGACGCCCTTTCTCGACGTGAGCAGGAATTCTTTTAATCCCTGTATCAGCGGCGTCACTTTAGCAACAGTCTCTTCAGGGCGATCAGAAAACAAACGCGGCTAGACCTCGATTTTATTGAGGTTTGCAAAAATAAAGGAAAACAAGGTGATCTTTTTCCGACAGGCAAGATGCCTGTCCCGCTTAAAAAGGATTCTCCTGTAATTGCGGGACAGGCTTCCAGCCCGGCAACAGGCAATTTGAGAGAGAGGAGATTTTCCATTACTTATGCAAACCTCAATAATTGTCTTTTCATTCTTTGCCGGGGAGGCTATTATTCAAGGAATTGTTCTTTCATCCGATCTTTTTCCAGAAAACTCCCGTCCAGTCAATCTGCTGAATCTCCTCGACCACACCATACTCAGCTCGATAGTCGGACACCGCTTTCCTGCATGCAGGGAGCGAGTAATCATCCACGATCAGGTAGCCGCCGGGCGAAAGCTTCGGATAGAGAGGGCGCAGGGCATCCATGGTTGACTCGTACATGTCGCCGTCGAGGCGGAGGACGGCGATACGCTCGATGGGAGCGCCGGGCAGAGTGTCGCGGAACCAGCCTTTCAGGAACCGGACCTGGTCGTCCAGCAGACCGTAGCGCTCGAAATTACCCTTTACTTCTTCGAGAGAAACAATGAGTTCTCCGTATTTCCACAGGTCGCTGTCTTTATCGGCAGGGTACTTTTCCGGTGCGGGTTTAGGAAGTCCCTCGAACGAATCTGCGACCCATACAATGCGCTCTTTTTCATCATAAGCGCGCAACACCGCCCGCATGAAAATCGCCGCGCCCCCGCGCCAGACTCCCGTCTCTATAAGGTCGCCGGGGACTTTGTTCCTGATAACGTCCGTCACGCAATATTGCAGGTTGTCGAGCCTCTTCAGTCCGATCATCGTTTCCGCTCCACTCGGCCAGCATCGTCCTTCTTCGAGCTTTTTCAAATCCCGAGAAACTCTCCTGACGACTTCGATGTTTCTCTCCCTTAAAAATCTGAAAATACCGTGGTTCACTCTTCTTCCGAACGTTCCGGGGATGAAGGGCAATAAATCCACAGTCTCGAAATCTTCTTTTGAGATGGCGCGTGTGAGACACCTTTTCATCAAATCCAGATACAGGTCGGCGGTAAGGTTGCGTTCAGTGCTGCCGGCGCTCATTTTTTTCGTCGCACCCGTTTCAGAAAGCCTCTCGTTATACTTTATGTAACGCTCCAATTCCGCGTACACAGCGAGTTTTGTGTTCTCTTTCGACTCTGATTATTCACGCTCCCCTGTGAAAAAAAGAGCCTCTTGTGACGATTATCATAGAGAGAAACAAAAAAATCAAGGCTGAAAGGTTTAAAGAAAAGAGAACGATAATCGCTCCATAATTCAGCTGCGCGCTCGTTTTATACGCAGGAAAATAAAAGCTCCGCGTTTCGCCGTCTATGATCTTTTACCCTGGAGAACTTTTTTGATTTCGTTCCGGTTTTTGAGAATCCACGAGAGAACGATATCCAGCCCCGTGCGCAGAGGGACGCGGGGTCTCCAGCCGAAATCGCGCCCGGCGCTGCGCACGTCGGCTGCGAAGTATTTCTGGTCGCCGCGCCTCATATCCGAGAAGGAATGAGGTATCGGGCGCCGGAGTTTTTTCTCCAGATATTCAAGGAGTTCGAGGAGCGACAGTGTCCGGCGGACACCGCCGCCGATGTTATAGACGCTGCCCGCCGTGCGGTCTATCCGCCGCGCAGCAGCCATATATGCGTCCAGGAGATCGTCAATGAACAACAAATCCCGCACCTGCCTGCCGTCGCCGTAAACCGTTATCGGAACGCCGAAGACGGCGGCAGTCATGAACCACGCCACCCAGCCCTGATCCTCGCTGCCGAACTGCCGGCAGCCGTAGACGCACGACTGGCGGAACACGATGGTGCGCATCCCGTAAACGCGGGCGTAATCAATAAAATACTGATCCGCCGCACCTTTGGAACAGCCGTACGGGGAATGGAAATCAAGCCGCGTCGTTTCCGGAACGCCGAGCGGCAGCTCGGGACACGTGTACCGGGTCTTTCCTTCCACGACCCTGAATTGAGAAAGCGCGCCATAGACCTTGTTCGCGGAGGCGTAGATCAGCACGGGCTGAAAATCGAGCGTGCGGACCGTTTCCAGAAGGTTCAGCGAACCGAGCGTGTTGACTTCAAAGTCCCGTCTGGGTTCCGCGATGGAGACGGTCACGGCGACCTGCGAGGCGAAGTGGAAGCACAGGGAGAACGGCTGGAACGAGCGGACGGCGCGTCCGAGCGCCGCTTCGTCGCGCACGTCCGCCCGCGAGAAGCGGAATGAGCCGAGCGTTCGCAGCCAGCGCAGATTTTTCGCGGCGCCGCGCCTCGATAAATCGTCTATCAGCAGAAGCGACCATCCGTCGCGAATCATGCGCGCCGCGAGGTTCGAGCCGATAAACCCCGCGCCGCCGGTTATTACCGCCCTCTTTTTCATTCGGCACGGGAATTTTACCACAATCAGCCCGGGCTTTGACAAGAGGTGCAAAACCGATTCGCCGTTTTACAAAAGACTGATGAGAGCATTTTATGCTGGACATCCAGAAAATTCAAAGAAATACCCCTTTTTACCACGGAAGCACGGAAAATTTACAGCGCGCCTGCGCGCGTATAATACCTTTTTCTCCACGCTTCTGTGTTTCAATGAGCTTCATTTCACAACTCTTTTCACCTGCCGTTCCGTCTTATTATTCTTCCGTGCTTCCGTGTTTCCGTGGTCAATCATTATTCTATTTTTCCGTGCTTCCGTGTTTCCGTGGTCAATCATTATTCTATTCTTCCGTGCTTCCGTGTTTCCGTGGCTGCATGCAGCAATCAGGAAAAATTGTCAAATGTTTTCCGCTCCCCTTAAGAGATCGTCAGGGAACGGAGGCAGCCTGGACCCGCGCCCGTACGCCGACCAGTCGCTTATGCCCCGCCACCCCGGTCTCTCCTGCCAGTGACGCTGAAACTTGCGCATACAGCGGTTCCGCGATAGAAAATAGCTGGAGGTTATGAAAGTCCTTTTCCTCACGCCCGAGGTTCCCTATCCCCCTCTGGGCGGCTCGAAGACCAAATCGTACAACCTGATCCGGCAGCTTTCGGAGAGGTGCGAGGTACACCTTTACACGTTTGCGACCCCGGAAGACGAGAAAAACCTCGACAAGCTCAAGCCCTGGTGCGGAAGTATCGAAACGGTCGGGATGGGGCGCGGTGGAAAAGGCGCGCTCGGCAAACTGAAAAGGCTCGCCTCGCCGACTCCCGACTACATGGCGGCTTTCATCAGCGCGGAGATGCTGGACCGCGTCCGGGAAGCCGTCGCGACGGGCGCGTTCGACGTGCTCCACGTCGAAACCATTTTCATGGGCATATACGGGTTGAGGACGGAGGGGGAAAAGAACGCGCGCCCGTTCAGGGTGCTCGCGCCGAACGACTGCATATCGGAGTACTACAGGCTCCACTCGGCGGTGCTGAGACCGTCCGCCCGGAAAGTCTTCATGCGCGCGCAGTACCATAAGGTGAAGGCGATGGAGCGGAGGCTTTACGGGCGATACGACGCCTGCATCTTCGTGACGGAGAGGGACCTGCGGACGGCGGAGCGGCGCGCCGGGGCGCTGCCGAACGCAAGCGTCGTTCCGATGGGAGTTGACACAGTGTACTTCAGTCCCGGGGACGAGACGGCGACGGAGCGCCCGAGCGCCGTGTTCACCGGTTACATGTCGTACGTTTTCAACGACGACGCGGCGGCGTATTTCATTCGCGAGGCGTATCCGCTGATAAAGAAAAAAATACCCGGCTTCAGGATTTTTTTCGTGGGAGTGGCTCCGTCCGGGAGACTGAAGAAGTTCGGGGAGAGAGACGGCGACGTGGTTGTGACGGGGTACGTTCCGGACGTAAGGCCGTACGTGAGGCGGGCGTGGGTGTACGTGTCTCCGCTGCGGTACGGGCTGGGGATGAAGGACAAGATTTTAGAGGCATTTTCGATGGGGAAGGCGGTCGTTGCGACGGGGGCGAGCTGCAACGGGATCGAGGCGATGGACGGGCGGGAGTTCGTGCTTGCGGACGGCGCCGGCGAGATCGCGGAGAGAACGGTGAGCCTTCTGGAGAACGCGGAAGCCCGCTCGGCGCTCGGCGCAAACGCCCGCCGCCTCGTGGAGGAGAAATACACCTGGAAGAGAGCGGCGGAGGAGATGGAAAAAATATACGGGAAGTCTCAAAATAATACTTTGGGGAACCGGGTCGTTCCCGGAGGATTGAGAACGGGCGGACCGGGCCGCGTAAAATGAGAAGTTATTCATACCGTTCATACAGGGCGCTGTGGGCAGGGAGAAGGTCTCCGATGGATTATCTGCTGCTGATAATCCTCGCCGGAGTTCTGGTGTTTTTCAGCGCCGCCGTCAACAGGTACCTGAACTTACTGTATTACAGGCAGACGTTTTTCATTATCTTCATCGCCGCCGCGGTGATGATCATACTGATCAACCCCAAGTACGGGATTTTTCTCATCGGGGCGACGATACCGCTGGAGGACGTGGGACTTGTTTTCGCCGGGGGCACATTCGGTTTCACGCTGAGCAAGCTCGTGGGGCTTTTGACGGCTTACGCGTGGTTCATGCACCGTATCGTCAGGCAGAAGAAACTGTTCGGGGGCGCCGGCTATCTGACGCCGCTCGCTGTACTGCTGCTGATTCTGACCGCTTCGGTCGGTTTTTCGCGTCATCCCGAGGTCGGCGTGACCAGTCTCATCTCCTTTACCGGGTTTATCCTGATGTACATGATGATCCGCGAGTCGGTGGAAGGACGGAGGGACCTTTCGGTCGTGGCGAACGTGCTGGCGGCTTCCACGGCGCTGGCGGCAGCGTTCGGGTTACTGCAGCATTTCACCGCTTCGCCGATCATCGGGATGTCGGATTACTGGAAATTGCCCGGGTACGCGGATGACCCGTTCACGATCACGGGAAGGATACGCGGAACGTACCTCAATCCCAACTACTACTCAATGCACATGGTGATGATTTTTCCGCTCGTATTCATGTTTTTTCTGCGGGAGAAGAGAAGCGTTGTACTGAAAGCGCTTTACCTGGCTGCGGCGGCGACGATTCTGGGGGCGGTCTTTTTCGCTGAATCGCGCGCGGCATGGCTCGCGCTGCTCGCCGCTCTCACGGTGCAGTCGGCTCTGGTCAGGCGCGCGAGGGTGGCGGGGCTTGCGGCTCTGATGATTTTCTTAGGGCTGTTCGCGTTTCAGGAGTCAAGGTACACCGAAAGGGCGATGACGGTCATCAGGTTCCGCGAGGCGCCCAGGGTTTCCTCGATAGGGAACAGGAGGGAGTCGCTGAAGTACTGGGCGATGATCATCGGCGACTATCCGTTAATGGGTGTGGGAATAAACCAGGCGAAGATGAACGTGCAGCGGTACGGTTTCATTCTTCCCACGCAGACGCACAACGTATTTCTTCTTCTGCTCGTGGAGAACGGGGTATTCGCGTTTCTGATCTTCGTCCTGCTGCTGTACAGCGTCGCAAGGCGGCTCGCCGCTCATTTCGCCGGCGAGAAGGACGAGTTCTACCGGAGTTATTCCGCCGCGATGCTGGCGGCAATAACCGCGTTCGTCGTGTTCGGGCTTTTTCACGATAATTTCTGGACGAGCATAACGTGGTACACGTTCGGGCTTGCCTCGGCGGCGCCCGTCATCGCCGCCGGCGGGAAGCGAGACGAGGAACAGGGGGGCGGGGAATCACCGGGCGGAGGGCGGGGTGAGGGCGTTTACGCGGGGCGCAGCCGCAAAAACCGCTGATGGTTCAAGAAGCCGAAAGACGTTAAAGACCGCGCAGGGGCACGGGCAGGGGCACGGGACGCAGAGGGAAACCGCGGCGCAGCCGCAGGCAAACTAATGCGTCCCCGGAAAAGAACTTCATGAGATTCAATTCGGCTGAATACATACTGCTACTGACGGTCGTTTTCATTCTCTACAACGTCTTCAGGGGGTCGAGGGAGCGGAAGCTGCTGCTGATCGCGGCGAGCGCGGTGTTCTACGCCTCGTGGTCGGTGGGATACCTTTTCATGTTCCACGGCGTGATGCTCGCGAACTACTTACTCGTCCGGCGGATGGGGACGGACCCCGGGAGGAAGAGGCTTTACCTCATCGCAGCGGTCGCGTTCGACCTCGCCGTGCTGGGAGGGTTCAAGTACACGAACTTCCTTATCGGGTCGGTCTTCGGACTCCTCATGCTGGCGCGCGCGGAGGTGAGCGTCCCGCATTACGGCATCGTGCTTCCGCTTGCGATATCGTTCTACACGTTTCAGATAATGAGTTTCGCGATTGACTATTACCGGGGCGCGTTCACCGAGCGTCCGGGGTACGTCAACTTCGTATTTTACGTCTCGTTTTTTCCGCAGTTGATCGCCGGACCGATCGTGAGGTGCGGCGAGTTTTTCGGTCAGAAGCTCTTCAAGCCGTTTTCGATGAAGGACATGGACGCAGGGTTGCGTCTGATACTGCTCGGTATGTTCCAGAAGGTGGTCATCGCCGACAATCTGGGCGTTTTCGTGGACGCCGCCTACGAGAACCCGTGGTCGCAGAACACGATTTCGGCGGCGCTGTGCATGTACGGGTACGCGCTTCAGATTTTTTTTGATTTCGCCGGATACACGAACATCGCGCGGGGTTCGGCGCGGCTTTTCGGCATCGTTCTGCCCGAGAACTTCCGCTCGCCGTACCTGGCGGCGAACATGGCTGATTTCTGGCGGCGCTGGCACATGACGTTCTCGCGGTGGCTGCGCGACTACCTGTACATTCCGCTTGGCGGCTCGAGGGTCGCCCGCGCAGCGGTGTACCGCAACCTGCTGGTGACGATGGTACTGGGGGGCGTGTGGCACGGTGCGGCGTGGACGTTCGCGCTGTGGGGGGTCTATCACGGCGCGCTGCTGATGGCGACGCGGTTCTACAGGGAAACCGTGGGGGCGGTCGTTCCGCTCGAGAAAATGAAAAACAGCGTTCCCCTGAAGGCGCTCGGCGTTTTCGCGACGTTCACGCTCGCCGGTTTCGGGTTCATCATCTTCCGCTCCGGGACGTTCGGGGACTGCGCGGGCATGGTCTCCGCGCTCTTCAGGTGGACGCCCGGGGCGTGGGGCGGCATCGAGCCGTATCTCGATTCCGACGTGCCGAAAATACTGCTCCTGTACCTCGGTTATTCGCTTCTGAGCATGAGATTCGACGTCTCCGCTTTTCTTAACCAGAGACGGCGGTTCCTGCTCTACGCTCTGATCGCGCTCGTCACACTGGCTTTCATGCCGAAGCGGCTCACGCAGCCGTTCATCTATTTCCAGTTTTAGTATCTTACGGGCGAACATCTGCGCAAAATGGCAGGAAAAATGATTGACCACGGAAGCACTGAAGCACGGAAAAAGACATTTTTTTATGCGCCGCCGGCGCACAAGAACCTTTCCGTGTTTCCAAACTTCCGTGTTTCAGTGGTAATTTTTTTGTCTTTTGTCTGATTCCGGCTATGCCGGGTCAGGCGGGAGGGCTGCTGAAACGCGGGGCGAACCATCCATATGAGAACCGCCGGAATCGCAGGAGTATTCCTGATTGAACTCTGTGTGCTGACGGTCCTTGCGGAGCTTGTCTTCAGGCTCCTCATTCCCCAGCCGATCGACGCGTTCAACTTCACCATACTTGAGCGTGGCGCCGGGGTCGCGGAAGGCGCCGCGGGGGGAGCGGGGGATCAAACCCGCGCGGGATACGGACCGTACGCGCCGCACAGGGAGATGCGCTTCGGGGGCGCGAACGTGACGATCAATTCACACGGGTGGCGGGAGCGCGAATACACGTTCGAGAAGCCCGGGGACACCTACAGGATTATCGTGGTGGGAGATTCCATAGTGTTCGGGCACGGGACGGAAATGGAGGACGTGTTCCACGAGGTGCTGGAACGGGAACTGAACGCGGAGTTCGGGTGGTGGAAGAGGTTCGAGGTGATCGGGCTGGGAGGAGAAGCGATGGAAACGATCGGCGCGCGCAAGCACATGCCGTCGTACGTGTCCGCGTACGCGCCCGACGCCGTCATACTGTCTTTCAATCTCAACGACGTCTTGCCGCTGCCGGGGTCGCTCGGCGAACTCGCGCCGGCGGAGCGGAACCCGGTGATGACCGTTCCGCTCCTGCGGAGGGCGCAGAGGTGGATGGAACTGAACGTGCGTCCGAGGAGCCACCTGTATCACTTCGCGCGCGAGAACGTGAAGAACTTTCTCAGGCAGAGGGGCGTCGTCAGCCCGGGCATGTTCAGGGACGCGGCGTTCGACTTCGAGAGCGGGTACGCGCGCGTGGCGTGGAGAGACACGAGCGGACTGCTTCTGGAGATCAGGGATTACCTGCGTTCGAGAGGGGTCCGGTTCGTCCTGTTCGTCGCGCCGTACGAGCCGCAGCTCAGCGCCGGGGTGGCGCGTATTTACAGGGACGAGTTCATGTTCGTTTTCAAGGACACCCTCGTGGAGGGTCTTCCCCAGAAGGTGATCGCGAGGTTCTGCGCGGAGAACGGTATAGAGATGATAGACCCCCTGCCGCTTCTGCGCGAGGGAGAGGAGCGGAAGTACCACAGGACGCTGGGGGGGATGGTTGATTTCAGCCACCCGAACCGGCACGGGCACAGGATATTCGCCGGGAGCCTGATGAAATATTTCAGGGAATTTTTGAGTGAGGAAGCCGGGCGGGACGGTTCATCCCCGAATAGATAACCCGATTGTTACTACAGGGGGCATAAAACATGTTAACCGGTTGGTCAAAAACGAATGATGAATAACGAACAAAGAATATCGAATGACGAAGTGTTTTTCCCTTCGATGTTCGTCGGTTCCTTGTTCGATATTCGATATTCAATTTGCGGCAGCCGCAGGGCGATTTTTGAAACTATTTACTGCTCCCCTCAGTACGTTCATTTCAGCAGGCTGTCGTAGAGCGCGGAGAGGTCCGCGACGTTTTTTTCGATGGAGAAAAAGCGGCGGACGTGGTCCGCGGCTCGCGCGGCGACGCCGCGGCGCAGGGACGGGTCCCGCGCGAGCCTCTGAATGACGCCGGCGAGCGCCGCGGGATCGTTCACGGGAACGAGGAAGCCGGTGACGCCGTCGGCGATGATCTCCTCCGGACCGCCGCAGCGTGTGGCGACGACGGGTACGCCGGACGCCATGGACTCTATGACGACCATGCCGAAGGATTCGCTGAGTGAGGGGACGACGACCGCGTCGAGGGCGTGGAGGACGTCCCTGACGTCGGGCACGAAGCCGGTGAGAGTGAGGCGCGATTCGAGACGCCTTTCGCGAATCGTTCTCAGAATTTCCTCCCTGCAGCGTTCGTCCTCGGCGCGTCCGTGCGCGACTCCGCCGACTATGAAGGCGTGGAAATCGAGACCGGCGCCGATCAGTTCGGCAACGGCGTCGAGGAAGACGTGATGCCCCTTGACGCGCTGGAAGCGGGCGATCATACCGAGCGCGAACGTATCCGGAGCGAGGTTCAGGCGGGTTCTCAGTTCGGCAGCCGGCGCGGACGGCGCGAACTCCGAAACGGCGACCCCGCACGGGATTGTTTCGACGCGCCGGGGGCGTACGCCGGAGCGTTCGAGCATGTTTTTCACGTTCCGCGAAACGGGGAGGACGACCGAGAAGAAGCAGCGGACGTACCACCTGACGTAGCGTTTGACGGGCGCGGACCAGAGATGGGAGCGTAAGACGACTGGCGCGCCCGCGAGCCGGGCGAGGGGCGCCGCGGCGAAAGTGCGGTTGTTGAACTGCTCGAGCTGGACGAGCGCGACGCGCCGGCGCTTCAGCCGGAAAACGAATCGGGCGAACTTGAGCGGGCTGAAAACGGGGACAAGCCCCGCCGCGCGCCTCAGTGTGACGTCGGGAAGGACCAGGACCTCGACCCCCGCCGCGCGGAGCGCGCCGGTGAGCGGTCCCTCGGCGAAGGCGCCCACAACGGGAACGAACCTCCCCGCGGCGGCGAGCGCCCTTGTGAAATACAGCAGATAGGTTTCCCCGCCGCCAAGCCCCGTGAGATCGGTGATGAAGAGTATCCGCTTCGCTCGCGCGCATCGCGGTTTCCGCGCGGCGGAGGGGTCGGCGCCGCCGGCGGCGGAGCGCGCGCGGGCGCTGATCCCCCTTTTATCACGGGGAGCGAAAAACAGGTTGCGTTTCATTCAAAGCGGATGGATGAGCGACGGCCTGCGCCGCGCGGGCGCGCCGGAGGGGTGATGCTCAAAGCCCCGTCCCGCCGAAGAGGTCCCTTTTTATCTTCTCGATGCTCGTGGGGGTTTTTTCCGTCGCCGAGAGCCTTATCTCTATCCGCCTGTTCGACTGGCGCCCCTCCGGGGTCTCGTTCGAGTCTTTCGGGCGGTATTCGCCGTAGCCGATGGCGGACAGGTACGGGGGGGGAACGCCGTGTTTTTCCTTCATGTAGTTGACGACGCTGATTGCGCGCGCCGACGAGAGTTCCCAGTTGGAGGGGAACCTTGCCGTGCTTATCGGGACGTTGTCGGTGTGCCCTTCCACGTGCACCTGGAGGTAGTTGTCCTTCACTATCTTTGAGACGGCGTCGAGTGCGGTGTGGAATTCGGGCTTGAGGTCCGCCATTCCGCTGTCGAAGAGCGCCTGGCTTCCGAGCGTGACGTAGATTTCCCCCTTGTCGCCGGCTTTTATCTGGAGAATGTTTCCCTTTTCGACGTATTCCTCGAGCTGCTGCTGGATTTGCTTCTGAAGTTCGTTCATCCGTTTCTCGACGCCCCAGAACTGCTTGGTGCCTCGCTCGCGGGGGACGAGGACGACCTCGTCCGGGCGGAGCACGGAAATGCTTCTGGGAAAGACGCCGAGCGCCTGGCGGAACGAGGCTATCGCCGCCTGGTACTTCGACTCGCTGATCTCGCCGACGCGGAACAGGAACACGAAAAAGATGAGCATCAGCGTGGTCAAGTCGCCGTAGGTGAGCATGTACGCTGGGGTGCCGCGTTTCGGTTCCTCGGGTTTTTTGCCCGTCCGCACACCTTTCGCCATGGCTCAGGCGGCTCTCCTTTCGCCTCCCGTTTCCTCAAGCTCGGCGCGCATTTTCGGCGACAGGAACGACATGAGCTTCTGGCGCACTATGCGCGGGTTGTTACCCTCCTGTATGCTGATGATCCCCTGTATCATGACCTGCTTGAGCTGCATCTCCTCGGTGCTTCTCACCTTGAGCTTGCCCGCGATGGGAAGCAGGAGAAAGTTCGCCATGATGGCGCCGTACAGGGTGGTGACGAGCGCGATCGCCATCTTGGGACCCAGCAGCATGACGTCGCCGCCGAGCACCGAGAGCATGGCGATCAGCCCTATGAGTGTTCCGATCATGCCGAAGGCGGGTGCGACATAGCCCATCCACTCGAAAAGCCCGACGCCGACCTTGTGGCGCTCCTCCATGTATTCCAGCTCGATGTCCATGATCTCGCGCACGAGTTCGGGGTCCGTGCCGTCTATCACGAGCTGTATCCCTTTCTTGAGAAAGGTGTTTTCCTGCGCCTCGACGTCCGCCTCCAGCGAGAGCAGTCCCTCGCGCCGCGCCTTCTCGGCGAGACTCACGATGACCTCTATCGTCTCGTTCGGCGTCTCCGTCTTCGTGGTGAACACGTTCCTCATGATGGGGATTATGGATTTCACCTGCGGCAGCGGGTAGAAGATCAGGGTCGCCGCGATCGTTCCGCCGATGGTGATGAACATCGAGGGGACGTTGATGAACCAGTGGGCGAACCCGAGCATGGAATAGTCAATGGCGCTCAGGCACCCTAAAAAGAGCAGTACGCTCCCGATTATCACTCCCGATATCGTTGCCGTATCCATGAAGCTCCTCCAGGCTCAGATTTCCGCTCAGACGCGGTGAATTCTATCACCCCGTGAGCAAAAGTTTCAATAGCGGTGCAAATTTTTTCATCACAGCCGTCTCATGGAACCCTGCGCCTGTACTCCTGGACGCGTTCCACGCCCTGCCTGTAGATTTCCTCCTGGTCGTCGTAAACGACGTCTTTATCGTACTTGTTCATCCTTTTCACTCCCCTGTGCACTCTGGAGAGGGCTTTCGAGGTTCCCGAGGTCGTTTCATTGAGGACGGAGAGCGCTTTTCTGTAGTAGTCTTCGGCGTCGCGGAAGCGGCGGAGGGCTTCCTCGTGGCTTTTCCTGTCGAGCGCGTCGGTTCCGCGCTTTTCGCTTATCGCCCCGAGGCTCGCGTACGCCTCGTGGTATCCGGGGTCGAGTTCGATGACCTTTTTCAGTTCCTCGACGGCTTTGTCGGGCTTTCCGGTCCTTGCGCGGACGATCCCGAGCGCGAGGTGAGCTTTCACGTTGCCGGGGTCTTTTGCGATGATCTCCTCGAGTTCCGGTTCCGCCTTGTCGTAAGCCTGCGCGTGGTAGTGCGTGAAGGCGACCTGCTCGAGCCTGTGAAGCTCGAAGCGCTTCCGGTTGAAGACCATGGTCAGCGGGCTGTTGGGTGCGATGAAGACCGCGTAAAAGAGACCGAGCGCGAAGACGCCGACCACGAGCGCCGCCAGAACGTACGGCACGTCCAGCCGCACCGCCCCGCGGGCGCCGGTCGCGGTTCTCAGAGGGTTGTTTCTCATCGTTCAGGCTTGATTCAACTGCCTATTGTACAGAAACGCGGCGCCGATTTCAAATTTTATCCGGCGGGACGGGCGCGCGGAGATTTCCGCGGCGTTCACTTGCCGCGGCTCCGGGCATCGAAGGGCGGCGCCTAAAACTTCACGTTTATAAGCTCGACGCGCGCGAGGTTTCCGAAGTGCTGGATGGCGTCGCCGAGCCTGTCATAGATTCGGAACCGCGACTCTATCCCGAGCATGACGAAGACGTTTTTGACGTTCGAGCGGGGATTGCACATGACAAGCTCGCCCGACGCCTTCTGCACCTCGGCGGCGATCTTCATTATCAGCCCTATCCCGGCGCTGTCTATGAATTCCACCCGGTCGAAATCGAGTATGAAGTGGGAGTGGCTTTTTTCGAGGAGGTCGCCGAGGAGGCTTTCGAGGTTCGTGTCGTCGAGGCGCATCATCCGTCCCGCGAGACGCAGGATGATGACGTGCGGTTCCCGTGGGCGGGGCAGTTCGTTGTTCATGAAGGGGAGGCTTTCACTCGAGGCGGAACTTTTCCTTCCTGCGGCTCTGGATTTTCCGCACCCACGAGGCGATGTCCGAAAGGCGGAACCTCACGTACTCCTTGTCCACGAGGACGTACGGGATTTTCCTGTACTGGACCCATTCCACAAGCTCGCGAGGCTCCGTCTGCATAAGTACCGCCATTTCCTGGATTGTGTACAGGCGTTCCTTCCCGGGTTTCTTCTTCTTTGCCATGCCGGTCGTTTTCCCGCGCCCTCGTGGCGGCGCAATCCGTCCGCCGGGTAATTTTAGACCGCCGGGCGGACGATTTCAATTTCCTCGGGCGCGTTTCGGAATCGCCCCGCCGTTCGCGGATGCCCCGGAAGCGTGAAGCGCTTCGGGCGGTCCGCGGGTTCAGCCGAGCCTCTCGAATATCGCCGCTTCCCCCATTCCGCCCCCGACGCACAGCGACGCAAGCCCGTACCTCGCGCCCCTTCTTTTCATTTCGTACAGCAGGTCGGCGACCATCCTGCCTCCCGACGCGCCGAGCGGATGCCCTATCGCCACCGCGCCGCCGTTGACGTTCAGCTTCTCAGGGGCGATGTCAATTCCCTGTTTTCCGAGCAGCGCCACGTTCGTGAGCACCACGTTGGCGAACGCCTCGTTTATCTCGACAAGGTCAATGTCGTCCATCGTAAGCCCGGCGCGTTTCAGCGCCTTGGGAATCGCCTTCGAGGGACCGATGCCCATCTCGTAAGGCTCCACGCCCGCGACGGCGAACGAGACGAACCGCGCGAGGGGCTTGAGTCCGAGTTCGCCGGCTTTCCGCGCCGTCATGACCAGCGCCGCCGCCGCCCCGTCGTTCACCTGCGATGAATTGCCGGCGGTTATCACCGGCGGCTTCTTCTGGTCCCACACCGGGGCGACCACGGGCGGCAGACCCGCGATTTTCTCGAGCGTCGTGCCCCTGCGCGGGCTTTCGTCGGTGTCGAACGAGTACAGGTCGCCCTCTATCGGTTTGGGCGCCTGCGGGTCAACCCCCTCCATGCCGCAGCGGAGGACTTCATACATCTTTTCCCGCGTCCTCACGTCGAGGGATTCCATCCGCACGAAGTCGTACGCGATCGTGCCGTCCTTCTTTTCCTTTCTTTTCAGCGGAACGGGAATCATGTGGTCCCTGAACCTGCCTTCATCAATCGCCGCGAGCGCGTTCAGGTGGGACTTCAGCGCGAACTCGTCCATTTCCTCCTTCGAGACGCCGTAGGCTTCGAACAGGTACTGGGCGGTCTGGAGCATTGAGAACGCGGCGGGTTTTCCCTGCGATTTCTGCATCAGCGCCGCGTTTATGGTTCTGCCCGGGGTGAGTCCGCCCTGGAGCGTGGGGACCATGGACATGCTCTCTATGCCGCCCGCGATGATCACGTCTCCCGCGCCGAAGG
This sequence comes from bacterium, assembly GCA_040752295.1. Lineage (GTDB taxonomy): Bacteria > UBP15 > UBA6099 > UBA6099 > JBFMBQ01 > JBFMFE01. The sequence goes on from JBFMFE010000220.1 coordinate 18,247, forward strand.
CGACGCTCGCCGCCGCTAAATCGAGCGAGCACAGACTGGACGCGCAGTACCTGTTGACGGTCGCGGCGGCGACCGAAGCGGGCAGGTCGGCAAGCAGGCAGACGCCGCGCGCGACGTTCAGCCCCTGCTCGCCCTCCGTCCCCGCGCATCCGATGATGAGGTCCTCGACGATCCCGCCCTCGATCCCCGTTCTCCTGACAAGCTCGCGCACGACGAGCGCCCCGAGGTCGTCGGGACGCACGTTCACGAGCGTTCCCTTCCGCGCGCGCCCGACCGGGCTTCTCACCGCGTCAACTATCACGACTTCTCTCGATTCTCTCGCCATCCCTTTTTCCTCCTTTTTCTCAGAGCCGGTTTTCAGGGCGCCCATTATTTTATAACGAAACGCGGGCAGCCGCACACAATTTTTCGGCGGCGGCTCACGGATAAGGGCGTTTTTCCATTAAATCCGGACTCTTTGGCAACATTTTATCCGCCCGCTCTTCCAATTATAATTTAAATGTGATAACTATATTCCGAGAAGAGCGGGCGCGCCGCGCAGGCGTTTTTCGCCGCCGGAAGCCCCGCGTGACCGGGCTAGCGGCTCCATGAACGAACAAACCGCTGCGGAGAAACCTGAAGAGAAATTCTTCAAGATCGCCTTCAACCCGTCCGGCGTTTACGTCATCGTGAGCACGCTGCAGATCGGCGCGGACAAAGCGGCGGCGGCTCAGCAGATACGCGAGGAAATCGCCCGCAAGCGCGTCGAGAACGTGGATTTCGACGCGGTCGAGAACTTCCTCGAAAACCCGAAACTGGAACCGCTGCTCATCGCCCCGCCGCAGCCAGAACCCATGGACGGCAAAGCCCTGGCGCGCCTCGATGCGTCCGGAAACGAGGTACAGCTCAAGATCGAGCCGCCAATGGGCAAGGGCAGGAAGGCGGACATGAACGACGTGATGGACGCCCTGAAGGCGGCGGGCGCGGCGAACTTCTTCATAGACACGGACAAGATAGGGGAAATGCTCAGAACGTTCAGGTTCCGCGACTTCGTCCCGGTCGGGGAGCGGCGCCACGGGCGCTTCGACCTCGTCGTGTCAAAGGACCGCTGCGAGGCGATCCTCACGCTCGCCCCTCCGTACGGCGGCGAGCCTATAGAGCCGGGCGACGTCCTGCGCCACCTCCAGCGGGAGGGAATCACGGTCGGCATTGACAGGGAACTCATCGAGAAAATGGTCTACGAGGGAATTTACGGCAAGCAGGAGACGATCGCGAGGGGAACGAAGCCCGAGGACGGCGTCAACGCCTCGCTCGAGTTCTTCTTCGACCCCGAGGAAAAAAGGGCGAAGCCCGTGATTGACGAGGAAGGCGAGGTCAATTTCAGGGAGCTTGACGTGATCACCTCCGTCACTAAAGGGCAGCCCCTCGTCAGGAAAACCCCCGCGACGCCGGGGGTCGTCGGGCGCACCGTCTTCGGGGAAGAGACGCTTCCAAAGGCGGGCAAGGACCTGCCGTTCCCCGGCGGGCTGAACACGACCGTGTCCTCGACCGATCCCAACCTCGTGGTCGCCGCGGTGGACGGGCAGCCGAAGTTCAGGAACAACAAGGTCCACGTGATCCCCGTGCTCGAAGTCCACGGCGACGTGGACTTTTCCGTCGGAAACATTGACTTTTCAGGCTCGGTCAACATCAGGGGCAGCGTCCTTTCGGGCTTTTCGGTGAAGTCGCTGGGCGACATCCAGATCGGCGGATGCGTGGAGGCGGCGAAGGTCGAATCGAGCGGAAACGTCTTCGTCCGCCAGGGCGTCGTGGGACAGGAAAAGGCGATCGTGATCTGCAAGGGAAACTTCACGGCGAAGTTCGTGGACAAGGCAACGGTCTTCTCCGAGGGCAACGTGTACGTGGACGAGTCAATCATGTACAGCAGCGTGAGCTGCGCCGGGGAACTGACGCTCACCGGCAAGAAGGGCTACATCATCGGCGGCGTCGTGAGGGCGAGCAAGAGCGTTCAGGCAAGGCAGATCGGCACGCACGTCCAGGTCCCCACCACCATCGAGGTCGGCGGAAGCCCCTCGCTCCGGCGGGAACTCGACGAACTCGAGAACGAGATCAGGGACACCGAGGAAAAGGCGGATGCCTACGCGAAGTCGCTTCAGACCGCCGAGCGCAGCCGGCAGAAGGCGGGGGGCAGACAGACGGAGGAGCAGACGGAGCGCGCGCTGATCCTCTCCCGCGACAGGTTCTCGCTCCTCGCCAAACTCCGCTCGTTCAAGGAAAAAAAGGAGGACCTCGAAGAGAAACTGTCGCGTCTTAAGAGCACCAACCTCAAGGTGCACGTGAAAAACAAGGTCATGCCGGGCGTCAAGATCATCATCAAGAACTCGAGATGGGTGGCGGAGGACGAACTCGACTTCGCCACCTTTTACGAATACGACGGAGAAGTTCAATTCAGACCCTACGAACTGGCGGGCAGGGACAAATAACGCTCCCCCCGAACCCGCGGCGCGGGCGGGCGTC
>JBFMFE010000221.1:0-15429 GCA_040752295.1 bacterium
ACGAGCAGCTCCAGATCATCGTGAAAAACGCCAGGCTTTCCGCCGCCGGCGAGTACGACCCGTCCGATTTTCTGCCCGCCGCGCAGACCGACGCCGAGGAGCTTTACGCCTTCATACTCGCGGAAATAAAGAAAATCAAAAACGGGAACCTGAAAAGACTACTCGAGTCGTTCTTCGGCGACCCGGAGTTCAAGGAGCTTTTCAAGAGGGCGCCCGCGGCGAAAAGCATTCACCATTCCTATATAGGCGGGCTTATCGAGCACACGACCAACTGCCTGAAGCTCGGCGCTGCCCTCTGCGAAATCTATCCGCGCCTGAACCGCGAACTCCTGTTGGCGGGCATCATGCTCCACGACGTCGGCAAGACCCGCGAGTTCTCGTTCGACACAAAGATCAACTACACGGACGAGGGGAGGCTGCTCGGCCACATCACCATCGGCGAAAACATGATCCGCGACAGGATAAAGGAGATCGAGGGCTTCCCCGAGAGCCTCGCCGGCGAGTTCCTCCACATGATAATCAGCCACCACGGCGAGAACATGACCGGCTCGCCGAAACGCCCCAAGACCGCCGAAGCATGCGCGCTGCATCACCTCGAGAACCTCGACGCCCAGACGAAGAGGTTCCTCCAGATTATCGAGAGCGTCACGCCGGGCTACAGGGGCGCATGGACGCCCTACGACCGGCTGCTCGACAGGTACCTGTTCAGGGGTCTCGAAAACCGCGACGACGAACGGTAAGCGCCGATCACCACCCCTCCGGGGAAAAGAGGAACGCGGGAGGCTGTCCGAATCAATGTGCCGCTTCTGCATAGAACACGGCGAGGGCAGGAAGTGGTACCTCCAGATGAAGAACTACTCGGACGACCTGGAGCGGTCCGGGTTCAGGCGGGAAGCCGCGACGGCGGGCACGGTGATGTTCGACGGCATCTTCGCGCGGGGCACGCGATACATGGGGCTTCTCGAAGCCTTCCCGGCGCTGAAAAAATACGTCTCCGGCTCGGTCGCCGCCTTCATGCGCAGCGAACACTTCGGTCAGGTCGTCCCGGTCGAAGACGCCGCGCGGATTCTCGAACTCGCCGACCCGATAACGCTCGTGCCGTGCGTCTGCAAGAAGGCTTTCGGGGGGCGCATGGACGCGGTGCACTGCATCGGCTTCGGTTATTTCCCGCGCGGGTTCCTCGGATGGTTTCCGGAGTTCGGCGCCAGGATGAAACCCGCGGACAGGGAGACGGCGCTGGCGGTCATCGCCGAGCGCCGCGCGCGCGGCGCCGTCAACACTGTGTGGACGTACCGCACGCCGTACGTGGGGAAGATGTGCAACTGCGACGTGCCGGAGTGCGCCGGGTTCCAGTTCAGGAGCCGCTGCGGCGCGCGCACCGTTTACAAGTCGGAGTACGTTTTCGCGGTGGACGCGGCGGCGTGCGCGGGCTGCCGAGCGTGCGAGGCGCGCTGCCAGTTCGGGGCGATAACTTTCGACGCCCGGCGCGGGACCAGCCGCATTGACCGCGCGCTGTGTTTCGGGTGCGGCAACTGCCGCGACGCCTGCGCGCACGGCGCCATCATCATGAACGAGCGCCCGCCCACCGCCGCCTGGACGGAACTTTAGCCCCGCACCTTCGCTGTTATTTTATAAGTGAAATCCTGCGCAAAACGGCGAAGATTTTGAAGAAGAACGCAAGATTTCAGAAAACCCGTGCCCCTGCCCGTGCCCGTGTGCCTGCCTGTGCGTGTCCGCACGCAGACAGGCGTGCCCGAAAAAACAAATGCGGGAACGGGCACGGGCAACTGCCTACCGCCCCCTGTCTGCCCTGCTCGGCACAGGCAGGCGGTCCGGGTATGATTCCGGCGCAAACTTCGATTTACCGCGGGTTGATGAAACCGAACCGCGGCGGCGGCGTCCCCGTCATCAGGTCGCGCACGTGCGGATGGGTTCGGTTCGGCGGCGGCGTGACGGAGCGGGTTTTTCGTGCTAAAATCAGTGTGGAATCATTTGATGGAGGTGCGTGATGGCGCTGTTCAATCCTCCGAAGGTATTGAGGGAAAAACTCGGCGAGGAGGGCGTGGATGCGCTCGTTGAGCTTGTAAACGTCGCGAACGATAAACAGAAAGAGGACGTCCTCGTGTTCGTCGAGGAAAAGTTCGAGAGAAGGCTCACCGAGGTTAAATCAGCCCTCGAAATAAAAATCGCAGAGGTCAAATCAGACCTCGAAGCAAAAATCGCAGGGGTGAAATCAGACCTCGAAACAAAAATTGCGGAGGTGAAATCAGACCTCGAAATAAAGATCACGCAGGCGAAATCGGAAATGATAAAGTGGATGTTTATTTTCTGGGCGGGGCAGACGGCTGTCCTTGCCGGACTGTTCATCGCTCTGAGAACGTGAAATTACCACAGCGGGCGCAAAAAATACTTCACATTAAAGAAGAGTAGCGAAGGTCGTCTGATCGGTTTATCAGGACCGCCCGGTGCCGGAAAAGTTTGCCCCAGGCGTTAAAGAAATCCTTGAAAGTGCCGATAAATATAATGACACGGAGGTCAAAAAGGGATTGTCACCATCGAATCACGGAGGACGAGAAGGTGACAGGGTTTTCCCCCGAGGTGCGGGGGGATGAAAAATGGAAGTGAATCTTCAGAACCAGTCGAATTATCTCTACCAGATTGTCTCCCGGGCGGTCAGCGTTCAGGGAGACGTGCTCCTGAGGCTGTTCGACGTGGCGAAGCAGGTTGAAGCCGCAGTGGCAAAACCGCTGGCAAACCTTTCAAACGTGGGAGCGGTTGACACCTACGCTTGAAACGCCGTTTCGCCTGACATTGTTGCTGCTAGCCACAGCAACTCCTCCTATATAGAGCCACCCAGAGAGGTGGCGTTTTTTTTTGCGAGCCCGCGGCAGGCGACCCCGGCGGCGGGTTCCGATCATTGACGGCGCGCACGGTTTTGCCTATTTTAGGTGTGACAAACGAGGTCGGGACGAATGAAAATACACCACGAAGAGCTTTCGGACGTCGCGCGTTACGTCGAAAAATACAAAGACGTCAGGCTTGAGGATAAAGAGCCGCAGTTCGAAGCCATGTTCAGGCGCATCGGGCGATTTAAGGCGCTCGACCGCGACACAAGGATACTCGAAGTCGGAACCGGAACGGGATGGATTCCAATACTGTGCGCCGTTAAAGGCTTGCATTGCAGGGGACTGGAAATCAGTCCGCGCCTTGTCGAATTCGCGCGCGACCTCGGCCGCAGATACGGCGTCGAACCGGATATCGAACTTGGAAACATAGAGGACGCGGACGTCGGGTCGGAGGAATACGACGTGATCATCGCCTCCTCCACCTTCGAGCACGTGGAACACTGGGAGGATGGAATCGGGAAGGTCTTCGAAGCGCTGAAACCCGGCGGTCTGTTCTACTTTCTCTCCACGAACAAGTTTTCAATCGTATCCGGCGAATATAAGCTTCCATTATATGGATGGCTGCCGGACGGGTGGCGGTCCCGTTTACGCGTCGCCCGGCAGGGCGAGGACATAATGAAATGGGGACTTGATTACAACCAGTTCACTTATTTTCGTTTGAGAAAGTTTTTCAAAAAGCTGGGGTTCTCGAGGATACTGGACAGGATTGATCTGATAGAACCCGGCGCCATAAACAGCTTCGCGGCGAGGAACATCGTGAGGGTCGTCAGAAGATTCGGGCTTCTTAAAGAGGCGGCGCTTCTTTTCACGCGTTGTACGTTTTTTATATGCATAAAGTGACGTACGGCGCCGCGCCCCCGGCGGAGACACCGGCGCCCGGCGGGCGTCCCGCGGCGGACAATGTGCGGAATCTGCGGCATCTACAGAACCGACGGCGGCAACGTTGACACATCGGTCGTCGAGGCGATGACCCGCGCCCTCATCCACAGGGGACCCGACGACGAGGGCTTCTTCGCCGACCGCGGATTCGCCATGGGCATGCGCCGCCTCAGCATCATTGACGTAGCGGGCGGCGCTCAACCCGTCTTCAACGAGTCGCGCTCCGTCGCCGCCGTCCACAACGGCGAAATCTACAACTTCCACGAACTCGCCGAAATCTCGAAGAAAAAGGGACACCGCTTCTCCTCCCGCTCCGACACCGAGACCATAGTTCACCTCTTCGAGGACGATGGCCCCGATTTCGTCCGCCGCCTCCGCGGCATGTTCGCCGTCGCACTCTGGGACGCACGCAGTAAAAAACTCTTCCTCTACCGCGACAGACTCGGCATAAAACCGCTCTATTATTACCGCGACGGTCCCCTCCTCGCCTTCTCTTCCGAAATAAAATCATTCCTCCGCATCCCGGACTTCAGGAAAGACCTCGACCTCCAGGCGCTCAACCTCTACTTCTCCTACGGCTACGTGCCGGGGGAACGCTCCATCTTCGCCGCCGTCAGGAAGCTCCTCCCCGCTCACTGGATGCGCGTTGACGAAAACGGCGCAGCCGTCTCACGCTACTGGGATTTCGATTTCACCCCCGCCCCGCCCGAACCCACGCCCGACCGCCTCGAAAAACTCAAGGACGTGATCAGGGAATCCGTCCGCCTCCACCTCATAAGCGACGTCCCACTCGGCGTCTTCCTCAGCGGCGGTCTCGACTCCAGCACGATCGTCTCCTTCATGCGGGAACTCGGCGCCGACCCCATCAGGACGTATTCGGTCGGTTTCCGCGAAAAAACCTACAGCGAACTCCACTTCGCACGCCGCGTCGCACGCCGCTTCGACACCTCCCACAACGAACTCATCGTCGAACCGCGCGACCTCGATGAAACCCTCCCCCTCATGGTCAGGCACTTCGACGAACCCTTCGCCGATTCCTCCGCGCTCCCCATGTTTCTCATTTCAAGGTTCGCCCGCCGCGGCGTCACCGTCGCCCTCTCGGGCGAAGGCGGCGACGAAACCTTCGCCGGCTACCACACCTACGTCGCTTCCAGGATCGCCGCCCTCGCGCGCAGATTCCCGCTCTCAGCGCTCACGCCCCTCCTCAAACGCCTCGCCACCGCATTCCCCACCTCCTTCGAAAAAGTCAGCCTCGACTACAAACTCAAAAAATTCGTCGAAAACCTCTCCACCGACACCCTCCGCAGCCACATGAGGTGGAAAACCATCTTCGGCGACTCCGAAAAAAACGCCCTCTTCCCCCCCGCCGTCGCCCGCGAACTCGAATCCGCCGGCGACGCCTCCCTCCACGAACTCATCGCACCCGTACTCGACGCCCCACGCGATTGCGACCTCCTCTCGCGCCTCCTCTGGCTCGACTCCATCGTCTTCCTCCCCGACGACCTCCTCGTCAAAAACGACAGAATGTCCATGGCTAACTCGCTCGAAGCAAGAGTCCCCTTCCTCGACCACGTCCTCGTTGAACACGTCTCGAAAATTCCATCCACACTCAAACTGAAGGGCTTCTCCAAAAAGTACATACTCCGAAAGGCGATGCGCGACTCCCTCGGCGCGGACACCGCGGGCAGGGCAAAGGCGGGCTTCAACGTCCCCCTCCCCAAATGGCTCGAGGCGGACCCGGAAGGCAGGTTCGAGGCGGTCTTCTCCGGACAACTCGACGCGCTCGACTTCCCCCTCAACCGCGATTTTGTCCGCTCCATGTTCGCCGCCCACAGGGAACGAAAAAAGGACTACAGCCGCCAGCTGTGGACCGTCCTCAACTTCGTCCTCTGGCATAACCACTACGTGTCCGGTTTCGCCCCATGAAGACTTTCGGCGCGGGCTTCGGACCCCGGCGTTTAGTGTGTCTTTTTAACATCAGTGCGGCTTAAAAACATCACCTTTAATCCCGAAAACGGGCGAAAAAAGCGAAAAACAGGCTGAATCGCGCGCAAAATACGCCCCGCTTTGGCACAAAAATTGCTCTCTCTTTTATTTGACGGTGATCTATTTAATTACTCAAGTTTCGGGTATAATGTCTTTGAACACACGGTTCATGATGACCTGTTTCATGTCGCTAAACAGGTGTTTTCGCGTTTTTCTGATTCTCGTGCCTTTTATCGCCGCGCCCGCCGGCGCCGTCGTCGAATACTCGAAAGTAAGCAGCAACACCGGCGCTTCAAGCCAGACCTCAAAGATCACGTTCAACCCCACCGACGCCTCCAGGGCGCTCGCTACCGACACCATTCAAATCCGCGGCGTGGGGTTCAACGAAAACAAAAACATTGACCCCGACACCATTGACCTCGTATGCGGCGCCACCACCATTGACTGCATCCATCCCCTGATCACCATTCAGGACGACGACACGGCGAACCCCGGAACGGGCTTCTTCGACAACACGACGGTCGAGTTCGACAACGCTCAGGTCGAAGCCTTCTTCACCACCTACGGACTCATCGCCACCTGGTGCACCGTCATCGTCCCCGAAAACGGCGGCACCACCTGGAACTATCCCAACGCCTTCCGCCTCGACCGCGACCCCCCCGACGTCACCACGCCCGCCAACTTCCTCTTCAACCCTCTCGTGCAGCTCCCCGGCGGCAGCGTTTGCGGCGACTGGCAGCTCGGCGGCTCGCTCGCCGGTTCCACCGTTGACCCCGACGGACAGTGCGCAACCAGCGCCTGCAACCTCACCCCCGAAGCCTTCAAGTTCTTCTTCCACGTCCGCGAAAGCACCGAGCCTTCATACCCCCCAGCGCCTACCGTCAGCGTCTGGTTCGAAAACAACAACTTCTGCAACATCAACTCCATCTCATCGCAGGACCGCGACGACCCCGCCGCGTCCGCCTACTGCTTCGTTATGAGAACCGAGGACTCCGCCGGCAACTACAGCGATTACGCCCTCGCCGACGAAAAATGCCTCGTCCCCGACGGCAAATCGCCCACCGTCGTCTCGGTTGACTATTTCAAGGACGCCGTCTTCACACAGACCTTCTCCACCGATACCGTCGGTCTCGACATACTCACCACAAACCCATGCTTCTTCGACGCCGCCTGTCCCACCGCCCCGACCGCCACGCGCACCGTCTACCTCGAAATCGTCATGAGCGAACCCCTCTACGACGGACAGGGGCGTTGGGGCTACACCCTCCGCGCCGACGACGCCTTCGACAACGACAACGACGGATTCACCGACGAGGAACGCTCCGGCTACGACGGAAACGACTTCGATTTCGACACCTATATCGACGAGGACGTCAACATGCGCGACGCACCCCTCTGCGTCGTCAACCCGCCTCCCGTTACTGCCAACAACGGCGTTGACGACGACTGCGACGGCTTCGTTGACGAGGAACCCAACGGAACGAACGGCATAGACGAGGACACCTGCCACCCCGAAAACCCGGCCACTTCCACCTGCTCCGACCCCCTCAACTCCGACGAGGACCTCTCAACGCAGGTCTGCACCTCCAGAAAACTGTGGAACGACGCTCAGAACGCCTGCGTCCGCGTCCCCACAATCTACCTCTCCGGCGCAGACCTCGAGGCGCTCGTCCCCTCCGCGAGCGGACGCAACCCTAAGGACATGCTCAAATGGCTCTGCACCAGCGGCCTCGATCCCGACCCCCTATGCGACGCACTCCCCGCCGGCAGAACGGTTTACAGGTTCGCATGGGACGTAACCGGCCCCATACCGCCCGTCGGACTCGACGAGGGCAGCTACTCCGTACAATTCTCCATGGCGGACTCGTCCGGTAACGAAACCACCAGCTACACGCCCTCCGCAGGCGGCTCGTTCACGATTGACAACACCGGTCCCACCGCCTCGGTCGAGTATTTCTCCGACCCCACCTACGCCAACCAGTTCATCGTTAAAGACCACGACAACCTCCCCGCCACCCCCGACATGCCAATCGTTGACCAGGGAAACCTGTACATCCGCGTAACGCTCAACGAGTACGCCGGCGCGACCCCTACCTTCAGCATCTACGGACCCCACGACGCCGTCCTGGACGACGGCTCGCCTCCTTACTACGGCGTTCCGAGGGCGGCGAACCGCTTCAGCCCGCAGCTTTACACGACCTGCGGGCAGTCCCAATCCTGCGACCCCTGCACGGGCGACAGTTGCTCCGCTTACGACCCCGGCGCCTCGCCCTGCAAAATCTTCAAAGCCTGCTACGATGTTGACCCCGCCGTCATCAACGACGGCTACGCCGCGGTCACCGTCGCCGCCAAAGACCGCCTCGAAAACGCACGCTGGGACCTCACCGACGCGCAAGCAGCCGCCGACATGAACGAATTCGGCGCCGAAGACATGCTCTCCGACGACTGCGACGGCAACTCCTACCCCACATTCCTCTCCTCTTCGTCGCCCGCAACCGACTGCTCCGACCCCGAACACGAACCCGGCGCAGACCTCACAGCCGGTCAGTTCTTCGCCATTGACACCACCGCCCCCGTCGGTCCATCCCTCTCGCTCCCCATCCTCCCCTGCGACGGTACCATCGCCCGTTCCGCCAGCACGTGCAGCCCCTCGGCGCAAACAACGAATTCTCCGCTCCTGTCCTGGACAACCCTATCGAACGGCGCAGACGACGACGGCAACAACGGCGCTGACGAGGAAACCCTTGACGGAAGCGACAACGACGGCGACGGCGACGTTGACGAGGACGCCTTCGTCCTCCCCACCGGACCTGCCACCGGCACGCTCTACTGGGAAGTCCGCCGCTGGCACGTCCAGGTCGCCGACGACCCGTCCTTTGCCACTTCCTCCATCGTCGCCGAAGCCGGCTCCATCATGACCACAAGCTACAATCCGGGCATCATGAGCGAATGCCCCCTCTCCAACCCCATCTGCTACTACTGGCGCGCCGCACCCCTCGACTGGGCGGGCAACGAGGGCGAATTCTCGCCTATCGGCGCCTACTACTCCTTCGGTGTTGACACCATCACTCCGCAGCTCTCCATAACCTACTTCTCCGACGCATCGCGCACTATCGAACTCGCCACCAATCCCATGGGACTCCCCGTCACCGGCGACACCGCCGACCTCGGCGAGTACGTGTACGTCACCATCACCTCCGACGAGCCGCTCGGCTCGACACCCTCCTTCAAAATACGCCAGTTCGCCGCCATCGTCCTCGGTCCCGTATCCGCCGATTCCAAAGCCTCCGACACCGTCTATTTCGCACAGTTCGAGGTTGACGCCAAGGGCGCGGGGCAGGTCTTCAGGGACGGAGTGGCGGACATGCTCTTCACCGCGCAGGACCTCTACGGCAACGGCTTCACCGACACAATGCCCGCCCAGGGCAAACAGTTCGTCGTGGACACATCCGCCCCGGTCGTCTCTCCCGACGACATCAGCGTCGCCCCCAACCCTGCCTCGCGCGACAACGACGCCGACGGCGTCCCGGACGAACTCGTCGCCGACGCCGTGACGATCACCGTCAGCTCGCCGGAGCAGCTGGTCAATCCCAAACTCCTGCCGGACTCCAAATTCAAGATAAGGGTCGTCCAGAACGCCGTCCCTTCGTCACCCACGACCGACGACCTGCTCGACAACGACTGCGACGGCCTCATTGACGAGGAAATCTTCGGCAACGGCGTTGACGACGACGCCGACGGATTCGAAAACGAGGACAACGGCACGGCGGGTCCCCAGCCGGGAAGCGGATGCTTCGTCGAAATGACACTCCAGGGCGGCGCGGGCGTCGTTTACTCCGGCAGCTACAACGTCTATCCCGCCACGTCCTCCTACGATGGTACCGCACAGATCATCATCGGCGACACCGACCCGAACAGCTACTATTACGTCACCGATTTCGGCTTCAACCCCGTCTACGTCTCGACCACCTTCAACGTGGACACCGTCCCGCCCTCCGCCGTCACTCTCGTCACGCCCCTGAACGACTCGTACACCTCCAGCACCACTCCGCAGTTCTCATGGAGAATCTCAAGCCAGGCGCCCGACCTCAGCAAGTTCTACGTCGAGATCGCCACCGACTCCACCTTCGTCGTCCTCACCGCCACGGGAACCGTCCTCAACGACGGCATCTCCACCACCTTCTACTACAGCATCAGCTCGCAGAACCCCCTCTCCGACAACCAGTACTTCTGGCGCGTCTTCGCCCTCGACAACGCCAACAACAAGAGCGACTCGAGCGGAACCTTCACCTTCTACGTGGACACAAATGGACCCAGCCCGCCCCTCTTTAACGCCGTCCTCGAGAACCCCACCGACAAGTGCTCCACCGAACTCACGGGCGCCGTCGAGCAGCCAGGTTCCACCATCTATCTCTACGTGAACTCACAGCTCGTCGGCACGCTCGTCGCCGACGCCGCGGCGAACTTCGAGACCCTCATTGACTACGACAAGGACGGACAGTACTTCGAAGACCCCTGCGGCGACGACTTCGACGCCGACCAGGACGGTAAACTCGACGAAAACCCGAAGGGTATCTTCCTCCAGGACGGACAGAACGTCATCGAGGGACAGGTACGCGACAAGGCGAACAACCTCGGCGCGCGCGGCTGCGACGCCGCGACCCCCTTCTACGACGCATCTCAGGGCAAATGCATCATCACGCGCGACGCCGGTCCGCCCTCATTCTGGGTCTCCTACTTCAAAACCTACAACGACACGCTGCCCGATAAATTCGCTGACCCGCTCCCCCAGGACCCTCTCTCCGGCGTCTCTATCGCCGCCGCGGGTCTCGCCTACCTCAAGATCACAGCCAGCGAACCTCTCCCCAATCCCCCCACCTTCTCCATAAACCAGCAGGGCACGTCCGACGCCCTCAACCAGACCACAGCCGCCGTCTCCGCTTCAAACACCGTCTTCGTCGGCTCGTACACCGTCAACGCCGCCAACGGCGCCGCCTACCTTGACGGCGACGCCGCCGTCACACTCACCGGTACCGACTCACAGGGCAACACCGCCACCGACACCCCCCCCATCGCAGGCGACGTCTTCACAATTGACACCTCCACCTCCACGTTCAGAATCCTCTATTTCTCCAACGCCGCCCTCACCGAAACCCTTCCCCTCGACCAGAACCTCCTCCCCAACGCGAAAGCGGGCGACGTCTATCTGAAAATCATCTCGAACGAAAAACTCTCCTCCGCCCCGCTCATAAGCATCAACCAGCAGGGCACAACCGACGTCGCCGACGCCGCCTCCACCGCCCTCGACTCCCAGAAAACACAGTTCAGCTACAAGTACACCGTGAACACCGCAAACGGCGGCGCCTACGCCGACGGCGAGGCGTACGTCACGATCACCTCATCGGACATCGCCGGCAACGCCAGCATCGGCGCCACGCCCGTCGCCGGCGAAAAATTCATAATTGACACCTCCGCACCCGCGCCCCCAACACTCGAAGTCGCCAACTCAACGACTATCTTCACGCAGATCGAAGCCGCGGGCGACGCTGAGCCTTACTCCACCGTTCAGATTTTCGCCCGACTCAACAAGACGATGACCACCGACGACGGCATTGACAACGACGGCGACGGACTTGCCGACGAGGAACCCAACGGTACCGACGGGACGGACAACGACAACGACCTCTTCAGCGACGAGGACGTCACGGCGAACGTCTGCGCCGCCGGCAAATACTGGTCCGCCTCAACCTCCTCCTGCGCGTCCGCACCCGTGGACCCGCCGCTCCCCGACGGCGCCGGCAACGCCTCCACATCAGGCGGCTACATCATCAACGTCTCCGGCATACAGGTCGGGCAGAACCTCCTCTACGCGCGCGCCATTGACTTCGCGGGCAACGTCGGTCAGTTCTCTTCCGGCACACTCGTCACCAACACCGCCCCCGAAAACGTCACCCTCACCCACGACTTCTCCACCGGCTGGAACCTCGTCGGCGTCCCACTCCAGCCCGCCATAACGACCCCTTCCACCGCCCTCGGCCTCAACAACTTTTACATGTTCAGACTCCAGAACGGAAAATACGAATACGGCAGCACAATCGAACCCGCCGCCCCGGGAAAATGCTACTGGACGAACTTCACACAGGACACAACCGTCACCTCAACCGGCATTACCTCCACCACAAGCTCCGTCCAGCTCTCACAGGGCTGGAACATGGTGGGCGTGCCCTACAACAAATCCGTAAACTGGGATTCGGGCGTCAAGGCGAAAAACTCTCAAGGCAGCTTCGCCCTCGGCTCCGCCGAGGCGGACGCCATTGTCGTCAGCACCGTTTACACGTTCGACCCCGCCGCCGGAACCTACTCGCCCGTTACGATCACCGGCGCCGTACAGTTCAACCCCTGGGACTGTTTCATGATAAAGGCTCTCCAGTCCGCCGAACTCGTGTTCCCGGACTGAAACTCTCGAACCGTAAGCCCGCCAGCGTTCCCGCCGCGAAAGGAAATCGGAAGACACTATGAAAAACTTTTCCCCCGCAAAACCCGCAGCCGTCATCGCCGCGCTTTTCTTCATCGCCCTCCAGGGCGCTGCCGCGGCGAAGTTCTCCGACGAGGACATCCTCTTCTTCTACTACTCCCGCAACATTCCCGAAAAGGCGAGAGCCGACGCGCGCTTCGCGCGACGCGCACTCCCTCAACGCGCCGCCGACCCACGCGCCTTGAACGCCACGCTCGCCAACCTCGCCGTCGTCAGAAACTGGGACCGCCTCTCCCCCGCAACAAGAAACGAACTGGCAAGGTTCATCTCCGTCGCCGAATCCCGCGCCGGCGTCCGCGAGGTCAGCGCCTCCGTCGGCTACTGCTCATCCTTCCTCTCCGGCATCTCCTCCTCCCTCTCCTCCGAACATTTCACCGTCGTTTACACCACCTCCGCCGCCTCACAGGACAGGATCGCCGCCCTCACTTACAGCCCATCCACCTACTACGGCGACGGATACGTCCCGGCGTACGTCCTCGACATACTCCAGTTCGCCGAGGAAGTCTGGGACCACGTCATCGGCGGACTCGGCTTCGATGCCCCCCCCCTCAACAACGGCAAATACGTCGTATACGTCTGCGACATACTCGGTCGCAGCGGCGGCACGCTCCTCGGCAGAACCGTCACCGACGTCCTCTACCCCGACAACTCCGCCAGAAGCTTCCTCGAACTCGACAACGACTACGAGGTCTATTACCTCTACTCCAACTCCGTCGCCGACCTCGTCAAATCAACGATGGCGCACGAGTTCACGCACGCCGTCCAGTTCGGGCTTAACTACCTCTACCCCTCCTACTGGATACTCGAAGCCACAGCCGTCTGGATGGAATCCGAAGTCTACCCGACCATACACGACTGGATCAAACTGTACATGACGAATCGCTTCAACAACCTGGACCTCCCGCTCGATTACTTTTCCTTCAGCGACACTTACGGCTACGGAAACGCGATCTATTTCAAATACATCAGCGAAAAAATCGGCGGCTCCGCCTCCATGAAAGCCATCTGGGACCTCGTCAAAAACGACACACAGGAATGCCTCACCTCCTCACCATGCGAACCCGCCGACGAAGCCACCGAAATACCCCAGATTTCCACCTACCTCTTATCCAGAGGCGCGGTCTTCAACACGGTACTCAAAAACTTCCACGTGGCAAACTACTCGAAAAACTACCTCGACGCCGCAAGCCTCCCCTCCGTTAAACTCACCGGAACCTTCTCGTCCTACCCCGTCTCCGTCTCACAGGAATCGCTCGACCACCTCGGCGCGAAGTTCTACAAGTTCACCCCCTCTTCCACGACACAGGCGAAAAAACTCACACTCGGCTTCACCGGCGCGACCACCTCCTCCTGGGGCGTTACCCTCCTTCTGAAACAGACCAGCGGCGTCTTCACGACGTCCGACCTCACAATCTCCAACGGCGTAGGCTCCGCCTCGATTGACGGCTTCGGCAACACCTACGACGAAGTCGTCCTCATCGTCACAAACCTGACGACATCCAAATCCAACACCGGTACCTTCTCCTTCACCGTCTCGCAGAGCGACTCCTGCTCCTCCTCCCAGTCCAGCGGCGCCTTCCCAGCCGGATGGAACATGGTCGTCTTCCCCGTCATCCCCCTCAACAGCGTCCCCTCCCAGTCGGTCACCGTGACCTCCTCCGGCACGCTGCTGAACAGCGGGGCGATTTACTACTTCAGCCCCACGGCGAACACCGCCTATTCCGGCTTCTCATCCTACTTCCAGAACCTCGGCAGGGCAGGGCAGGGTTACTGGGTCAACCTCGCGTCCTCCTCCGGGCTTTCCCTCTCCGGCTGCATTCCCGAAGACACCTCGCTCGAGGTCGAACTCCCCGCCGGCTGGAACATGTTCGGCAACCCCTTCGTCACCGACGTCCCGTGGGCGGACAACAAGGTCTCCGTCCTTCGCAAAAACAGTTCCACCGTCTACACGCTCTCCGAGGCGGTCGCCAACGGATGGCTCGCCCCGGTCATCTTCTGGTACAACGGCGCAGGCTACACCGAAATCCTCCCCAACTCCGGCGCCGAACTCGAATCCTGGAAGGCTTACTGGCTGAAAGCCGCCACCGACGTACGCCTGAGAATAAAAAAATGACGCTATTTCACGACCAACCAGTCCATATCGTCCATCCCGTACATAAGGAGGTGACTGCGGGGAAAAAGGAAAAAAGGGAAGAATAGACGCCCGCAACGTTTATTTTCCCCCGTTTCTTGGTATAATTGTTAATGTAAAAAAAGTTTGCGGCAGTGCTCTTGAAATGCAAATCGCACTGTGATAGCATATCCTGAAAATTGCCATTCGGGATATGGTTCAGCGCTCTGAATGGTGGTGATTAAAATGAAAAAAACGGCTCTGATAACGGCGGCGTTCGCTGCATTCGCCCTCACGCCGCTCACCCTCTTCTCCGCCCCGACGGCGACAAACTGGTCGGTCACTCTCACCTTCTCCACCGCCAACACGGCAGACCTGCTCCCCGTCACTATCGGCGAAAGCTCCGCGGCGCAGGAAATGCTCAAGCCGCCCCCGCTGCCGGGCATGGCGGACACGAGCAATCCCGAGGACGCCGTCGTGAACGCCTACGTGCGCTCCGCCGATCGCTCCGCCGCCACGAGCATACTCGTCGGCGCCGAATCCGAAACGGCTAAAATGTGGGAGATCAAGGTGGACGCCGAGGAAGCCTCCGCCGACGTCAGCGTCACAGCCGACGTCTCCAGCCTCTACGAAGGCTACAAGCTCTTCGTGATTGACGGCGACACCGGCGCGAAAACCGAACTCACCTCCTCCAGCCCCACCGCGACCGTCTTCAACACCGGCGCCTCGCCGGCGACTAAAGCGCTCTACGCCATGGTCGGCACGACTCAAACGTTCGTCATCGGCAAATCCACCGGCTCGCTCCTCGGAAGCGTCACCGTCGGCGGAAGAACCGACCACTCCGGCGTCAACGTTTACCTCGACGGCAGCAACACACCAGCCGCCACGACCGACGCGTCAGGCGGTTTCACCGTCGCCGGAATCTCCGCCGGAACGCACCAGGTCAAGATTGACGGCGATTACGTCCTCGCCTCTAAAGGTTCGATTGACGTTCCCGCTTCCGGCTCCGCCGC
>JBFMFE010000222.1:0-7049 GCA_040752295.1 bacterium
CTATGGCGTAAAAGGGTTTTTTCAAACTCCGAAAATGCTTCGCTCAATACAAAAATCCTCAACACCCTGATCTACGCCCTTGCTCATGCCGCTTGATGACTGTAGAATTTCTGCGAAAGTTCACAATAATATAGGCGATCTTCTCTTGCCACTCGGCTTCATTACGAATAATATGGTCGAAACTCTCATCTAACCAGAAAGAGCCTCTCCTATTAAGAATTTTATTTATTCGGTTTGATGAGAAGCTTTTTATGCTGTGAAGAATTTTGCTGATAGTGGGACAGGCTTCCAGCCTGTCATCATATTCTTCAGGCATGATTCTAAAGATCATGTGAACATGGTCCGGCATAATCACCGCCGCATCAAGGTCAATTCGTTTCTCATCCCAATGAAGTATTGCTGAAAGAACTTCATAGCGTGCTTGCTCCGGAATGCTCATTTCCTTGCAGCATCGGAATGTTACAAAATAGGTTGATTCCTCTGCGTAAACATGAGGAAGATTTCGTTGCTGCATATTCAGGGATTGTGATATCCAGGGATTGACAGGCTGGAAGCCTGTCGCCACTATTACGGGGTCGAAGCCCTGAACCGGCTCCTTTTTCACTCCTGCTCCACCTCTTTGAGCGGGGCAGGACTCCTGCCTGTCCCACTGTCTTTCAGGCTGTATTTCATATCCTTTTCAGAGAAATCCATCATCTACAGGTTCACGTCCCCATCTCAGCCATTGCCCTTGCGCGCGATTTCAGGCTTGCGCGAAGGACCGCCTTGGTCTGGTTCAGCACCTGGTCGTCGCGGAAGTGCTCGAGCTGTATCGCCTTGTTCGGGCACTCCGCCACGCACGTGCCGCACCCGTGGCACTTGACACCCAGGATTTCCGCCTTCCCTTCGGCGTTTATCGTCGGGACCCCGTAGGGGCACACGCGCAGGCAGGTGAGACAGGCGGCGCACCTCTCGGGGTCCACCGCGGCGACCATGCCCTCCACCTCGAGGGTTTGCTTCGAGAGAATCGTCAGCGCCCTCGACACCGCCGCCTTCGCCTGCGCGATGTTTTCGTCGGTGTGCTTCGGGGAGTGGGCAAGTCCGCACAGGAACATCCCGTCGCTTGCGAACTCCACGGGGCGCAGTTTCACGTGCGCCTCGAGAAAGAACCCGCTTTTTTCTACGGGGACTTTCATGACGTTGGACAACTCCTGGTTCGATGGCGAGGGCAGGACGGCTGCGCTGAGAACGAGCAGGTCGGGATGGAGCCTGATTGCGCGTCTCAGCGTGTAGTCCTCGACCTTCACCTCGAGCCGTCCGCCGGATTCGGTGACCTCGGGGTCTCTGCCGTCCTCGAACTTGATGAACGCGACACCCCTGTCGCGCGCTTCGGTGTAGTACTTTTCCCGGAAACCGTAGGTGCGTACGTCGCGGTACAGGACGTACACGTGCGCGTCGGGGTTGAGTTCCTTGAGCCTTAGCGCGTTTTTCACCGCGTGCGAGCAGCAGACCCGCGAGCAGTAGTCACGCTCCTCGCAGCGCGAGCCGACGCACTGTATCATCACCACCGAGGACAGCCCGCGCGCGAACTCCGGCGCCCGCGCGAGCTTCGATTCCATCTCCAGCTGCGTGAGCACCCGTCCGTTCCTGCCGTAGAGGTACTCGGCGGGCTTGTACTCCGCGCCTCCCGTGGCGACTATTATGGCGCCGTGTTCGATGACCGTTTCCCCGCCGGCGCCGTCCGCCGGCGCGATGACGGAGCTGAAGTGCCCGACGTGTCCTTCCAGCTTCTTCAGCGTTCTGTTGAGGTGGACGGTGATGTTCGGGCTGGATTCGACCCTCGCGATGAGCGATTCGAGGTACGCGCCGGGATCGTTTCCATCGAGCGTGTAGAAGATGTTTTTCATGTTTCCGCCGAGCGAGCCTTCTTTTTCGACGAGGTGGACGGGGACGTTCTGCGCGGCTGCGGCGAGGGCGGCGTTCATGCCGGAGACGCCGCCGCCCAGGACGAGGAGGGACGGGACGACCGCGGAGGCGGCGGATTTGAGGGGTCTGAGGAGGGCTGCTTTCATGACGGCGGCTTCCGTGAGGGCTTTCGCTTTTTCGGTGGCGAGTCCGGGGTTGTCCCGGTGCACCCACGAGGCGTGTTCACGTATGTTCGCCATCTCGAAGAGGTACTTGTTAAGCCCCGCTTCCCTGATGGTCTGCTGAAAGAGCGGCAGGTGAGTCCGCGGCGTGCACGAGGATATGACCAGCCGCGTGAGGTTGTGTTTCTCGATGAGCCGTTTGATCTCGGACAGCGTGTCCTGGGAGCAGGCGTAGAGTTTCTCGTCGGCGAAGACCACCCAGGGCAGCTGTCTCGCGTACTCGACCACTTCGGGGACGGAGATGACGCTTCCGATGTTGAAGCCGCAGTGGCAGATGAGGACGCCGATGCGCGGGGGACCGGAATCCGGCGCTTTCTCTGCCGGCAGGTCACGCTCGCTTATCTCGGTTCCGCGCGCCCGGGACATGAGACTGGAAGCCCCGCAGGCGGCGCTGCTCGCCTGGGCGACGGTTTCCGGTATGTCCTTTGGCATCTGGAATGCGCCCCCGACGAAAACGCCGGGGCGGGTCGTGTGCGTTGGCTCGAAGTAATCCGTTTTGCAGAACCCGTACTGGTTAAGCTCCACTCCGAGCCTGCGCGCCAGTTGCTGCGCCCCCCGCGGGGGCGCAAGTCCCACGGACAGCACCACGAGGTCGAACTCGTCCTCCCGGAACGTTCCCCCGGCGTCAATGTAGCGCAGCAGCAGGTTCCCTGTCTCCGGCATCTGTTTGATTCCCGATATCATGGACTTGACGTACTTCACGTTGTTCTCGTCCCTCGCCGTCTGGTAGTACCTGTCGAAGTTTTTGCCGTGGGCGCGTATGTCCATGTAGAAGATGGACACCTCGATGCGCGGGTCGTGCTCCTTTGCGATTATCGCCTGTTTGGTGGCGTACATGCAGCACACTGAAGAGCAGTAGCCGTTGCCGATGCTCTCGTCCCGCGACCCCACGCACTGGATGATCGCCGCCTTACGCGGGTCTTTTCCGTCGGAGGGTCTCGTTATGTGTCCGAGCGTGGGACCCGAGGCGCTCAAAAGCCTCTCGAACTCGATGCTGGATATGACGTTGGCATAGCGCCCGTAGCCGTACTGCGTCAGTATGCCGGGGTTGAAGGGATCGAACCCCGGAGCGAGGACGACGGCGCCGACGTTCAGCTCGATTGTCTTCTCGCTCATGTCGTGGACGATGGCTTTCTGCTCGCACACCTTCACGCACTCGTAGCACTCGGAGCACACGCCGCAGTTGAGGCACCTTTCGCATTCGGCGACGGCGGCGTCCTCCGAAAAACCCCTTTCGACTTCATCGAAGTTTCCGGCTCTCAACCCGACGGCGAGTTTGTCCATCTTCACCTTCTCTTTTTTCGCGACGCCCGCCGTCGGCGGGAGGAGTTCCTCCGGAACGGGTCTTATGGTGTCCTCGAACCGGGGCGCGCGGAGGTCTTCGCCCCTGAGGAACCGCTCGATGGAGTCGGCGGCGCGCTTGCCCGCCGCCACAGCCTCGATCACGAACGCGGCGCCGGACACGGCGTCGCCCCCGGCGAAGACGTTTTCCACGGTCGTCTGCATCGTCTCCGGGTCCACCATGATGAGGTTGTGTTCGGACACCTTCAGTTTTTTTCTGTCCTCGATGAACGACAGGTCGGGTTCCTGGCTTATGGCGGCGATGACGGTGTCCGCCTCGACGACGAATTCCGAGCCTTCAACGGGCGTGGGGCGCCTGCGCCCGCTGCCGTCGGGCGGTCCCAGTTCCATCCTGAGACATTCCATCCCGCTCACCCTGCCGCCGGTTCCGATGACCCGCTTGGGTGCGGCTTGAAAAACCATCCTGATTCCCTCTTCGAGCGCGCTTTCGATCTCGTCCGGGTCGGCGGGCATTTCCCTCCGCGACCGCCTGTACACGATGGTCACGTCGCAGCCTTCCCTCAGCGCGGTGCGCGCGGCGTCCACCGCCGCGTTCCCTCCTCCCACCACCGCGACCCTCCCGCGCGCTTCCGTCTTCTCGCCCAGGGCGGTCCGGCGAAGATAGTCAATCGCGTGCATGACCCCTTCGAGGTCTTCGCCCTCTATCCCCAGTCGCCTGCTCTTGAAGGCGCCTGCCCCGATGAACACGGCGTCGTATTTTGTGCGTATCTCGTCGAAGGAGACGTCCCTGCCGACGCGGCAGTTGAGAACGAACCTGACGCCTTTCCGCCGGATGAGTTCTATTTCGTGGTTCAGCATCTTCTTGGGCAGTCTGTATTCGGGTATGCCGACCGCGAGCATCCCGCCGGCGACCGGAAGGGCTTCGTAAACGGTCACGGCGAAACCGCGGTCGGCGAGGTCGTTGGCGACGGTCAGTCCCGCGGGTCCTGAACCTATGACGGCGACCTTCCTTGCGTCCTGCGGGGGTGTCTTTTCCTCCGGGTAATAGCGCTCGCCCCGCTCGATCATCTCCATTTCCTTGTCGGAGGCGAACCGCTTGAGCCACTTTATCGCGACCGCCGAGTCCACGTCGCTCCGCGTGCACACCGTCTCGCAGGGACGCGTGCAGACCCGCCCGCAGATAGCCGACAGCGGGTTGCGCTCCCTTATCAGTTCCACCGCCTTGACGTACTCCTTTTTCTTTACGAGCTGAACGTAGCCCTGGACGCTGATGTGCGCCGGGCAGGCGGTCTTGCACGGCGCCGTCCCTTTTTTCTCGATGGCGTACAGGTTCGGGATCGCCTGGGGGTAGAGCTTGAAGGCGGCTTTGCGGTTCGACATCCCCATGTTGAACCTGTCCGGCGCCTCCACGGGGCACACGTTCGCGCACATGCCGCACCCGTTGCACTTCTCCTCGTCTACGTACCAGGGCTTCTTCTTGAGCGTGACGGTGAAGTCGCCCGCGCCGCCCTCGACTTTTTCGACTTCGGCGCCCGTGATTATCTCGACGTTCGGATGCGCGCCTATGCCGACCAGCTTCGGCGCGATCATGCACATGGAACAGTCGTTCGTGGGAAACGTTTTGTCCAGCTGCACCATCCGCCCCCCGATGGCGGTCTCGTTCGTGACCTGATAGACCCTGAAGCCGGAGTCGGCGAGGTCTATGGACGCCTGGATTCCGGCGATGCCGCCGCCCACGACGAGCGCCGCGCCGCGCACCCCAGCGGCGG
Organism: bacterium; assembly: GCA_040752295.1. GTDB lineage: Bacteria > UBP15 > UBA6099 > UBA6099 > JBFMBQ01 > JBFMFE01. Next base: position 5,198 of record JBFMFE010000222.1, read on the forward strand.
TTGCCTTTTTGTTCTTATCCCGCTCGTTCATTTTCGCGCTGTCTTACGCGGCGCCGCCCGCCCGCCGCGCTCGCGGGCGGCGGGGCAGGGCGCCGATTTCCTCCAGGGGCGCAGCGGCGGGGACGATGTGCTTTGCGAGCCACGCCGCCGTGCCCTCGATTCCCATGGCGGCTGCCATAAGCTCGGTGTAGAAATATACCGGGAGCGCGTCCGAAGGGCTGGTGAGCGCCCCGGGCTGCCGCATGTCGAGGTTCGCGTGGCACATGGGGCAGGCGGTGACGATTGCCTGCGCCTGTACGAGCCTCGCGGCGGCGGCGATTTTGGCGACGAGTTCACTCACGATGTCCGCGCGTGTGAGCGAAAGTCCCGCCCCGCAGCAGTCCGTTTTCATGTGCCAGTCGAGCGATTCCGCGCCGAGCGCCTTCATGAGAAGGTCCATCGAGACCGGATTGTCCGGGTCGGTCGCCCCGGTCACCTTCGGGGGGCGCACAAGGAGGCACCCGTAGTAGCACACCGTCCTGAGCCCCGTCAGGGGGCGCGTGACTTTCTCCCTCACGGCGTCGAGTCCGACGTCGTTGAACAGGATGTCCAGCGAGTGGCGGGCAGTGACCTTTCCCTCGTAAGGCTCACCGACGATTTCCCTGAGTGCGTTTTTTAAATCTGGTTCTTCCCTGAACCTGTGTTCCGCGGTTTTGAGCCTGCTGAAGCAGGCGGCGCAGGGAACCGCGATGTCGAGTTCCATGGCTTCTGCGAGCGCAAGATTGCGGAGCGGGAGCGCCGTTGCGAGCGTGTGGTTTAACGCGTGCGCTGAGCTTGCCCCGCAGCAGTTCCAGTCCGCGATTTCCTCGAGTTCCACGCCGAGGGCGGCGAAGACCGCCCTCGTCGAGTGGTCGTACTCGGACGCCGACGACCCGAGTGAGCACCCGGGGTAGTAGGCGTACTTCCTGGCGGGTTTCTCGGTTGCCGCGGTCGCGTTCAAGTCGTTCCCTTCTTTTTCGCGGCGTCCATCATGGCGCGCACTTTTTTCGCCCCGGCGATCTTCGGGCTGTAAAAGCGTAACTTCCGTTTCGCGACCATCTTTCCGCCGAGCCTCGCGTCCTGTGCGAACGTGCGGGTTCGCAGCTTGTAATGCCCTAAAAGAAGGGGTTCGAGCATCCTGCCCCTCGCACGGACGATGTTCATGAAGATGCGGTGGAAATCGCGCACGTTTTTCTGGGCGGCGCCCCGCCCTTCCTCCAGAGCGAGTTCCTTGAGCGCGTCCATGACGCCCGCCACGTCAATTTCCATGGGGCACCGGGTCGTGCAGGTCATGCATGACGCGCAGAGCCATATAGTCGAGGAGTCGAGGATTTCCTCCTTCATGCCCAGCGTCGCCATGCGCATGATCTGGCTTGGTGTGTAGTCCATCGCCGAGGCGAGGGGGCACCCTGCGGCGCACCTGAGGCACTGGTAGCATCTCGAAAGGTTGGGCACGCCGAGGCGCCGCACCCTGCGGGCGAAGCCCCCGTCGAAGGACGAGTCGTCTATTTCGCGCCGATGGATTGAAGCGTCCGTAATTTTCCGCACCTCCCGGAGCGGCGGGACCGGATACCCTGTGACCGTCGCCCCCGGCGGTTCAGCCGGGGCATTTTGTGATATTAATCACAAGCACCCGAATCCATTATACCCCCCGCCCGCCGTTCAGTCAAATTTGTTACCGAACGGAATTTTGCCGCACATATTATAAACTGGACAGTGCCAAGTTCCGGATAGGATTTTACCCCTTTTTGCTTGATTTGCGAAGTCCCGCGAGTTCCAGTGACAGGTCAACCCAGTCCGTGGTGAGTTTTTTGAACTGCCGATAGTTTTTCAA
>JBFMFE010000223.1:0-27427 GCA_040752295.1 bacterium
CTGCCTGGTGGCCGGGGCGGCGCCCGCGCCGCCGCGCGCGTAAAGAACCGCTCCCGACAAAACGCCGGCGCGGGGAACGCCGCCGGAACCGCCCGAGAGAGTGTTTTTCATGATCAAATCGAACGTGACGGGGTGCTCGATAATGGTTTTTCACGGAGATCAGCTTGTGGCGACGGGGATGTCGGGCGACAGAATGGACCTTCCGCCCGGCAAGTACACGGTCCAGGCGATGAAGGAGGGTTACGACTCCGTCATCCTCGACGTCGAACTGAAGGAGCGGTTCACCGTGGTCGAGGTGAGATTCAAGTGATGGCGCCCGAATGGAACGGGACGCCGACCGCCGGGAGAGCCACGGAGCATGAAGAGAAACGCGCGTGAAAGATGGAGGCAGAGGGCGTTCAGGACGGTCGTGGGGGCGCGCCCGGATAAAGCCGCCGTGGGCGACGGCACGCTGCTCCTCGATACCAATGACTCCTCGCTCTTCCACGGGTTGTTCGTCATGTCCGAAGGCGGCAGGCGGTTCCGCGAATTCTCGGTGAATTACCTGAAAAACAGGTTCGACGCCTACTCGGACGTGTACCACGGGGAAAGGATCGTCCGCCCGGCGCAGTTTCTCCGGGGCGCTTTGAGCGAACTCATGGCGGAATGGACGAGGATTGACGGGTCGGAGGAGGAGACGAAGAAACCGTCCGTCGCCGTGGTGCTGCTCGCGGGTGGCAACGCCTGCGTGGGCAGGATAAATTCGTTTCCCCTTTTCGTTGTGAAAGACCACCGTTTCCGCCAGGTGTTTTCCAGTTCGAAGGGAGGGGACGCGCGTCCGGAGGCGCTCGAATTCGCCGTCTCGGACGGGGACAGGATTCTGATGGCGCCCGAGCGCGTGGTGGACCAGCTGACGAGGCTGGAGCTGAAGAACGTGATCGTTTCCGAGGGCGACGCCGACGCGGCGTGCGGCAGGCTCGCCGCCCTCGCGCTGAGGTACGACGAACTGACCAGTCCGCGGCTCATGGTGGTGCATTTCAGACAACTCGCCGCACGCAACAACAAACTGCTTTCGCGGAGGAACGTCGCGATCACGTCCGCCCTTCTCTTTTTCATCATGCTTCTTTTTCTCTGGGGCGACATCGCCCGCGTGATACAGTCCGGCAGGAACGCTTACATCTTCACACCCAGGGGCAGAGAAAACATCACGGCTAAAATCGCGAACCATTTCACGCCGCGCAGGAGGTACCAGCCGGAGGAAATCTTTGCGGGACTCGCCGTTCCCTACGATATCGCACTGGCGCCCGACGGGGAAATATTCATCGTGGACGACAGGGAGTCGTCCATCGTCGTTCTCAACCCGGAATCCGGGGCGGTGAGACCGCTTGCGACGAGAATAAAACTGGTGTTTCCCACGGGAATCGAAGTCTTCCGCGACGTCCTCTACGTGGTTGATTTCTCGTACAGAAGCAACCGAATCCTCGTGATGACGCGCGGCGGCGAATTCCTCCAGAGAATCCCGGAGGACGGAACGGTGCAGCTTAAAAACCCGAAAGCCGCCGCCGTCTCGCCGGACGGGAACCTGTACATCTGCGACCGAGGGAACAACCGCGTGCTGCGCTTCAGTCCGGAGGGAAAGCTGGTGCGGGCGATCAACCTGCCGCCGGACATGATGGAGCCGAACGGCATCGCCCTCGCCGGGAACGGCGACATCTACGTGAGCCTGAAACTCACCGGCGGGGTCGCGCGCATCACCGGGGAAAAGAGCGTGAAACCGTTCGCCCTGATGCGCGACGGCGAGAGGGTATCGCTCTCAAGACCCGCGGGCATTGCGATCGACTCGAAGGGCTTCATCTACGTCGCTGACACCGGCAACAGGCAGGTGATCGTCTCGGACCCCATGGGCAGGCTCGACGAGAGCATAGATTCCGAGGTGCTCCCGGACCTCGGCTCGTTCTATCCGCTGAGCGTCAAGCTCGATCCGCAGCAGAATCACCTGTACATCGTCGGAAGCAACCAGCTCAGTTACGACGAGTCAACGAGGGAGATATGCCGCGGCAAAATCTGGAGAGTAAAACTCTGACACGGAGGGGATACGGATGACCGACGCCTTTTCAGGAAGAACCGCCCCGGACAGGCGCCGCCGCCGGGCGGGACGATTCCGCGCCCCCCTCGTGCGGATCGCGTTTCTCGCCCTCACCGTTTCCGCCTGGGGACCGGGGGGCGCGCCTTCCGCCGCCGCGGACGGAACCGCCGCCGACCGGCAAAGCATCGAAGACGCGTACATGAAAGTCGCGCTCTATTACAACCCCGGACTCGCCAGGGAGGAAGCCGCCAACATCGTCCGGAGCATCTTGTATTACTCAAGCCCGCAGATGTTCAACGTTGACCCCAGGCTGGTTGTGGCGGTCATCGCCGTGGAATCGAGGTTTCGCCCCGGCGCCGTCTCCCCGAAAGGGGCGATAGGACTGGGGCAGCTGATGCCGGCGACGGCGAGGGGAATGGGAATAACCAATCCCTATAACATACAGCAGAACGTCTACGGCACGGTCAGGTATCTTCGCGAGCAGTACAACCGCTGGCTTTACCACGACAAGCCGCTGGACTACGCCCTCGCCGCCTACAACGCCGGTCCGGAGGCGGTCGAGAAACACAGGGGGATCCCCCCTTACAGGGAGACCATCGAGTACGTGAAAAAAGTCAAACGGCTTTACAGGCTCTTCAAGTACGGGACCTGAAGCCGGACGGGGAAACATGCCTAAATCGCGCCTGCTGAACGCCGTCCGCCGCCTCCGCCCGAGGGGAGTCAGAACGAAGCTCCTCCTGTCTTTCATCGGGCTTGTCTTCTTCACGACCCTGGTCATACACGTGCTGACGATCAGGACCGCCAGGCACATGGCGTACCGGGGCGCGATTCAGAACCTTTCCGGACGGGCTTCCTTCCTTGCGACCAGCCTGGGGGAGGAAATCAGGGAGGCAGCCGACTCGCTCGCACTTGCGAAAATACGCGTCAGGGGCGGGCGCATCGCCCCGGAGACGCTTCGCTCCGCGGGCCGTTTCCGGCGGCTGGCGGTCTTTGACGCCGAAGGAAACCTTCTCGCTTCATCGCCGGGCGGGGACGCGGATGAACCGGACGGGGACACCGTCATGCACCTCATGCGCAAGGCGGCGGGCGCGGGCATCCCGTGCGTCCTTCCATCCGCCGGGAGTGACGAAAAACTTCATTTCTACATCGCCGTCCCGGGCGGTTCCGGACGCGCCGGGGACGCGGGCGCGGGGATCACGGTCGGAAAGTTCCGGTTCCGGGATTCTCACTTTGCGAGGATGGCGGGGCTTCCGCCGCCCGACGGGGACGGGGTTCATACGACCCTCGTCGAAGAGAATGGAACGGTGCGGTTCTCGACGGCGGGAAACTTCGGGCGGATCGAGGACGTCGAGCCGGTCTCCCCCGGGAGCTATTTCTCGCTCCGCGCCGCGCCGGAGGTGGAGCGTGACTCAGGGAGCCTGCGACACTTCATGCTCGACGGCGAGCGGCACATGGGAGTCGCCGCCGCCATACCGGACGTTCCCGGGTGGGCGCTCGTCGTCCACGAACCTTACGGGAAGGTTTTCGAGGACGTGGGCAGGCTCAGCGTCAGCATCGCGCTCATAAGCCTGCTTGCGCTCGTCATCGCCGTTTTCCTCGGCTTGTACAGGTCGCACAGGATCGTCCGCCCTCTGTCGGCGCTCATCAGCGCGACCGAGGAAATCTCCCAGGGGGAATATTCCAAGCGGGTCGCCGTGAGGTCGAACGACGAGATGGGAAAGTTCGCCTACGCGTTCAACAGGATGACCGGCGTCCTCGAGGAAAAGATCAACCAGCACAGGGAAGCCCAGGAGAGACTCGAGGAGGCGTACAACCAGCTGAAGACCGACAGCAAGAAGCGCGACGAGACGGCGCGCGCGCTGCACCAGAAGATGCAGGAACTCGTTTCCCTCGGCGAGCTTACCAGGGCAATCACCACGACCATGGACCTGGACAGCGTGCTGGAGACCATCGCCGACCTCATCCACAGGGTGATGAACTTCGACACGTGCGCGATCAAGCTCCTCAACAGAAAGACCGGCACGCTGCACACCAGCATCTCCAGGGGACTGGGCAGCCTGTACCTTCAGAAGGCGGCGGAAACGCCCGTGGGGGAAGGCATAAGCGGCGTGGCGGTGAAGATGTGCAAGCCGATAGTGGTCGAGGACGTGGACGCCGATCAGCGGCTCCCGCGGGACCACGTCATCCGCTCGCTCGGCATCAAGTCGCTGGTGAGCTACCCCCTGATAACCAAGAAGGAAGTCGTGGGAGTGATGAACCTATACACGAGGTACCGTCACGATTTCATCGCCGACGACGACGAAAAGCTCATGCTCGAAATCTTCGCCAACCAGGCGGCGAGCGCGATCGAGAACGCGCGCCTCTTCGAATCGCTCCGCGAGAGCTATCTCAACACCGTCCAGGCTCTCAGCATGGCGATAGACGCAAAAGACCAGTACACTCTCGGTCACTCCAAGAGGGTAAGCGACGTCTCGCTCCTGATCGGCGAGCAGATGGGACTCAACCCCGAAGAGCTTGAACTCCTGCGCCACGCGGGCGACCTCCACGACATCGGCAAGATCGGCATCAGCGAACTCATCATATCCAAGAAGGACAAGCTCACCGTTGAGGAATACGAGATCATCAAAACCCACCCCCTCGTGGGTGAGACCATCATCGAACCCGTGCCGTTCCTTCAGGACATCCGCAGGATCATCCGCCATCACCACGAGAGATGGGACGGGTACGGCTATCCCGACGGTCTCCGCGGGGAAGAGATACCTCTTCTATCCCGCATCATCCTTGTGTCCGACGCCTACGACTCCATGACCTCCGACCGCCCGTACCGCCGCGCCCTCTCCCACGAGCGGGCGGTAAGCGAGATCGGCAGGCACTCGGGCACCCAGTTCGATCCGGCGGTCGTCAAGGCTTTCCTCGCGATCATGGAAAAGAAAACGCCCGAAGAGATCATGCTCGAGCGCGAAGCCGGCAAAAGGAGGCGGCGCTGATGAGCGACGACGTGCTGCGGGGCATCCAGAGGGTCAGGGACGTCCGGCGCGTCCACGACACCTCCAGGAAGGAGAAAAGAGAAGAAAAGAAAAAGCATGACGCCGAGTTCCGCGAGCTTCTCGAGGGGGGCGTGAAGGAGACCGAACCGTTTGCAACGGCGCCGACAGTGGAAATAATCGAGCCGGTGAAGACGAAAGACATGCTGGGGCACCTTTCCTCCTCCACCGCTCCGCCGAAAATAGAGCCGCGGGACGACAAAAGCGAGCCGGGCGGGGAAGAGAGCGGCGGTGAGAAATGAGGGGTTCGCTTCGTACGACGGGCGATTTTCAGCGGACCGTACACGGCGCGCCGGGCGGACGCCGGTCGGAGAGGCGGGCGGATTGAAAGCTCTAAGGGCAGAGGTCCACGGCGTTGTTCAGGGGGTGGGCTTCCGCTTCTTCGTGGAAAGGGAGGCGAAGAAGCTCGGCTTGACGGGGTACGTGCGGAACAAGCCGGACGGAACGGTGGAAGCCGTCGCGTCGGGGAGCGAATCCGTCCTCAGGGAGTTCCTCGAGAAACTCAACCGCGGACCCTCCTTCTCGCGCGTGTCAAGGGTCGAAACGGAATGGCTCGAGGTCGCGCAGGAGTTCAAATCCTTCACGATAAGATTCTGAATGGTGCCATTGTGCCGATGACAGACCGGGAATCCTCCGCACACGTAAAATTCACCGCAGCGGTCGCCGCCCGCAGACGGCGCGGGGCGCGACTCCATTCTCAGGAGGTGACGGTATGAAAAAATACCAGGAATGGGAAAAGTACGTTCGGGAGCAGACGAGGGAGATGAAAAGCGCCGTCCGGCAGGACGACGCACAAAGCAAGAGCGCGCTGAGACACGGCGGCATTCCCGGCGCGGGGGCCGGTCAGTCCCACGTTGTCCAAAGCCCGATAACCCGCAAGGACGTGGTGATAAAGCGGAACTATAAAGTCAACGTGGAAAAGCCCGGGAACGAGGGGCATCCCGCCGCGACCATCCCATCACCCTTCGTGTCCGTCCACGACGTGTGGAAAGCGGCTGAAAAGTCCGTAAAGGGAAAAACCAGCCCCCCCGCCGGGAGACAAGCCGGCGAACCCCGCGCCGGGCGCCTCACCCATCAGCCCCACGCCGCCTACCAGCGGCAGACCGCCGCGAGAACCTCATCCCAGACGCGGGAAGAGATTCTCGAGCGGCTGATCAATCCCACGCTGACGCTTGACGAAGCCGCGAAGATCATGGGCGTCTGCAAAGCAACCGTCAGGCGGTACACGGTCAAGGGAATACTGCCTCACTACCGGACGCCCGGAAACCAGCGGAGGTTCAAGCTCAACGACGTCTTGAATTTTCTTGATAAACAGAGGAGCTGAAACCGCCGCGCCCCGGAACCGGAACGGCGGGAAAGATGAAAATTAAATCCCGGGAACAAGATGGGGTCGTCATCGTCCAGCCCCATGGCGCCATCGCCCTCACGAGCCACCTCACCCTGAAGAAAAAAGTGCGCTCGCTCGCCGAAGACGGACACCGGCGGATACTCATAGACATGGCTTCCGTGACCGACATAGACAGCACGGGCGTGGGGACACTCGTTTCCCTCCTCAACACCGTCCGTTCCCGCGGCGGCGACCTGCGCCTCGCCGGGAAAATCCACCCCGACGTGCTGAACATACTCAACCTGTGCGGGCTGAACAGGGTTTTCGTTTACTACGCCGATGCCGAAACAGGAACAAAAAGCTTCACCCTCAACGCTTGAACTTGCAGCGGAAGTATCCTGTTATCCCTTCACCGCGATCATCCCGTTTTTCGTCTTCAGGGAGTACTTCATCAACTACCCGCTCACGTCGAATCCGTTTTACGCGGTCCTTGCCGCAATCCTTTCCGCGCTCGCTTTCACCTCCGCGCTCATCGCCGCCGGGATGCGGGACCAGAAAAGACCCGTTACTTTCCCCGCTCTCATCCTCCTCGCCGAGACGCTCTTCTTCGGAACGTTCTTCGTCATCTTCAGGTCGTTCGAGTCGTTCCGCCTTCCCCAGCAGACGCTCATTCAGTCCTCCATTTTCTTCATCCTGTTCCTGTTCGTACTCACTTCCGCGCTGAAGGGGAAAATCGCCGTCACCCACGTTCCCATGCTCGACGTTCCGACGGCGCTGATCACGCTCGTCACGCTCCTGTCCCTCTTATGGACACCCAGTTTTTTCATGAGCCTGAAGGAGATCGTACTTTACCTCTCCATCGTGCTGACCTTCTACACGATCATCCAGTACTTCAACACGCGGAGCCATTTCTATCTTCTGATCGCCCTTGTCCTCGTCATCTCCACGCTTGAGGCGGCGATCGGCATTCTCCAGCATCTCGGCTGGCTGAACAAGCGGATCGGTCTCGGCGACAACCGCGACCCGTTCTCCACCCTCGGCAACAAGAACTACGTTGCGGAGCTTTTAGCGATGCTCGTGCCTTTCTCGGTCGCGTGCTTTTTCCATTTCCGGCGCGCCGCCCTGAGGGTCGCGATCGCGGCAAACATAGCGTTGATGCTTTCGGTGGTGGTCGTCTCGCAGACCCGCGGTTCCTGGATAGGTCTCGGCGCGGGGTCGGCGGTGTTCATCCTGCTGCTCGCCCGCGGCGCGGACCGAGCGACGCTCATCCGCGCTCTCCAGGTCTTCGCGCTGGTCGCAGCCGTCGCGGTCTCGATCATGTGGCTCGCCGAGAGGGGCATCTTCTTCGGTCGCCCGGGCACGCCTTATCTCAGCAGGATCACCACCGTTTTCAGGCTCGGCGACGAGTCAATCCAGTCGAGGCTTTATATATGGGGCGGCTCGTGGGCGATGATCAAGAAACATCCGCTCACCGGCGTCGGCATCGGCGCCTACAAGATAAAATACCTCGATTCCCTCAAGTCGTACCTGAGGGAGAAAAAACTCAAAACCATACCGGGCTTCTTCAGGGACGTCAACGCGAAGGAGGCGCACAACGAGTACATTCATTTCCTCGCGGAACTGGGTCCCCTCGGGCTGCTGTTCGTCTTCTACTTCATATACAGCCTCTGGTTGTTTTTCCGCAGGGTCTTCCGCTACGTCAAGGACCCGCCTTCGCGGATAATTTTAACGGGGTGTTTCAGCGCGCTCGTCGGCATCGGCGTCTCCGCCGTTTTCGGCTTTCCCTTCCGAATAGTCCCGACCGCCATGATCATCTGCTCATTGCTCGCCCTCATGACGCAGATCGCCGCCGGGACCCACATCCCGGCAAAACCCCGCGCGGAAACGGACGACGGGGGAAAAAACCGCAAAAAGAGGAAAAAGAACAAGAAGCGCGAAGAGGAAAAACCGAAGCCCGAGGCGAAAGATTCTCCCGTCAGGGTTCTCACTCTGTCCTTCGCCGGACCTTCCGGCGCGCTCGCAACGCTTGCCTTCGCCGCCGTCTCATGCCTCGTTTTCGTCTTCTCGTTCAAAATCCAGTACGCCAACATAACGCTGAAGCTCGCCAACTTCCACGCACAGAGCGGACGAGCGGAGGAAGCGGCGGAATACTACCGGCAGTCCCTCAGGGACGATCCCTACAACGGCGACGTGCACCTTTTCCTCGGCATGTTCTACCAGCAGACGGGGGAGTACGACAAGGCGATCCGGGAGTTCAAGATTGCGCGGTCGTACTACGACCTGCCGCAGATACAACTCGACCTGGGTGCCGTCTATTTCCAGAAAGGACCGGATTTCTACCCGCAGGCTGAAGAATCATTCCTCGAGTCAATATCCGTTTTCCCCAACTACCCTCTCCCGCGCTACAACCTGGGGCTGATATATTACCAGAGGGAGGTTTACGAAAAAGCCGTCGAATGGCTCCTCGACGCCATCCGCGCGCAGGGAAACTTTTACAACGCCTATTTCAAGCTCGCGCTGGCGTACGAGAAAATGGCGACCAGGGCTTTGAGCGCCGCGGGAGGCGAAGCCGACGGTTCCGCAAAAAGGCGGGAAGCCGCGAAATACAGAGACCTCGCGGTGGAGAATTACATGAAAACATTAGAGTACAAACCCGATTACGCCGACGCCTACTACAACCTCGGCCTTCTGATGGCGCAGATGGGTTCGGACGAAAACGAGCTTGCCGACACCGCAATCTCGCGGGGCAGCGCCGATGAATCGGCAGAACACATACATCAGGCGAACCAGTATTTCGAAAAGGCCAGGGAAAACTTCGAGAAGACGGTGGCTGTTCAGCCCAACCACGTGAAGGCGCTGAACAACCTCGGAAACATATACTATAAGGCGGGTCTCACAAAGGAAGCCGAAAAGCTCTACCACAGGGCGCTGTGGATTTCGCCCGATTATCCCAACTCGCGCATGAACGTCGCCCTTCTCTACATTGACGAGGGGCGGTACGCCGAGGCGGCGCCCTACCTCGAGCCGCTGCTGAACCAGAGCCTTGACCCGGAGCAGAGCATAAAAGTCCATTTCATGCTCGGCACGTGCTACATGAACCTGAACAGGCTCGATGCCGCCGCCGAGATGATGAGAGCGGCGGTGGACGGATTCCGCGGCACTCCCTATCAGAACACGCAGCCATACGTGGGCACGATCATACGGCTCGCGGACGTCTATTTCAGACAGAAGCGCTACGGCGAGTGCCTTGCCCTTCTATCCGGCGGATTCCCGGGAGGCCACAGGGTCCATGAAATGGACTGGCTGTATTTCACCGGCGCGTGCGCCGTCAATTCCGGACGCGCGGGTTCGGCGGCGGGGGCGCTCCGCACGCTCGCAACGCGGTACCCCGACACACAGAAGGGGCGGTGGGCACGCCAGACTCTCGAGAAAATTTCCGCAGGGACCCAACGACAATGAACGGGGCGGAACGCGCTCCAGAGAACGGACCGGGGGGACAAGCCGTGAGACCCGTGAAACTCGCCGTTTTAGTCTCGGGCGGCGGCACCACGCTCCAGTACATCATAGATGAGATAGAGGCGGGCAGGCTCAACGCTTCCGTGCGAGTCGTCGTCAGCAGCCGCCGGGACGCCTACGCGCTGAAGAGAGCGGAAAAGCACAACATCCCCCGCCGCGCGGTGGACCGCGGGGACTTCAAAGGGTGCTGCGAAAATGAACTCGAAAAGTTCAACTCGGCAATTCTCAACACAATAAAGCCCTACGGCGTGGACCTCGTGGCGCTTGCGGGGTTCATGAGTCTTCTCACGCCGGAATTCGTCCGGGAGTACCCGAACCGCATCATGAACACTCACCCGGCGCTTATTCCCTCGTTCTGCGGAGACCGGATGTACGGCGACCGTGTGCACCGCGCGGTTCTCGAATACGGCGTCAGGATCACGGGCTGCACTATCCACTTCGTTGACGAGCAGTACGACCACGGACCCGTGATACTCCAGCGCGCCGTGCCGGTTCACGACGACGACACTCTCGAGACGCTCCGGGCGCGGGTCATGGCGGAGGAAAAGAAGCTGTACTGCGAAGCCATCCGGCTTTTCGGCGAAGGACGCCTCGAAATAGAGGGACGGAAGGTCAGGATAAAAAAGTTTTAAAGCCCGCGGCGCGGACGGTAAACGGATATAAGGACAGCGGGTATCCTCGTCACGACATCCGCCCGGCGAAATGAACATGAGCGCGCGAACAGGTTCGGGGAAGACGCCCTTTCCGAGACACATGAAAAGAGCCGTGGACCGCCTCTCAGCCATGGCGCCCGGCGTGAACCTCGTGTTTGAAATCCTCGACGCGCGCGCCCCCCTCGCCTCCTCCAGCCCGGACCTTACCCGGATTCTGGAAAACGCCGCGGTGCTGCGGGTCCTCACACGCGCGGACCTCGTTCCATCCGCCGATCTCCGCGGCTGGCTCGAACGCTTCAGCGCGGACGGCAAGCCCGCGCTGGGGTTTTCCTCGAAGCGTGCGCTGGAGCGGAAACGTTTCCTCGACCGGCTCGAGCGTCACGCGCTCAGCCCGCTGCGCCGTGAAAAACGCGTCGTCCGCGCCCTCGTCGTCGGCGTGCCCAACGTGGGAAAGTCCACTTTCATCAACTTCCTCGTGAAGCGGCGCTCCGCGCCCGTGGGCGCCGCTCCGGGCGTCACGCGCGGGTTCCAGCTCATCGCGGTCTCAAAGGGATTCTACGTTTACGACACGCCGGGGGTGCTTCAACCCGGGTCCGATTCGCCGGACCGCCGCCGCATACTCGGACTGATCGGTTCCCTTCGCGAACCGGAATTCGACGTCGAGGACGCCGCCGGGTTTCTCTTCAGGTTCCTGAAAGAGAACGCGCCGGGCGCGCTGAAAAAGTACGTTTCGGACGATGCCGCTGCGCCGGAGTCGTTTCACGAGTTCTGTAATGCCCTCGCCGCGAGACGCGGGTTCCTTGCGAGGGGGGGGATACGCGATCTGCACCGCGCATGCCGCGTTTTCGTCGAGGATTTCTCCCGCGGCAGAACCGCCGGCGTTTCCCTTCAGGCGCCGCCGGAGAAAGCGCGGCGTCGAAACGAGCGCCGGGATTCGCAGCCGGCAAACGGTGAAAAATCCCGTTGATGCCGCCTCCTTAACCGCGGAGCGCGATTGTGTTATATTATGCCGAGGGACGACGGAGAGCGGCTGAACGTGCGGGCAACGGTTTCAGGCGCGTCCGCGGGAAATCATGGTTTCAGCCCGGAGGGAGTTTTGATGAGAAAAAGCGGCAAGTTTCTGCGGCTTCCGGTAATAAACGTTGATGAGAACGAGAAGATCGGAACAGTCACGGGTTTCGTGACGGACCCGAAGGCAAAGGCGGTCGCCGCGCTGATCGTGGAGCCTGTGAAGCCGCTCGACGGGCTTAGAGCCGTGCCGTACGAGAACGTCTTCTCCGTGTACGACACGGCGATAATGGCGCAGGGGCTGCCGGAGCCGGTGAAGGTTTCCGAAACTCAACGTCTCCTTTCCGCTTTTTTAGAGGACGTGAATCTCCCCGGCGCGAGGGTGACGACCGCCGAGGGCGCCGCCGCCGGGATCGTGAGGGACTTCATCGTTGACGACGGAACGGGCAGGATCATGGAACTGCACGTCACGCTGGGTAAAGGGCTGGGCGCCAGTGTTGTAAAGCGGGATGACATCGTCAGAATGTCGAATGAAGGAGTAACGGTTCACCGCATGGTCGCCGGGAAGGCGCTGGAAGCCGAGCCGACGGCGAGGGTTGAGCCGCCCGCCGCCGCGCACGCCGCCGTCTCAAGCTCCATGACGGGCGGACCCGGCGAAGCCGCCGCGCCGATGCCGTCCGCCGCGGTTCAGCAGGCGGCGGTTCCCGCGGCGGCGTTTCCCACGAGGGGTTTCCTCGATGAAGTCAAAAAGGAAGTCCGCTCGGAAATGACGCTGATCTTCGACACGCTGTTCAGCGAGAGGATGAGGGAAAGCTTCCTTGAAATGCTTCAGATAATACTCGAGAGAATCAAGTCGCTCACGCCGGGCGAGGACCTGCGCTCGCTGCGGAACGATCTCGCCGCGCGGATGCTCGAATTGAAAGAGTCGCTGCCCGAAAAATCAGCCGCGGAGGAACAAAGACGGAGGGAAATCGAGGACCAGCTCGGGGCGATTACGCTTGTTCTCGAGGAAAAAATCAAGCAGGTCGCCGGCGCAAGAATTGACTCGATGTCCGAGCGCATCAGGCAGCTTGAAACCGAAATCAGGAGAGTCGGGGCGGCGCCGGATTCAATCCTCCGGAGCATGTCCGGAATTGATGAGGCGCTCGGCAGGCGTCTCGAATCCTTTGAAGCGGGATTCAGGGAAGAGGGTCGGAAATCAGCCGCGGAACTGCTGAATACGGTTAGGGAGATAAAGGGGCTTGCCGAACGGACGCTTCGCGAACCGCCCCACGAGAGCGGGGTCGCGAGGCTCGCTTCGAGGTTTGACGCGCTGTCCCTTCAGCTCGAACGCCTCGAGAAAACCCTTGCCGATTCACGGGCTGACGCCGCCGGACGGGCTGAACAAGCCGCCCTGCGGATCGTGAATGGACTGAAGGAAGAACTCACCGACGCCGTCTCCCCTCTGCTCGATTCCCTGCGGAGCCAGGTCGCGAAGGGCGCGGAGTCGCTCGAAAAATGGGAGAAAAACATTCACCGCGCCGGAACGCCCGACGACGCTCAAATAAACACCATCGCGGCTGAAATAAGGAAGACACTTCCCGCGATAGCAGCCGACATTGTCAAGGGTCTGGCGTCCGAAGCCGTCGGAGACGCGGCGAAAGAGATTCCCTCGTACGGTGAGATGAGGGAACTGTTCAGCGGCATGAACGAGCGGCTCGAACTGTTTCTTCAGGCGAAGATAGCGGAGCGGATAGACGAAGCCGGCGAGAAGATACTGGCAAGGCTCTCTTCCGGAATAAGCCGCCTGGAGGAAAAAATCCCCACGAGGAATAACCTGGACCTTCTCGGAGAATCATTGAAAGAGGAAGTCTCCAGGATGTGGAACGAGGAAAACATAGCCCTTTTACTCGAAAGTCTCGCGGAACTGATGCGAGGCGCCATGGTCGAATTGACCGGCGCCGCGACGCGCAGGATGGAGGAACGCCTGGAGGAAATAATAAAGAAGTCAGCGGGGGGAACCGTCGAGGCGGCGGATATGGAGCGGGTTCTGGACGCAGCCCGCAGCCTGTCCGGGACCCTTGCGTCCGACATCAGGAACCTTCGCGAGTCGCTCCCGGCGCTGGTCGAGGAATCGTTCGACCGCCTCAGGGTTGAGTCCCTTGTCCCCCGGCTGGAGTCTGAAATCGGCGGGATCAGGGAGTTCGTAGAAGGCGCGTTAGAGCAGTTCGTCCGCTCGCGCTCCTCGGAACGGGAAGAGGAGCGGGAGGCGCTGGTCGAGCGGATAGACGAACTTTTAAAAAAGAACCTGCGCGGGCGGCTTGAATCGTTCCTCGCAAAGCAGGTGGACGAAGGGATGAACAACCTGCTTGAGCGGCTCAGCCTCCGCCAGGAAAGCGGAGGCATGTTCGGGTTCCTGACGCCGCGTCCCAGGCAGCGAGAGAAGACGGACCGGCAGCCGGAGAAACCCCGGCTTTCGGAGCGGGCTGAGTCCGCCGCAGACAGGCGGCTCGAATACATCATCGGGAAGAAAGTGGGACGGGACATAGTGAACTCGGACGGGGTCACAATCGTGCCGCAGGGAACGGTCGTTGACGAGGACCTCATCGCAAGGCTGCGCAGGGAACGCAGGCTCATAGACCTGATTCAATGCATAGACTACACGCAATAAAGATCGGCGGCGGGCGAGTCCCATCGAGGGCGCTTTCCCGTGGAAGACGAGGCGCCTGCCGTCGGCGCTGAAAGCCGTTAGAAACCGGTAAAACTCAACTTTTCGGGAACGGGGAACGGATTTCAAGCTCTGAAGCGCGCCGCGGCGCCGGTCAGGCTGCGTCAGCCGTCGTCGTCTGGCTCATATATCGCGCACGAGTCATCGTTTTCCCACACCATCGCGCGCGACACGGCGACCCGGTCGTCGTTGATCTTTTCCGACACGTGGTCGAAGAAGTACCGCGCTATGTTTTCCGCGGAGGGGTTTGTTTCATCAAATGGAGGCACATCGTTGAGATAGCGATGGTCCAGCGCGTCGGCCGTCTCGTCCATAGCCCTCTTCATGTCCTTGAAATCAACGACAAGACCCGTCTCGTCAAGCTCCCCGGCTCTCGCGTAAATCCGCACCCTCCAGTTGTGCCCGTGAAGCTCCTCGCACCTGCCGCCGTAATCCCGGAGCCTGTGCGCGCCGGAAAAAGTCACTTCCTTGAAAACCTCGAACATTTCACCCTCCCCGTTCAGCCGGTTTCCCGGAATAACGCGCCGGGCGCGCGCCGCCGCCGGAAGCGCGCCGGACGCCCGTGCGCCGTCTCCGGCGTGAAGGCAGAAACCTTCCGCGGCGCTTCATCTTGCGTTCATCTCCTCCTGAAAAACGATATCGAAATCCCGTATCGTCGCGACCGCTTCGTCCGGATCATCGGTCGGCTTGAACAGTTCCAGGTCCTCCGGCGAGATGTATCCCCTGCGCAGCATCTCTCCTTTCATCCACCCGAGAAAGCCCTTCCAGTACTCCGTGCCCATAAGTATCACCGGGAAACGGTGAATCTTCGCCGTCTGGATGAGCGTGAGCGCCTCGCAAAGCTCGTCCATCGTCCCAAAGCCGCCCGGCATTATTATCAGCCCGTGTGCGTACTTGATAAACATCACTTTCCGGCAGAAGAAGTAGTGAAAGTTGATCATGGTCTTTATGTAGGGGTTCGGTTTCTGCTCGTGGGGCAGCAGGATGTTAAGACCGACGGACTCGCCGCCCCCGGCTGACGCGCCCCTGTTCGCCGCTTCCATGATTCCGGGACCGCCGCCGGTTATGATTCCGTACCCGGCTTCGACGAGTCTTCTGGCGACAACAACGGTAAGCTTATAGTAAGGGTCGCTCCTTCGAATCCTGGCGGAACCGAAAACCGTGACCATCGGTCCCAGCTTGGAAAGATGATCGAATCCCTCGACGAACTCAGCCATTATCCGGAAAATCCGCCATGTTTCATCGAACATCGTTTTTTTTGTGTGAATCATCATTATCATGCCTCCGTTTTTCGGAAAACAGGTTGAACTTCTCTGTTTTTTCGGTATTCAACAACAAAACCTGAGTTTTGTTGCGGTATTCAGAAACAAACAATTACCTGCCCACCTCCCAGACCATATGCGAAAGCTCCGGCAGAATCAATTTTTCAAGCGCCAGCCTTACCGCACCGGTCGAGCCGGGGAGCGAGATTATCACCCTGCCGCCCGCCGCACCCGCCGTCGCGCGACTCATCATCGCCGCCGAGCCGATTTCGGCGTAGCTCAAAGCCCTGAAAAGCTCACCGAAACCCGGCAGCTCCTTATCCAGCCGGGACGTCACAACCTCGTACGTGCAGTCCCTGCGCGAAATCCCCGTGCCGCCGTTGAATATCACGGCGTCAACGTTCGAGGGGATACCCTCAAAAACCCTCTCTATCTCCGTCCTGTCATCCCTCACGACAAGCCGCCCCGCGACGCTGTGCCCTTCACTTTTCAGAGCGTCGCAAATCAGCCTGCCGCTCTCGTCCGTGTCCGCCGTCCGCGTGTCGCTCACGGTTACGACAAGACACCGGACCGACTTCCTCGACTTTTTTTTATGATCAGCGTGTCCCATCCGCCGCCGCCGGGCAGCCCGGCTGCGCGCTCTTAGAGCCGCCGTTTCACATAAAAAAACAAAAGCGGCACTCGCCCGCTCCCCACCGGGCGGGTCGGCGCGGGCGCCGCCCCCGTCAAAGCGCGTAGTAGCCGGGGAAACGCAGCGTCTCCGCGACCGCGCGCGCAAGCTCGGCGCCGGAAGACATGGGCGCTCCGGGCAGCAATCCGCGCAGAAAAAACATCAGTTCCTCACGGAAATCCTCTATTTCAATCACCATCAGGCTCTTGAAATTCCCCACGATCTCGCACTGCCGCACCGCTTCCTCCCTGCCCCCGGTTTTGTCAACGAGTCCGATTTTTTTCGCCTCGTCGCCGAGGAAAACCTGCCCCTTGCTTATCCGTTTTACCTTCGACACGTCCATGCCCCGGTTCCGGGCAATCTCGTTCACGAACGTCTCGTGCAGACTGCGCAGATGCTCGTTTATCATCCCGCGTTCCTTTTCGGTGGTCTTCCTGAACGGTATCCCCATGTCCTTGTACTGCCCCGATTTGAACCCTTCGTACCTTACCCCGTATCTCTTCATGAGTTCCGATATTTCGAGATGGTGGGAGAGCACTCCAATCGAACCCACCGTGGAGCACGGGTCGGCGACTATCCGTTTGCACGCGCTTGCGATCCAGTACGCGCCGGAAGCCCCAAGGTCGCGCACCCACGCCACCGTCGCCATCTTCGCCGCTTTTATCGCGTCCGCAATCTCGCGGCACGACACCACCGCGCCGCCGGGACTGTTTATCTCGACGATCAGTCCCCTGAGCCCGCGCGACTTCGCCCACATTATCTTCTGTATAACCCTGTCCGGATGCGTCCCCCTTATATGTGGATATCCTGAAACCGCGGGCATGACGGGACCCACAATCCTCACTTTCCCTATCATCCTGCCCATCACGGGTTTGATCACCCTTCCGCTCATGATCGCCGACAGAACCGGGAGCGCCGGACGTCTCCTTCGCTTTTTCATCTTCCTTCCCTTTCCTTTCCCAATCTATTGTAAACGATAATCGCCGGTTTGGGAAAGACGGCGCCGCTGCCGCCGCGCGGCATCTTGAGGCGGTCGCATGAGAACACAGGCGTCGGTTGCCGGGGACGACCGCGGTGAAATATAATTCGAAATAACACGGGTCGGAAAAACCATCTGCGGCACGCGGGGGGGGACCATGGAAACGACGCAGGCTATACATTCGTGGAGGAGCATACGGAAGTACCGCCCAGACCCCGTTCCGGACGACGTTCTCCGAAAAGTGCTCGAAGCCGGCAGGCGGGCGCCATCGTGGGAGAACGTCCAGCCCTGGCACTTCATAGTAATCGCGGACGATGCGGTGAAGGAGAAGCTGAGGGAACTCGCGCGAGGACAGAGGCACGTTGCGTCGGCGCCGGCGGTGATCGCCTGCTGCGGCGACGTGGGCGCGTGGGACAAGAAAAAGAACAGGGCGGCGCTGATGGAGCTGATCGAGGCGGGAGTGATGAAGGCGACCGAGCAGACGGTGGACAACGTCCTGCTGAAGGACCCGATGTTCTGCGTCGCGGAGAACGGACCCGCCATAATCCTCGCGCGCACCATGGAACAGCTCGCCATAGCCTATTCGTTCATGGCGATAGAAGCGGTGAATCACGGTCTTGGCATGTGCATGGTGGGGGCGTTCGGAAACGAGGCAACGAGAGGCGGCGAGGAACTTTACAACGAAGTACGTTCCATTCTGCGCCTCCCCGCGGACCACTACCTCCTCGCTCTTCTCACCGTCGGTTACCCTGCGGAGGAGCCTCCCGCAAGACCCCGCAAGCCCTTCGATGCCGTCGTGTCCCGCGGCGCTTTCGGAGTGAAGTTTTAGCGCCCCCGGAGCGCACGGACCGCGGCGGCGGGAACCCGCCGGACGGCCTGAAAGCGAGGCTCACGGCGAACGGCGGGAAAAAAGCCCGATGAAAAAATCCACTTTCGATTTCGTCAGAGAAACCGGCAGGGACAAAATCTGGAAAGCCATAAACAGGGAACTGAGGGACGTACTGGACGAGAAGGGGATGCTCCGAAAAGAGCTTCGCCGATACGTCCGGTGCGCCCTCTGCGACGTGGACGATGCCGAGCCGGTTTTCACAAAACAGGGATTCAGGTTCGTCATGTGCCGCCGCTGCGGGCTTATCTATGTCAACCCGCAGAAAAAAACCGGCGAACTTCAGTACAGGGATGAGGCGCGGAGATCGTACGACCTGTGGGTGGGCATGGTGCTTCAGAGTCGCGCGGAGAGAGAGTACGACGCGAAGAAATTTTCCGGCATGTGCCGCGACCTCGAAAGGCTTACCGGGAGCAGGGGCAGGGTTCTGGACATAGGCTGTTCCCTCGGGCACTTTCTGGAGATCGCGCGCAGCCGCGGATGGGACACGGTGGGGCTCGAGTTCAACCGCAAGGCAGTCAGGCACGCGACACGGGTGCTTGGACTCGACGTTCGCGCGGTTGCCCTCAGCGATGCCGGATTTAAGCCCGGGTCGTTCGACGCCGTGACGCTGTGGGAAGTCCTCGAGCATGTAAGCGATCCCGGAAAACTTCTTCAAGAATGCGCCAGGTACATCCGCCCCGGCGGAGTTCTCGGCGTACTCGTTCCGAACCGCAACGCTCTCTCGGCGATGATCATGCACGAGCGCTGCTCGTGTTTCGGGGGAAGGGACCACCTCTGGCACTTTTCCCGCGACACTCTCTCTCGTCTCCTCAAAAAGACAGGGTTCACGGAAATCCGCGGCGAGACCAGGACCCAACTCAGTCAGGTGAATGAAATACTGGGGCATCTCAGCTATCGCGATCCCTACAACTCGCCGCCGGGAAAGCACGATTTCAGGCTTGCGAAGAAAACGAGGGAAAAACTCGAAAGATTCATTTTCGATCACCACCTCGGCTACAAACTGCTCATGTACGCCGAAAGGGACTGAACCACGATGAAAATCCTATGCGTCATCCCCGCGCGCGGAGGAAGCAAGCGCCTGCCGGGAAAGAACATCATGAAAATACTCGGCAGACCCCTTATCGCCTACCCCATTTCCCAAGCCATCGAATCGGGGGTTTTCGACAGGATAGTCGTTTCCACGGACGACGACGCCATAGCCGGGGTCGCCTCCGGCGCGGGCGCCGCGGTAATCCGCCGCCCCCCCGAACTCGCCACGGACGCCGCCGCCATCGAGGACGCGATCAGGCACGTCGTGCGCGAACTCGAAAAAAACGAGAACTACCGCCCGGACGTCGTGACGCTTCTCCAGGCGAACGTTGTCTACCGCAGACCCGGGCTTATAAAGGAAACCGTCCGGAAACTCGCGGAAAACGGGCGCTACGATTCCGTCATAACCGTTTACCAGGTGAACCAGAGACCCGAGTGGATGAAGAGGGTCGAGGGGGATTTGCTTATCCCGAACATGAACTGCGACAGATACCGCCAGCAGGAACTTCCAGCCCTCTATCTTGCGGACGGCGCGGTGGCGGCGATCCGCACCGACGTGCTTATGGGGACGGAAGGACTGCGCGGCGTTCACAGGTTCCTCGGCGCGAAGATCGGCTGCGTCGTACAGGACCGCCTGTTCTCCGCCGAAGTTGACGAACCAGACGACGTCCTCACGGCGGAACTGCTTCTGGAGTTGATAAGGAGAAAGGAGGGGCGGGAATGAAAGCGATGACGGGGGGGGTCGTCTGCCTCGTATGCGCCGGGGAGCGCCTGAAAGCGGTGGACGAACGCGACGGATATACGCTTCTGCGCTGCCGCTCATGCGGTTTCGGCTTCGCCTGGCCCCGCCCCCGCGCCGAGGAACTTGAGGTAATCTATGACGAGGCGTTCGACGAAAAAAGCGAGGGAGGGATATGGTCCGGCGAACTGACGCGGGAAAACCCGAAGGGGAAGCGGAGCGGAATGGACACCTTCCGGACCGAGGAACGCGAGTACAGGAGACGGTTCGACCTGATCCGCCGTTTTGTACCCGCGGAGCGCGGCGCGCTTCTCGACGTGGGATGCGCGGCGGGATTCTTCGTGGACTACGTCCGCCGGCAGGGATGGCGCGCCGACGGGCTTGACGTCTCCGGCTACAACGCGAGGCTCGCCAGGGAATATTTCGACCTCGATATCATTCAGAAACCCTTCACGAAGTCCGGGATCCCCGAAGAGAGCTACGACGCCGTGATCATGCGGTTCATACTCGAACACTCGCTCGATCCCTTCGGAGACGCCGCCGAAGCGCACCGCGTGCTGAAGCCCGGCGGCATACTTTTCGTCCACATACCCAACGAATTCAATTTCCTGCAGACGGTGGCGACGAGACTGGTCGTGAAGGAGCGATGGTGGTTCGCGGTTCCGCACCATCTGAATTTTTTCACGCCCCGGTCGCTCGAGAAACTCCTCGCCCGCGCGGGACTGCGCCTCAGGCATCTCACGACGACTTTCCCCGTGGAACTGTTTCTTCTGCTCGGCGTAAACTACGTCAAAAACCCGGAGAGGGGAAAAGTGGTGGGCAAAACGGTCTCGTTCATAGACCGGTTGAGCGAGGATTACCCGTTCGTCGAGTCCGCCGTGGAAAAATTCTACCGCCGCCTTCTGAACAGATACGGCGTCGGCCGCACTATATTAGCCGTCGCGAAAAAGACGAGATGACGCAGGATGGGGACGAAAAGGCGGGCGATCCTGTTCACGACTTCCGGGCGCTCGGCGCCGCTCATAAAGCTGTTCCGCAAAAGACTCAATCCCCGCGGCTACAGGATACTCGCCGCCGACGCGTCGCCCCTCGCCCCCTCACTGCACGTCGCCGACAGGGGGTTCGTCGTGCCGGGGATAAACGACGCCGGATACTGCGACGAAATCCTCAATATATGCTTCAGAAACAACGTGGAGGCGGTCGTTCCTCTCAACGAAGCGGACCAGGCTGCGCTGTTGAAACGTCGGAGCGCCTTCCCGGCGTTCACGACGGTCCTCGCGTCGGACGTCGAAACCATCGAAACATGCGACGACAAAATCAGGTTTTTCGAGGCGCTGCGCGGAACCGGATTAAACCTGCCGGCTACGGGCACGGGCGACTCCCCTCCGCCGTTCAGATCAAAGTGGATCGTAAAACCCCGCGCCGGCGGCGGCGCGAGCCGAAACATAATTCTGCTTCACTCGCCCGACGAACTGTGGAAGCGACACAGGACGCCCGGCTTCGTGGTTCAAGATTTCGTGGAGGGAACGGAGTACACCGTGGACACCTTCAGCGACCTCGACGGAAACCCGGTCATCGCCGTCCCGCGGGAACGGATTTCCGTCCGCCACGGACAGTCCGACAAAGGGCGAACGCTTCACGACGAGACCCTGTCGCGTCTCGCCATGCTCACGGTGCGCACGCTCCGCATCGTGGGTCCCGCCAACACGCAGTTCATATGTTCCCCCGACGGCGCCTGCCATCTGATAGAGACCAACCCGCGTTTTTCCGGGGGAATCGCCCTCACCGCAGCCTCTCTGCCCGACCTTCCCGACGTGCTGCTGCGCGTCGTCCAAAGGCGGGAAATCCCAGGGGAACTTACCCGGTTCAGGGAAATCCTGATGGTGCGGCACGACTCGGAAATATGGCTGAAGGAGCAGGATGGGAAACTTGCCCCCTTCGATCCGGGCAGTGGTGTTTGATCTCGACGACACGCTGTACGAGGAAATGGAGTTCGTGCGGGGCGGCATGAGCGCCGCCGCCGCGTTCGCAGCTTCCCTCGGAACGGGCGACGCGAAATCAAACTACTCCCGCCTCATGCGCATACTCGCGCGCGACGGCAGAGGGAAGGTCTTCGACGTTTTCCTCCGCGGCACGCCCCATGACGACCCCGAAACCGTGCGCCGCATGGTGCGCGCGTACAGGGAGCACCCGCCGCGGATACGACCCTGCCCCGACGCGATTCCCGCACTCGAGTCCATCCGCTCAAGGGGAATGCTCACGGGCTTGATCACAGACGGAAACGCCGCAGTACAACGCTCCAAAGTCGCCGCGTTGAATATCGAAAGGCTCTTCGACCGGATCATCTACACCGATGAACTCGGGGAGGGACTGTCAAAGCCCGATCCCGCGCCGTTCGTCGAGATGTCGGGGCGCCTCGGACTCGACCCCCGGCGAATCGCCTACGTCGGGGACAATCCGGAAAAGGATTTCACCGGGGCGAAGAAAATCGGCTGGCACACCGTGCGCGTCCTCCGGGGTCCGCACGCTTCCGCCGCTCCGCCGCCGGAACTCGATGCCCACGAGAGGATCGAGTCGCTCACCGAAATATAATCAACCCGCGCCGTCCAACACCGCGGCGGAGGAAACCGCGGCAGTCGGAGTCAAACAACCGCGCGCCGCTTTTCCCTCTCCGATACGCCGGTTTACCGGGGTTTCAGTTTTTCGATGTCCGCGAGTTTCCGCAGCGCGGGGCTGAATTTTTCTTTGCCGCCGGGACCAATCAGAATTTCCTTGCCCGATGCCCGGCTTGCGTCGTAGTAGGGTCTGAAACCGACGTCGCCGGGTTCCAGTTTCCCAAGCTCATCGCGCGTCATCAGCCGTTCGAGGTTGTATACCTGCTCGCGCACGTCCGTCATTCCAAGTTCCGACCTCTTGCTCATTATCAACGCTTCGCACGGACAGGCTTCCACGCAGAATCCGCAGAATATGCACCTGAGCATGTCAATCTTGAACTCAACGGGCGCTTTTTCCACGGCGGGATCATCAACCTCGCCCGCGGTTATTTCAATGCATTCCGCGGGACACGCCGTCTGGCACATGTAGCACGAGGTGCAGTTGGGACTCCCGTCCGGCTTCCGAGTGTGGATGTGGAGTCCCCGGTAGCGTTCGGAGTACACGCGCCTCTTCTCGGGATAGGAGATCGTGGCGAGGTCGTGCCTGATCAGGTGCCTCAGGGTCACCCCCATACCCCTGACCGTTTCGATCAGGAATCCGAGGGAGACCGGGTCTTTAATCCTCATCGCAGGACCACGCCTTCCCCGCCTGTGGCGCCGTAATCGAGTCCTTTAAAAGCAGGCGTTTCGGAAGCGAGTTTTTCGAAGACGGACGCGGCGTCCGTTTTTTCGACGCCGCCTCCGGTTTTTCTTATCAGCGCGGCGATGACGTCGAGGGCGTTCTTAGCCGCGCCCGGCGGGTTCACCGCCTTGTGTATCCTTTGCACGCGCCGCTGGAAGTTCGTAAACGTGCCGTCCTTCTCGGTGAACGCGGCTATGGGAAGGACGACGTGGGCGGCGGCGGCGGTTTCGTCGTTCATTTCGCCCAGGTACACGATGAACGGCGTCCTCGCGAGCGCGGCGGACGCGCCCGCTTTTTTCAGAGCGACGTTCTGGTTGAGAATTATCAGGGCTTTCACCGTTCCCCGCGCGGCGGCGTCCAGCATGGCGTCGAGGTCAAGCCCGCCTTCGGAAGGAGTCATTCCGGCGTCCATCGCCCCGCGCGTGTTCGGGTTCCTGTCGAGCCTCCGGAGAAGATGATCCTCCATCCTGTCGAAAGTCCTGTGCCCTTCGTCCGCCCTGAAGTCCAGGTTGGGTGTTCCAATCGCCTCACTCGCGAACTTTTTAAACAGGTAATTTTCCTCGTTCGTGGCGGCGGGGGACGCCACCGCGCCGACCGCCGCGGCGCCGTGCAGGCGCACCGTCTCCATGAGACGCCCGGCGACCATCTCGAGCGCCTCGTCCCAGGGCATGGGTATGAACCTGTGATCGATCCTGCGTGAGGGGTCAACGAGGCGGCTGCCGGACTGGAGACGCTCCCAGCTCATTCGTCCCTCGTCGCACAGCCAGCTCCGGTTGACGTACGGGTTGCGGCGCGGAACGAAACGATAGATAACGCCGTTGCTGTGATCGATGTAAATGTTGCATCCCGTGCTGCACGACGCGCACACTGAAGGGGTGCGGTCGAGAAACCACACGCGGCGCTTGAAGCGAAACTTTTTGCTCGTCAGCGCCCCGACCGGGCAGACGTCGGCGAGGTTTCCCTGGTACGGGTCCACGATCGGCTCGTCTCTGAAGGTGCCGATCTCACATCTCACGCTGCGGTTGTACACTCCGAGCGCTTCGCTCCGTGAAACTTCCCGGCAGAACCTCACGCAGCGGGTGCACAGCACGCAGCGCTCGCGGTCGAGAATTATCATGTCGCCGAGGCTCAACGCCTTGCGGCGCTTCACCTTGTCCTCGAGGCGGAACCGGCTGTCGTAAAGCCCGTAAAGCTGGTAGTAATTCTGGAGGTAACATTCGCCCGCCTGGTCGCAGATCGGACAGTCTATGGGGTGATTGAGGAGGAGGAACTCGAGCACGCTTCTGCGGACCTGCCTCACCTTTTCGGTGTCTGTGTGCACGACCATTCCGTCCGCGGCGACGTTGCAGCAGGAGGGCACAAGCTTGGGCGCTTTCTCCACCTCGACCGAGCACATGCGACAGGTGCCTTCCCACGGGAGGTCCTTATGATAGCAGAAGTGGGGGATGAATATGCCGGCGCTGGACGCCGCCTCCAGTATGGACGTGCCTTTCGGCACGGTGACCTGTTTCCCGTCAATGATCAGCGTTACGGTGTTGTTTCCGTCGCCCATGTCCCGCCTGTCTTTCCAGCGCCGCTCCGTGTCGGAGCGTCCCCCTATCTCTCCAGTTCTCCTGCTATGATGTTCAGGCTTCCGAGCGCGGAGATGATGTCCGCGACCATGTGCCCTTCGAGTATGGAGTCTATCGCCTGGTATATTGCGAAGCACGGTGGACGCACCTTGACGCGGAAGGGGTTCCTGGAGCCGTCGCTGACGATGTAGAAGCCGAGTTCGCCGTTGGCGCCCTCCGTGTAGGAATAGACCTCGCCGCGGGGCGGGAGAATCCCGTGCATGATGATCTTGAAATGGTTCATCAGCGCCTCGATGCTGGTGTACACGTCCCTTTTTGGGGGGAGCGAGACGCGCTTGTCGTCCACCATGACGGGTCCGCCGGGCAGGTTGTCGAGAGCCTGCCGGATGATGCGCATGCTCTGGCGCATTTCCTCCATTCGTACAAGGTACCGGGAATAGACGTCGCCGCCGGAATGGGTGGGGACGTCGAACTCGAACTTGTCATAATCGTAGTACGGGTGCGCCTTGCGCACGTCGTAGCCCACGCCGCATGCCCTGAGGCACGGCCCGGTCCATCCCCATGCGACGGCGTCCCGTGCGCTGACGGGCGTTATACCCTTAGCCCTGCCGATGAAAATCCTGTTCTTCGTGATCAGTTTGTCCACGTCGGCGATGTACCGGGGAATCGTTTTCAGGAGGCGTTCCACGCGTTCGCGGAAGTCGCCGGGCACATCGAACGCAAGCCCGCCGATCCTCGCGCAGCTGTAAGTCAGCCTTGCGCCGCAGCACGATTCCATAAGGGAGTAAATCTCCTCCCTCGGTCGGAATAAGTACCAGAAATTCGTGAGCGCGCCGAGGTCAACGAGATTTGTGCCGACGCACACCATGTGATCCATTATCCTGTTGAATTCCGAAAGGATGACCCTTATGTACTGGGCGCGCTTCGGTATTTCGATGCCCAGGAGCTTTTCCACCGCCATGCACCAGCCCACGTTGTTCATGAACGGCGAACAGTAGTTGAGCCTGTCGGTGAAGGGAATCACCTGCTGGTACGTGTGCGTTTCGGACATCTTTTCGAAGCATCGGTGGAGGTAGCCGATCTCGGCGCGGCACCGGCGGATAGTTTCGCCTTCGAGGATGACCTGGAGCCTGAGTACTCCGTGCGTCGCGGGGTGGGAGGGACCGAAGTTCATGATCATTCCCTCGCCGAGGGGATCGTCCTTCCCGCGCGTCGCCTCTTCTATTTCCCCCGGCGAGTAGAGAAGCTCGAGGGGGCTGTCGAGCGCGAACCTGCGCCCGGGGTCGTGATCCTTTCTCAACGCGTGGGCGTCGAACCTCCTGTGCGTGAGGATTTTAGTGAGGTTCGGATGCCCGTTGAACTTGATGCCGAAGAGGTCGAACGCTTCCCGCTCGAACCAGTTCGCCCCCTTCCACACGGGCGTGACGGAATCCATGACGGGGTCGCTTTCATCGAGCGGCGCCTTGAGGCGAATCCTGTGCCTGCGGTCGAGCGAATAAAGGTGATAGACGGCTTCAAACCTCGGCGTCCTGCCGAGATAGTCCACCCCGCACATGTCCGCCAGCATGTTGAACCCGAGGTCCGGGTCGTCCCGCAGGAATGAGCATATTTCAACGATTTTCTC
Organism: bacterium; assembly: GCA_040752295.1. Lineage (GTDB taxonomy): Bacteria > UBP15 > UBA6099 > UBA6099 > JBFMBQ01 > JBFMFE01. The sequence goes on from JBFMFE010000223.1 coordinate 26,420, forward strand.
TCTTTTGACGGTGACGGCAAGGTCGCCGCGGAAGTCGTCAACGCTCAGTATCTCCGAGCCGAACCGCTCTCTGAGTTTCACCGCCGCCGTCCTGTCGTTCCCATTGCCGTCCGGATTGACGTCCAGAACCGGCGAACGCCATCTTTCGAGCGGCTTGTGCCGAAACACGGGAGGTCTGACCGTGAGCAGCCCCCTCACCGGGTTGGATGGACGCCTTCCCGTCTGCGCCATCTCCTGGATTTTCATCACCCCGTCAAGGAGAGACTCGGGAGACGGAGGACAGCCGGGAAGGAACACGTCAACGGGAATGATCTCGTCAATCCCCTGCACCACGTGGTAAGCCCTGTAAAAACCTCCCGAACTGGCACACGCACCCATCGAGATGACCCACTTGGGGTCCGACATCTGGTCGTAAATCTTCTTCAGCACCGGCGCCTGCTTGTCGGAGATCGTCCCCGCGACGATGAGCAGGTCGGACTGCCGCGGGGAAAACCTCACCGCCTCGGCGCCGAACCTTGAGACGTCGTAGTGGGACGCGACGAGAGCCATGTACTCAATCGCGCAGCACGCCGTGCCGAAGGGCAGCGGCCAGAGGGAATACTTGCGGCACCACCCGACGAATTTATCGAGCTGCGTCGTGAAAAAATTCCCGGGGGATTCCTCGACCTTCATGTTATCCTTACCCGCAGACCCGCGCGAGAAAAACCCCTCCACCCGCCGCTGCCCCGTTCGGCACACCCGCTCCCCGCGAGGCGACCGCCGCCGCGCTTCCATCCTCATCGAAAACGCCCCCCGCGCGCCCCTGCCCGCCCCGGCGAGGCGTACGGCGTGAGCATTTTATTAAACCCGGTGGAGCTTGTCAACGAAAAAACGCCGGCGGCCAGCGGTGCGGAATGAATGGGGGGGTGGTGGGTGGCGCGGGGGCGAAGGTGGGGTGAGAACCTGGTAATGAGGTGGAGAGGGCAGGCAGGAACGGGGCGCTGTGAGCGCCTGGTTGTGGTATGATTG
>JBFMFE010000224.1:0-8418 GCA_040752295.1 bacterium
CCGCACTCCAAGGCGTTTCGCGCATATTGATTTTCGCATGATCGGATTTGCATCGGACATAAATAAAATTCATCTGTCTTTAAAGCTTCCTCCGTGGAGCGGGAACCAAAAAGTACGAAAGTTCACTCACTCAAAGGGAGCGAAAATGAAAGAGGCTCAGGGAGAATAGACCAGCGTGTACGTCGTGGTCGCCGTGTTTCCCATCGCGTCCACGGCCGTTATTGTAACAGTGTTGTTCCCCTGCACGAGACTTATGGAGTACGTGAAAACTCCGAGCGCGTCCTGTGTCACCGCCGTCCCGTTCACCGTCACCGACGAGGCGCCGGGCTCGGCGTAGCCCTTCACCTCGAAGGGCGTCTGGTTCACGTTCGCGTACTGCGCCCCAGCCGGACCTAAAAGCGGGAACGGCTCGATCAGTATGATCGTCGGCGAGGTGGTGTCCTTCGTGACGGTGCGCACGAGGTTTATGGAGTTGCCCTTCGTGTCGGAGACAGTGATCGTTATCGAATTGACGCCCTCGGTGAGGGCGATCTCCTTCGTGAAGCTCCCGCCCGATGGGAACGACGCGTAGCCGTCGTAGCCGTTGGAGATGGTGACGTTCGCGTCCGCCGTCGCCGTGCCGGTGATCGTTATTGCCGCCGAGGCGGTCGTGTAGTGGTTCGTCGGGGAGGTCACGGCGATGGAGAGGGCGCTGGTGGTCGCCGAGTTCGGCGTCACGGTGTACAGTGTTCCCAGCCCGCCGTAAGCCTTCAGTTCGTAGTCGGAATCGGACTTGTAGGTGTAATAATAGTCGCCCGCCGAGAAGGTCGAGGTCGCCGCGATGGGATCGCCTGTGAAGGCGTTTTTGGGGTCCTCCACGAAGTAGGTCGAACTGGCGGTGAGATAGGACACGAGGTCCGTCGTTCCGGGGTCCGGGTACTTTCCGTACTCGCTGTAGAAACCCTCGACGCCGTCGCGGATTTTGTTCACTTCCGCGATGGTATCCGTCTCCGCCGTGTTCGCGTCGCTGCAGTCCACGAGATATATCGCGTTCCCGTGAGTCAGCCGCCAGCCGTCGAACGCCACGGTTCCCGTCGCTATCTCTATGGTGAGAGTGTGAGTCGTGTCCGTCAACCCGGTGGACACGGTGTAGTAGGACACGTAGTCCTCCTCGTACGTGTCGTAGGGGGTGGTCTGGGAAAGGTCAATCGAGCCGACCATCTGCCCGTCAATGTAGAAATTGACTGTTCCCTCGTCCGGGTAGGTGTCCTTGGGTATGAACATCACCGCCGCCTCCTTGAAGGGGAAGGCGATGGAGGCGGTCAGTCCCGGCTCCGTGCCCACGGCTGAGACCCAGTCCTCGCCGGCAGTGGCGTCGAACAGCGTCCACTTGTATATCGAAGGAGAGTAAACGGTCCGGTTCGCCACCCTGTACGTGGTCTTCGAACCGCCGGCGGGCAAAACCGGGGACACAGGCGAAGGCACGGTCATCGCCGCGCCCTTTCCCCCGCCCCCGCCGCAGCCCGGCATGGCGCCGGCGGCGAGCAGAAAAAGCGCGGAGCAGGCGGCAAAAACCGCTGTTTTTGGCTTCATTCTCCGCGTTTTTTGTTCGTCCGGGTTCATGATTTTTGAAAGACAAACGATAAAACAAACCACCGGTTCCATGTAAATATTCGACAGGATCGGGTGTTTTCTTCAACCGGCGGCGAAAAAAATCCGTCAGCAGGGCGCTGTTTCCAAACCGGCGCGGCGTTCGGAGAAACGCCGCCGGACTCTTTTTCAACTGCGAGGTCTATTTACTGAACCGCGCCTCGTGGGAGCCGACGTTGCCGACGAAGTCGCGCGCGCGTATCAGGACCACGTGATCGCCGGGTTCAACGTCCTTCAGCGTTATGCGGAATTCCTCGGTCTGCGAGTCGAATATACGGTCGGTCGGGAACAGCACCTTCCACTCGAAGTCGTCGAGGGAATACTCGAGCGCGCTCACCGTGCTCGTCGCGTCCTCGACGGCGCCCGTGATTTCCGCGCCGCCGCCGGCGGGCTTCACCTTCACGTCCTTCACGACGGGTCTGGTGTTGTCAACGATGAACGGGTCGGAAATCCTGAAGTCTTCCTCCTCCTCGCCCTCGGGATTACCCGGCTCGTCCGTGACGCGTATCTTGACCTCGTATTTTCCGTCCGGTATGGAGGAAGTGTCCCATGAGAATTCCCTCCCCGCGAACTCCTCTTCGAGAAGCGTCCAGGTCTCGGCGGGAAGCCTGCGGAAGTGAATGTCGGTCCACAGTGGGTCGTTGTCGGGATCGGACACTTTCCAGGCGATGATAATCCTGCCGGTGGCGCGCATAGTGCCCACGACGAGGTTTCTCTGTCGCTGTGGGGCGGGCGGCGTTCCCTGGGGCGCGGCGCCCTCCGGCTGTTTTTCCTGTTCCTGAGCGCCCTGGGTTATCTGCGGCGGGGCGGGCAGCGGGAGGGGAGGGGGCGGCGCGGGCGCCCTCTCGGCGGGTTTCGGCGAGACGTTCAGTTCCGCTATCTCGGGCGGCTGGTTGGGGGTGAGGTACGCGACGTTGATTTCCTTCACCGACGGTGTTACGCGGGCGTTGCCGGAGGTTAATTTCATGGCGTATTGAATGTACCTTCCGGGCGGGCTTTGCACGGGGTGGGGAAGCGATGAGTATTCATCAGACCAGGGGTTCCACGTTGCGTCCGGCTCCGGCGTGTTGCCGGTGCGCGTCTGGAACGTGACGGAAGCGCCGGGCGGCACATCCGCCTCAGCCCACGCGTTCCCCCAGATGCCGACGGTGGAGACGTCGTTCACGGTTGATTCGAACCTGCCCTCGCTCATGAGTGTCTCGTCCATGGTATAGACCGACCCCGGAAGACCGGTGGCGAGGTAGGTCGTGTCTCCGTCGCGCTCGATGTCGAGTATCTGGCTGACCGGGAGCTGCGTGAGCATGGAGAGTTCGTTCTCGACGTCCACCCTGTAGAGATGTCCGTCGTTTCCGGTGCCCACGAGGACGGAGCCGTCGTCGAGCGCGCGGAGCGAGAGTATGAGGTGGTCGGGTGACTGGAATACCATCCTCTTGTCGCCGTTGGGGAGAATCTGGTACATCCGCGCCGGGTTTGCCGGTTTCTGTCTGCCTATCGTCGCCGGGACGGGGAAGCTCACTGGTTCCTCGCGGGGCGGACCCGGGGGTCTGCCCGGCGCGGGCGCCTGGGGTCGGTTGGCGGCGACGAGCAGTCCGCCGTTCAGCCACATCATCCTGTAGGCTTCCTCGTCGCCGAGGTTCTGAATGACCGAGACCTCGCCGCCGGGCGCGAGGCGGTATATCAGACCTTTGGGTCCGCCGCCGGCGTAGAGGGCGCCCTTGTCGTCGAAGGCGAGGCTGAGCACGTGGGTCTCGGTCGCGACGAGGAGCTGCTCCGGCTCGTTCGCCTTCGCGACCCTGTATATGCCGCCGGGGCTGCCGGCGGCGACGTACAGCCTGCCGTCGGCGTCGAGCGCCATGTCCCAGATGTACCGCGCGGGGATGTCGGCGTAGAGTTCCTTTTTCCCGCGCCTGTCGAATCGGAACACCTTCGCCGGGGGAAAGCCCGCGACGTAGACGCTGCCCTTTGCGTCGGCGGCGATGGAGGAGACGTTTGTGCCGGGGAGAAAATCGGTCTGCTGCCTTCCCCTGGCGTCGAGTTTGAAGACGAGCGCTTTCATTCCGGTTCCCGCCCACAGGGCGCCGTCGTCGAGGGCGGCGGTCCAGACGTAGCTCTCGTGTGTGACGAGTTTCTGCCCGGCTTTCGGTGCGAGGACGATCTCGCCCTCGCTTGTGAGGGCGGCGCCGTCGAATTTGCCCTCGTAGAAAGAGGCGACGCCCGCCTGCGTCCAGATGCCCGACGCCGCCGCGCCCGCCGGAGCGGAGCAGGCGGCAAGCAACAGCGCGATTGCGGCTTTTTTCATTGCCCGAACTCCTTCTCGATGACTATCTGGATTTTCGCGGCGCCACGGATGATCTCATCCTGCGGGAACAGCTTTTCCACCGAGTTCTCCACCATCTTGACTGTGTCCGCGCCGCCGAGCATCAGGACCTGCTCGACCGAGCCGGGCAGGTCTCGGAGTTCCTCGCCCTCGACGCCCGGGGTTTTACCGGCGAAAACGAGCTTCGCCTGTATTGTGTCGGCGGGAATCCATTCGTTCATCCGGCTGTAGAACTGCTCGAAATCCGCGGGCGGGACCTTCGAGGGATAGCCCAGCCCCTCGCCGCCCGTGACCGTCACGGTGACGGCGCCGGGCGCCGCGTCGCGGGGTATCTCGATGGAGAGCTTCTCGACCCGTTCGCCGCCGTCGTACCTGAGCAGGCGGACGTTGAGTTCGACCGTGTCGCCGGGGTGAAACATCCTGCCGGACGCCGTCAGACCCTCGACCGTCGCGAGCTTTATCGCGCGCTCCGCCTTCACTTCGACCTCGAGGTCCTTTATGCGCACCTTCCTGAACCTGTTGAAGGCGAGCGTCGTCAGGTGCTCGAGGACGTCAACGAAAAAGACCTCCCCGATGTAAAAATACGCGTCCCTGAAAACGAACGGCGCCGGGTGTTCCTCGATGGAGCCGCGCACGGTGACGCTCACCGTCGCCTCGCCGAGCTCGCCGACGGAGCGCGCGAAGGCGTCGTACGCCGCGCCGTAGAGCAGCCACGCGGATAGCAGGTCGTTGCGCACGACTTCGATGTTCAGCGTCTCCGGCTCTTTCATGTCCGGGCTTTTGACCGTCAGCCGCGCCGGGATCATTGGAACCTTCACGCCGAAGACGCCCATCACCGCCGCAAGACGGTCGGCGATCAGCGCCCCGACCGGCGGCGTCGGCGACGCCAGCTTGAACGAGCGCGAGTAGCTCGGCATCACCGAGTGCACCACCGCCCCGCCCATCGGAAGCTCCACGGGTCCCATGTTGAAGAACGAGTGTCCTAAGGCGAGAACGCGGTCCCCCTCGCGGTACGTCACCGTCCCCACAGCGCCCATGTACAGGTCCCCGGTCACAAGCGGCACGGAGACCGCCGACCCCGGCTGGAGGTCGCCGGCATCGCCGTATTGCGCCGCGCCCGCGCCCGCTTCCCCGCCGAGCCGCACAGGAAACATGCCGAATGGCGCAAGCGCTTCCCTCATCCTGCTCTCGCCCGCCGCCGTGAAACCCCCCAGCGACACGGGCGTCGGTATCGGCGCAAGCTCCGCTGCGCCGGACCCGGAACCCTGCCCCCGGGCGTCCGCGCCGCCCGGGAACCCGCCGCCCGTACCCCCGTCGCCGCCGTCCAGCACTTTCAGCATCTCCGTTATGGGCGTTATCCCGCATATCGGCTCCTTCTGGAACCCCCAGGCGTACGCCACCGCGCCGATCATCTTACCGTCAACGTACACGGGGCTGCCGCTCATCCCCGCCACCGTTCCGGATTCTTCCAGCCCCATCCCCGACAGCCGCGCGAGTATGAGGTCTATGCCGGCTATGCGCTTTTTCAGCACGCCCAGTATCTCGACGCCGAACTCCTCCGCGGCGGTTCCCCTGAAGACGGAAAGCCCCTTTCCCTTCATTCCCGGTTTGACCTCGTCGGGCGCCATGAACTCCGTACCGGCGCAAGGGAAGGCTGCGGCGAGAAGAACGGCGGCGGCGAGAGCCGCGATGGCGTTTCTTTTCATCGTCATCTGCGCACGCGTTCTGAAATCTGTTTTTTCAGGTATTCCATTCCCCGAGGGACGGCGGTCGTTTCGTCTTCCTCGCCCTCGTATTCGAGGCAGACGTAGCCCCTGTAGTTCACCTCTTTGAGGAGGTCGAAGAAGGCGGGATAATCGAAATCAGCGTCCGAGCCGTCCGGGTTCACCCTGAGCATCTTCGCGTGCACCTGCACCGCGTACACGAGCGTGCTCTCGATGGAATCGAACCCGTCAACGTAGTTGCCGGTGTCGAGGTTGAGCCTGAGCCACTCGGAATCAACGTCGCGCATGATGCGGTGAACGTCGTCGGCGTTCTGTATGAAGCCGCCGCGGTCGTGGTTTTCGAGCGCGAGCACCACGCCCTCGCGCTCGCCCAGCAGGCACGCAATCTTCATGCACCGCGCCATCTCCTCCCATTCCCTGTTCTTGTTCTCGGAAGGCCAGCCGGCGAACACTCTCAGGAGGGGCGCGCCGATTTCCTTGGTCGCCCTGAGCGCGCGTTCGACCTTTTCCAGTTCCCTGTGCCGCTCGCTTTCCGAGGGGAGTCCGAAGTTGTTCGATATCGTCACGGCGGAGATGTTGAGGTGGAGGTCCACGGCGAGGCGCGTGACGTGCCTGAGATAGTCCTCGCCGAGGCTTTCGAGGTGATCGTCCGTTATCTCGATGCAGTACGCGCCCAGCTTCGTCGCGCAGACGGTCATCCACTCGAAGAGGTCCATCCGCTTCGCCCTGAAAGCCCTGTTGTACGACCATGAACAGCAGCCGAGTTTCATGACTTTTCCGCCACGCGGCAAAAGCGGTGTATATTGTGGCAGGAATCCATCGTAACTTCAACCCCCGATTTCCGGGAGCAGTGTCCCGGCGCGCGCGGAACGAACGCTGGGGCGCCCGGCGGCGGTTCGACGCAAGAGCGAATCGTTCAACAGGCGCGAATAGTTCGGGGCGAATCGAACCGGGAAGCGGCGCCGGCGGGCGCATTTTGCCGAATGCGGGTATAATAAGGACGTTTTCAACGTCCTTGAGCCGCGGAGCGTTCGATGGAATATGATTCAGACCCGAGCGGCGCCGTCCGCGACAACGCGGGACGGATACGGTCCCTGATCGAAACCCACTTCACCGCGACGGACGTGGCGGTGTACGACAGGTTCATCAGGTTCGTTGTCCACGATGTGAAGTCGCCTTTCAGGACTATACGGGACGACTTCGCCGCGGCGGGCTGCATGCCTCTGCTGCGCCGCCGCGCGGGATCGCGCATCTGCCTGCTCGTCAGAACGAGGCGGCGCGCCGGAACGTCCCCGCGGCGCGAGACCGCCGCCGCCGCCGCTCTCTTCGTCATCACGCTCGCGACCACCACCATGGCAGGCTATTTCTTTTCCGCGCCGATGGTCGAATACGGATTCATGAGCAACGTCTGGTGGGGCAGCGCGAGCTTCTCGTCCGGGCTGCTCTTCGTTCTGGGCTGTCACGAGATGGGGCACAAGCTGGCGGCGATGCGCTGCGGGATAGACGCCTCGCCGCCCTATTTCATCCCGCTTCCCTCGCTCGCCATGTTCGGAAGCGAGTTCGTGACGCTCGGAACGCTCGGCGCCGTGATACGCGTCAGATCGCCGCTTCCCAGCGACGACTCAGCCGTTGACATGGGACTCAACGGACCCATCGCCGGCTTTTTAGCCGCGGTCCCGATAGCGGTCCTCGGAGCGATGCTCTCGCGCCAGATTGCGCCCGAGCATCTTCCCGGGCGCGGGGTCGCGCTCTACTTCGGCGAACCCCTCATCCTCAAGGGGATAGCGTGGCTGTTCGCGCCGCGCGGCACGGGCGCCGTCGTGCCGCACCCGCTTCTTTTCGCCGGGTGGGTCGGGTTCTTCGTAACGAGCCTGAACCTGATACCGGTCGGTCAGCTCGACGGGGGGCACGTCATGAGGGCGCTCGTGGGACAGCGGCGGTTCCGGTTCCTGTCGCTCGCGATAGTTTTCTCCCTTTTCGCCCTCGGATTCGTCTGGTACGGCTGGTTCGTGTGGTCCGCCGTCGGGCTGCTTCTCACCCTCAGGAAATATCCCCGCGTAATGAACGAGTTCGAGGGGCTGTCGAGGGCGAAGAGGCGAAAGGCGCTCCTCGCGCCCGTGCTGTTCGCCCTCTGCTTCATGCCGGTTCCCATCGCAGTCCGCTGAGCCGGCGGACGGGCTTCAATACCGGGCGGCCAGTCTGCAACATGCAGACGCATTGTTATTTTCGGAAGGCGACGCTTAACGGGAAGCGTGAGTGGTTGGACTATCGCGGCTACTGCAAAAGTAGAACGAAACATCCGGTCGTCAGGATCATTTTTTCACCTTTTCACGCAAGGAAAGTTTCAAGCCGTATCTTTTCTTGCACGCTTCCGCTTCCGCTCGTATTTTCTCCACATATTCCTCGTCCGACATGTTCTTTGTCTCTTCGCGAATGTCCGCCCTGATCCTTCGCAGCATTCTCATGACTTCCGGTTCCTTGTTGTTCATTTGAAATCACCCCATGTACAGTGCTTATTTTAAGCTCTCTGTATCCTTCCGCCGTATTTACCGCATTTACTCCGGCAATGGTTTTCATCTTGACAATATGTTTCAGATTCCAACTGACAAACTGAACAGTAGTACGTTTTTCCTCACGCGGCAAGAGTGATTTCCGGCAATCTGTCTAAGTCGGCGTTTTCGAGGATGAATAAAGCGATGTCGGAGTGATTATCCGCAGCGAAGAGATATTCGGGAAGCGATTGGCGGA
>JBFMFE010000225.1:0-3757 GCA_040752295.1 bacterium
GCCCGGCGGCGAAATTGCCCCGGGCGGAGCGCCGTGGTACAATGCCGCAATGCGCCGCGAAAGGAAAATCAGGCTGATTGTCGTTGACATAGACGGGTGCATCACGCCCGGCGAGAGCGAGCCTGCCGACCTCGGCGCGCTCGCCCGGATAAGGGAATTCAACCGGCTGGCGGAGAGCGACCCCGACGTGCCCCACGTTACGCTCTGCACCGGTCGCCAGCAGCCGTACGTCGAGCTGATGTGCCAGCTCATCGGCGCCGTCAAGCCCGCCGTGTTCGAAAGCGGCTCAGGGCTGTACCTCCCCGCCACGTACGAATTTCTCCCACACCCTTCGATCACGCCGGAACGAAAAAAACTCGTCCGAAAGATACACGACCTTCTGCACGAGAGATTCGAAGCGGCGGGCACGGGCAAGATACAGCCGGGGAAGGAATTCTCCTTCTCGGTGTATCCCGCGCCGGGGCACACGGTCGGGGAAACCGGCTCGATCGCGCGGGACGTGCGCGACGCGAACCGCCTCGACGTCGCGGTCGAAGAGGGAATACGGTGCGTGACGATCTATTTTTCGGATATAAACAAGGGCGAGGGAGTCCGCTTTCTCGCCCGGCGCGAGGGTCTCGTTCTCGAAGAGATCGGGGGCGTGGGCGACGCGCCAGGCGACCTTCCGTACCTCGAAATCGTGGGTTTCTCAGCCGCTCCGGCTAACGCGCACGAGAGCGTCCGGGCGCGCGCGTCTTTCGTGTCCGCGTCCGAAAACGGCGCGGGAACGGTCGAGATCATCGAGTACTGCATCGAACGGAACAGGAAAACGGACGGACGCGGCGGGTGAAACCAATTCCCGGCTCAATGGCGGAGTATGGAGCCGGCGAGCTAAGTGAAGCATTAAAAGAGGAATGTAGAATGATGAATATCCAATGTAGAATATCGAAGTAAGAAAAACAAAAAAGGACGGGCAGGGGCACGGGCACGGGCAGGGGCACGGGCGTTGATAGAAACGAATATCGAATGCCGTGCCTGACGGCAGGCAGGTCGAACAGCGAATGATGAATATCCAGTGTAGAAGTTTAAGACTTCCGTTCGAAATTTTAGATTGGAAATTTGATTCCAGTGCAAAAAGTCCGATTTTACCAAATTTGGGTTTCATCTATGGTTGCCATACTCCGGTGTCATTGCGAGCGAAGCGAAGCAATCTCAAGTTTTTTTACTGGCTTTTTTTGAGATTGATTCGGTCGCCTTCGGCTCCCTCGCAATGACAGTCAAAACCTGCTTCACTCCTGTTTTGAACTTTTTGCGCCGGAATCATATAACGTTCCCATCAACAACGCGGCAAGCCGTTCAATTTAACAACGCGGTGAGTTATAATGTGTGTCCGTTGAACGTGCCGGCTGACTGCTTTTTCCCGATCGTCTGCGCCGGCAAAGCGGAAAGCGCGAACGAAAGGGGTGACGGGATTGGCTTTCGGAGCGATTTGGGGAAACCGCGTAAACGTCGTCCGCGGCGCGCTCGGCGTTCTCACCACGTGCGCGGCGCTGTGCCTCGCGCAGGCGGCGGCGCCGGCGAAGAACGTGCTCGAAGAGGAACTCGACATAAACACGATCAAACTCATGGCGAAGCACGGGCAGTTGATCCATCTTTCCTATTCCGGGGAGGAGATCTCGTACAGGATGGTCGCCATGCTCGCCGACGCGCCCCCGGACGCGGCGTGGGAAGCGGTGTCCGACGTCGAGCGGTACCACGAGTTCGTGCCGGAAATGCTTCCCGTGAAGGTGCTGTCGAGGGGCAAGGACGAACTGACCGTCGAGCACACCGTCCAGGTGAAGGTCATCGCGATGGTGAAGGCGACGGAAAAGTATTCCACGCGCTACGTCTTCAAAAAGCCGCGGCTCTACATGCACAGCCCCGACGATCCGAAAGCCGAGCCGGGCTACTGGGAGCTTGTCCCGGTGGACGGCGGGAAAAAGACGCTTCTGATATACTTCGACAAGGCGCCCGACCTTTCAAAGATGGGAAGCATGGTCAAGCTCGTGATCAAGGCGAAACCCGAGTTTGGGCTTGCGCTTCAGGTTTCACCGGTAAGCATCCTTATCAAGGCGATGAAGAGCCGCGCCGAGGAAATCGCGGTCGGTAAAAAGTGACACCGTGCCGCTCGAGGGACACCGGCAATTCCCGTACACGGGTAACCCTGTTATAATAATTCCGACGTGCCGGTGATCGCGCCTGCGACAGGCTCGACTTCCATCGTTCCCGTGCGGCTGACCGCGTTCATCGCGGCGGCGGCGCTGTGCGCATCGCTCTTTTCTTCGCCCATCTCGTCCTCGCAGGACGACCTCTCCGGCAAACAGGACGAACTTCAGAAGAAAATAAACCAGACGCGGAAAATCCTCAACAGGAAAAACCTCGAGGAAAAGGACATACTCAAGCAGATCAACAGGGTTGACGTCGAGATCGGGAAAGCCGAGGACGCTCTCGAGCGGACGAACCGGGAACTGATCCGCACACGCACCGAGCACGCCTTCCTGTCCCGGAAACTCGTCGAGACGACCGAAGCCTACGAGAAGCAGCTCTCGCTCTACCACGACCGCCTCGTCGCCATATACAAGCACGGAAGCGTCGGCTACCTTGAAGTCATCCTCAACTCGACGAGCTTCGGCGACCTGATGAGCAGAACCCACTACATACGCCTTATCGCCATGAACGACCAGGACGCGATCTCCCGCATACAGGCGCTTCGCAGGGACGTCGAGGACAAAAAACGCCAGGTCGAGTCGAAGCAAGGCGAAATCGAAAAAGTCAAAACCGCGCACGCCCGGCGGAAACAATACGCCCTCGCCCTCAAAAACGATAAGAAAACATCGCTCAAAAAGATTCAGAACGACATCTCGCTCTACGAAAAACAGCTCCGCGAGATGGAGGAGGAAAACAAGCGGATCGAGGAGGAAATCCGCCGGCGGCAGAGGGGCAAGCCCGGCGTGACCTACACCGGCAGGCTTGGCTCCCCGCTCTGCGGCAGGAGGATGGTCATCACCAGCGGATTCGGGCACAGGACCGCGCCCAAGCGGGGCGCGTCGGAGTATCACAGGGGCCTGGACATGCGCGCCTCCATGGGCTCGACCATCTGCGCCGCCGATGACGGCGTCGTCTTCTCGGCGCAGCGCAGGTCCGGGTACGGTCTCACCGTGATGATAGAGCACGCGGGAAACCTGATCACGCTCTACGCGCACGGGCAGAAGTTTCTCGTGTCCGAAGGGCAGAAGGTGAAGCGGGGCGACCCCATAATGCTCGCCGACAGCACCGGCGTTTCCACCGGCTCGCATCTCCACTTCGAGGTCAGGGTCAACGGCGCCGCGGTCAACCCCATGAACTACTTCTGAACACCCTTCTTCCGTTCGCGAAAAAGCGGCGGCGGAACGCAGGCAAAGCGCCATGAACACGGCGGAAGTGCTTTTGAGATACCCGCTCTACGCCGGCTTCCGCCGTTTACGTTTCCCCGTTCTCACGCCGCTTTCGATAGCGTGCTGCGTCACGCACAGGTGCAATTCCCGCTGCATGACGTGCCGCATATACGAAGACCCGGCGGAGGAAATGGACGCGCGGACGTGGGACGCGGCGCTGCGCTCCATACCGAGGGGGGTTCTATGGATGACGGTGACCGGCGGCGAGCCTTTCATGAGGGAGGACGCCGCCGACCTGATTTTTTCGATGGCGTCGCGGTGCGAGCCGCGATTCCTGACAGTCGTCACGAACGGATACTTCACGG
>JBFMFE010000226.1:0-10038 GCA_040752295.1 bacterium
CTCCATCGCGAGCGTCTGCCCGAACCCGCCGTGCGAACTGAAAAGCGCGACGAACCGGAACCCGTACTCGATGAAACGTTTCGTCATCTCATCGGCGACGTCCCTCACCACGCCCGCGCTCACCCACAGCGAGCCGCCGTGGGGCACGGCGTCCGCGCCGAGCGGTATCACGGGCGTGAAAAGAAATTTCCACTCCGGATTCGCCTCCGCGAAACGCTCCGCCGCGGAACGGAAAAGCTCGCCCGCCGCGATATAATCCGTCCCGAGCGGAAGGTGTTCGCCGTGACACTCTATCGGCGCGAACGGAAGCACCGCAACCGTGCGCCTCCGGTCGAGTCCCCGAAACTGCGAGGGTCTTAGCTTGTGAACGTCCAGAACGTTTCCTTCCATGGTCGTTCCCTCCCCCTGTGCGGCGCAGGCAGGCGTCCCCCGCGCCCTCCGTTTTCACGATTTCGACTTTTTCGCCGGAATCAATTTTAGACCGCTCCGCCGTGGCGGTTCAACGCCGGCAGGACAGCGTCCCCCGCGCGCGACGCGCGCCCGGCAGTACACCACGGTCCCACCCGTCCGTCGCCCCGGTCGAACCGGCGGGCTTCGCTCAGCCGTCAGCGCTGTAAGCCGCTTTTATTCGTGCAAATTCGCGTTAATTCGCGGCACGTCTTTAATCTTTTACCCGAAACCCGAGACCCAAGACCCGAGACCCAGCTTTTTACGCTTTTCCCCCCGCACCCTGCGCCCTGAATAATCCCTGCTAAAATATCACCAGCGATGATCTACATCGTACTGCCGGCATACAACGAGGCGGAGGCTCTCCCGGAGCTGTTCCGGCGGCTCAGGGGGCTGGACGAGCGCCTCGGCGAAGAGTGGAAGGTCCTCGTGGTCAACGACGGCAGCGCCGACGGCACGCGCGACGCCGCGCTCGGTCACCCCCTCGCGGCGGACGGCAGGGTGATCGTCGTGGACCATCCACGGAACATGGGGCTTGCCCGCGCGATGAGCACCGGCATTGACGCATTCCTCGAGCGCTCCGCCGGGGACGACGTCATGGTATCCATGGACGCGGACGACACGCACGACCCGTCCCATATCCCGGACATGGTTGACCGTGTCCGCCGCGGCGCCGACGTCGTCATCGCCTCGCGCTTCGCGCCGGGTGGAGGCGAGATAGGCGTCTCGCCCCCGCGCCGCATACTCAGCCGCGGCGCCGTGCTCTTCATGCGCCTCTTCGCGGGGGTGCCCGGCGTCCGCGATTACACCTGCGGGTTCAGAGCCTACTCGAGGCGGATACTGCGCGAGTCGAGACGCGCGTTCGGCGCGAACCTCATCGAAACCGGCGGTTTCTCGGTGATGGCGGAGCTTCTCGTCCGCATGAACCCCCTCGGCGCGCGCGTCGAGGAAATACCCTTCGTCCTCCATTACGAGCGCAAACGCGGCAGGAGCAAAATCCGTTTCGCCCGCACGATCGCGGGCTACGCGAAAATCGCGGCGCTCGCGCGGTCCCTCCGCCGCCGGCGGAACGAGCGGGAGACGGCGGGGAATCCCCCGGACGGACGAACCGCCCATCCCCGCTGCAAGGTCGCGGTGCTCGTCGCCACCTACAACGAAAAGGAAAACATCGAGGCGCTCGTTCCCCAAATCTTTTCGACGGTCCCGGAGGCGTCCGTCGTCGTGGTGGACGACAACTCTCCCGACGGCACGGGAGCCGCAGTCGAACGCATGAAAGCCGATTTCCCGAACCTGCACCTCATACGGCGCGCCGGCAAATCGGGCTACGGCACGGCTTTCATCGCGGGGCTTCAATGGGCGCGCGCTCGCGGCTTCGACGCCGTCCTCTCGATGGACGCCGACTTCTCCCACGATCCCGAGGCGCTCCCGGGGCTTCTCGCCGCCGGCGAGCGCCACCCCGTAGTGGTCGGCTCGCGCTACGTCCCCGGCGGACGCACCGTGAACTGGTCTCTGCGCCGCCGCATACTCAGCCGCGGCGGCAACCTGTTCGCACGCACGCTCCTCGGCATCCCCGTGCGCGACGTCACTACGGGCTACCGTTTCCTCGACCTGAACGCGGTCGCTCCCGCGCGCCTCGAATGCGTCTCCGCCAAAGGCTACGGCTTCCTCGTCGAAACCATGTTCCGCATCGTCTCCGCCGGCATCAGACCCGCTGAGTTCCCTATCACCTTCACCGACAGGAAGATCGGAAAATCGAAAATGTCCGGCAACATAATCGCCGAGGCTTTCTTCCTGGTTCTGAAATTATGGCTGGGAAAAACTTCAGGCAGGATAAAACGGATATGAAAACAACCCGCACGACACGGAAGGCGTCCGCGCCGGCGACGGCCTCCGCCGTCGCCGCGGCGCTGGCACTCGCGGCGCTCTTTACCGCCGCACCGGCGGCTCACGCCGTGACGGGTGAACAACTCGTGGACGGGCTTCAGGAAATCTTTATCGGGCAGAACATAAAAACCCTCTCGCGATCCGAAAAGATGATCGTCACAACGCGTCAGGACGGCGTCGAGTACGATGAGGACGGCGACAAGCCGTTCGCGCGCAAGCCGCACGTCGCCGAACTCATCACCAAATACTATTACAAAGCGCCGGACAAACACGCCTACGAACTGCTGTCCGAACCCATCGAGGGGTTCCATCCCGGCGACCCCAACCAGCCGGGCTCCATCGCCATGGACGAAAATTTCAGCGAAAAGGTTAAGTCGCTCTTCGACCTGTACGTCTCGAAAGACCAGACCTACCGCGGGCGCAAATGCCACGTCCTGACCCTCAACCCCAAACCCGGCGCGAAAGGCGCCTTCCCCATGACCTGGTTCATTGATAAAAAGAAAATGCTCATCCTCAAGTACGTCAGCCTCGTCAGGGAAACGAGGAAATACAGCGTGAGCACCACCGCCGAACTGTACTACAAGAAGGTAAAGGGCAGATGGCTCATCCACGCCGCGCGGTGGGTCACGCGCCCCTCAAACATCCCCTATTCCTTCGAATACCGGAAGTACTTCAGCGACTACAGGATCAACGAACCCATCGAAGATTCCGTCTTCCGCAAACCCGTTTTCAAATAACCACTCAGCAAATACCGCCCGGAGCACGAGATACTTCCATTTTCATCATTCTCTGCGCCTCTGTGTGAATGAGAAGTATTTTGCGCCCCCCGCAGTAATCACCACCGGACCCTTATATAAGCATCAGCCCTTTGAGCTTGATCCAGTTCTCTTCGCGCTCCGCCCACCTCACCAGCCTATCCATTATCATCGCACGCTCCTCCCCGCTGCCCGCCGCCGCCTGTATAACCACCTCCCCGGCGCCCAGACCGGAGGGTTCCTTGACCCTGACGATTCCGCGCAGACCCGTTCCCGAGCCGAAAATGTCGTCGAGCAGTTCCGCACCGCGCCTCTCCCAGTCGGCTTCGAAATCTTCTCTCCTCTTCTGCGCGTCCATCACCGTTTCCCGCGCTCCTTCCCGCTCTGTGCCGCTCCCTCAGGGATGAAGCCCTCCGGAAAAAAGGGCTTCTGATCCGTCCCGTCGGCGTTCATGACGTAGAGCGCGTCGCGCCCCCGCTCCCGCCTCACGAAAAGGACCTTCCCGCCGTCGGGCGAATACGAGGGGCTGGTGTCGAAAACGTAGTTGTCGGTGAGCCTCACCCTCTCCGTGCCGTCCTGCCGCGACGCGAAAATCTCCGTCGTGGTCCTCCCGGGCAGGTACGCCGCGTAGGTGAGCCATTTGCCATCCGGCGACCACTGCGGGCGGAACTCCTCGTGGACGTTGTCCGATATCCGCGCCAGCTTCTTGCCGCCCCCGCTCAGAGTGTATATCTCCGTCAGGAAGGACTCGTACCTCCCGACGAACGCGATCCTGTCCTTGCGCGGAGACCAGAAGGGGAGCGTGTCCTCGACCCACTCGCCGCTGATGAGCGGCACGGTGATGTTCTTCTCCCTCCCGCTCTCGACGTCCACCACGACTATGTCCCCGTTGTACGCAAGGGCGATCTTTTTTCCGTTCGGCGCCCACGTGGGGTAGCAGGACTCGGGTCCGTAGAACCGCCTCGCGTCCCCTCCCCCCGCGCCGATGATGTAAACGCTGCCGCGCCCGTTTTCGTAGGAGCAGTAGGCGATTTCCGCCCCGTCCGGCCTCCACACGGGCCAGAACTCGTCGGCGACGCCGCGCGTCAGGCACTTCTCCTCTTCCGTCTCCACGTTCACCGCGCAGATGTCGAGATTGCCCTGGCGTTCGGAGGCGAAAAGGAGCGTCTTTCCGTCCGGCGACCACGCGAGGTCGCGCTCCACGCCGGGGGTCCTGCTCAGGTTCCGTCCCCGGTTGTCGCCGACGGTGACAACGTAAGCCTCGAGGTTTCCCTCCGCCTCGTAAACGAACGCCGCCCTTTTGCCGTCCGGCGACCAGAGCGGGGTTCTAACGGCGCCCTTCGCGCCTGTCGTCTGCGCGGCGAAGCGCTCCGCCGCCGTCGGCACGAGAACGGCAAAGGTAAGTAAAAGCGCCGCCTTTTTCAGCATTTTTTTACAAGCGGCTTATCGCCCCCCGCCGCCACAACGAGAACGGCGAGGGCGACAACAAGCGACTCTTTTTTCAGCATTTATTACGAGGTGATTTTACTTTTAACGGCTTTGAAAATCAACGGGGTGTGAGCCTCGCGCGGCTGCCGCCTGCGGCAGGTGTCTGACGTGGAGGGTTTCAATCCACGCCCCCGTCATCCAGACGCACCTCTTGGTTTCAATCCACGCCCCCGCGCGGGGGCGAACCTTCTGGGACGATGGCGAGATTTTTTGAGGAAAAATAAAAACCCGGCGACGACCCACTCTCCCACGGGGTCTCCCCCGCAGTACCATAGGCGCAGGAGGGCTTAACTTCCGTGTTCGGGATGGGAACGGGTGTTTCCCCTCCGCAATAGCCGCCGGGAAAAACACATTTTCAAGCGACCCGCCGGAGGCGAGCCTTTACAGGTGCACGGGGAGCGAGCGGACAGCCTCGAATGATGAGATGACTGCAAAGGGTCAAGCGATCGACCGATTAGTACCGGTCAGCTGAACGCGTTGCCGCGCTTACACCTCCGGCCTATCAACCTGGTAATCTACCAGGGGTCTCTCGCATCCGAAGATGCCTGGAGATCTCTTCTTGGGAGGGGCTTCGCACTTAGATGCTTTCAGCGCTTATCCCTTCCGGACATGGCTACCCTGCGGTGCCGCTGGCGCGACAACAGGTACACCAGAGGTCCGTCCATCCCGGTCCTCTCGTACTGGGGACAGCTTCCCTCAAATCTCCTGCGCCCGCGAAGGATAGGGACCGAACTGTCTCACGACGTTCTGAACCCAGCTCGCGTGCCGCTTTAATGGGCGAACAGCCCAACCCTTGGGACCCTATTCAGCCCCAGGATGCGACGAGCCGACATCGAGGTGCCAAACCTCCCCGTCGATGTGAACTCTTGGGGGAGATAAGCCTGTTATCCCCGGGGTAACTTTTATCCATTGAGCGACGGCCGTTCCACGCTGTGCCGTCGGATCACTAGGTCCTGCTTTCGCATCTGCTCGACCTGTCGGTCTCACAGTCAAGCACCCTTATGCCCTTACACTCGACGCACGATTTCCGACCGTGCTGAGGGTACCTTTGAATGCCTCCGTTACATTTTAGGAGGCGACCGCCCCAGTCAAACTACCCACCTGACACTGTTCCCCTGCCGGCTCACGGCATGGGGTTAGAACTTCAACCTGCACAGGGTGGTATTCCAAGGTCGGCTCCGGGAGACCTGACGACCTCCCATCACAGCCTCCCACCTATCCTATACAGCACAGACCGAAGTTCAGTGCCAGGCTGTAGTAAAGCTCCACGGGGTCTTTCCGTCCTTTCGCGGGAAACCCGCATCTTCACGGGTAGTGCAGTTTCGCCGAGTCCCTCGCTGAGACAGCGCCCAAATCGTTACGCCATTCGTGCAGGTCGGAACTTACCCGACAAGGAATTTCGCTACCTTAGGACCGTTATAGTTACGGCCGCCGTTTACTGGGGCTTCAGTCGAGAGCTTCGCGGCCCGAAGGCCGCTAACCCCCTTCCTTAACCTTCCAGCACCGGGCAGGCGTCAGTCTCTATACGTCAGCTTTCGCTTTGGCAGAGACCTGTGTTTTTGCTAAACAGTCGCTTGGGCCTCTTCACTGCGGCCCCCTCGGGCTGAGCGTTGGGTTTGATCCCAGGCTCTACCCTGGCGGGGCGCCCCTTCTCCCGAAGTTACGGGGCGATTTTGCCGAGTTCCTTAGCGAGGGTTCTCTCGCTCGCCTTAGGATCTTCTCCTCGTCTGCCTGTGTCGGTTTCCGGTACGGTCACCCGCGCTCCTCCCCAGGGGCTTTTCCCGGCAGTGTGGGTACGGTCAGTTCGCGTCACCCGAAGGATCCGCTCCTCCTTCCCCTCAGAGTTGACGGGAGCATACATTTCTACACTCCCCTCCTACAAGGGTTGGAACACACACATCCATCCGTGTGATGACCTGCCCTCCTGCGTCACCCCGTCGGTGCAAACGTTGCGCAGGTGGTGCAGGAATATTAACCTGCTAGCCATCGCCTACGTCTTTCGACCTCGGCTTAGGACCGACTAACCCTGGGCGGACGAACCTTCCCCAGGAAACCTTAGACTTTCGGCGGATGAGATTCTCACTCATCTCTCGCTACTCGTACCGGCATTCTCACTTCCATCCGGTCCACCGGTCCTCACGGTCCGGCTTCAGCCCTCGATGGAACGCTCCCCTACCACCGCCCGCGCCGGAAACCGGCGCCGGCGGTCCGCAGCTTCGGTACCAGGCTTAAGCCCCGTTACATTTTCGGCGCAGAACCACTTGACCAGTGAGCTGTTACGCACTCTTTAAATGATGGCTGCTTCTAAGCCAACATCCTGGTTGTCTGGGTAATTCAACATCCTTCTCCACTTAGCCTGGTTTGGGGACCTTAGCTGGCGGTCTGGGTTGTTTCCCTCTCGACCACGGAGCTTATCCCCCGTGGACTCACTCCCGGGCTTCCACCTGCGGAATTCGGAGTTTGATTGGGTTTGGTAACCGGTGAAGGCCCCTATTCCATTCAGTGCTCTACCTCCGCAGGCTGATTCCCGAGGCTGACCTTAAAGCCATTTCGGGGAGAACCAGCTATAACCCGGCTCGGTTGGCTTTTCACCGCTATCCACAGCTCATCCAAAGCCTTTTCAACGACCACTGGTTCGGGCCTCCACATGGTCTTACCCATGCTTCACCCTGGCCATGGATAGATCGCCGGGCTTCGGGTCTACAGCACGCAACTGTTCGCCCTGTTCAGACTCGCTTTCGCTCCGGCTCCGGGTGTTGACCCCTTAACCTTGCTGCGTACCGTAACTCGCCGGTTCATTCTACAAAAGGCACGCTGTCAGGCGTTCCGGCAGCCCGAAGACCGCCGGCATAGCCCTCCAACGGTTTGTAGGCGCACGGCTTCAGGTTCTATTTCACTCCCCTAACGGGGGGACTTTTCACCTTTCCCTCACGGTACTGGTTCACTATCGGTCACCGGGTAGTATTTAGCCTTGGAAGGTGGTCCTCCCGGCTTCCCACAGGATTTCCCGTGTCCCGTGGTACTCAGGAACCGGCGCCGGAGCCGTTCACTTTTCGCGCACGGGGCTGTCACCCTCTGCGGCGCCCCTTTCCAGAGGCTTACGCTAAGCGAACGGTTTATCACTCCGGGGCGCGTCCGCAGCTGCGCCGCGCCGGTCCTGCAACCCCGCGGAGACAACGCCTGCGGGCTTGACATCTCCGCGGTTTAGGCTCCTCCCCTTTCGCTCGCCACTACTCAGGGAATCTCGGTTGATTTCTCTTGCGCGGGGTACTGAGATGTTTCAGTTCCCCCGCTTCTCCTCCGCGCCGTATGGATTAAGGCGCGGATGACGGGGCACTACCCCCGCCGGGTTTCCCCATTCGGACATCCCCGGATCTAAGGTTGCTCGCACCTCCCCGGGGCTTATCGCAGCCTGCCACGTCCTTCTTCGACTCCCGGTGCCAAGGCATCCACCGTGTGCCCTTACTCGCTTGACCCGAATCTTCCGCCTTATTACCAAGGCGAGACTGCCCTCTCTGGCTCCCTATGCACTTGTCAAGGTTCGCCGATCCCGGTCCCGTGCCGCAACCCGGGTCGAAAAAAAGCCCCGAAAAAATCCGGGGCTTTTTTACAACCCGAATCTTTTCGCGATTCACTCTATGTCTCTACGCTCACTTTCAGTCCCGACCTCAACCCCTCTCCTCTGCTGTCTTTTTAAGTATACACCCACCCCCATATCCCGTCAATACACATCCGAAAATTTTTCCCGCAACCATTCCCCGCCTCCATTCCACCGCTCCATTTTACCTCTCCGCTCTCCCGGAGTCAACCAGATGGGACACCCATTCCGCAGGGCTGGACACCCATTTATATCCTCGTGGAAACGCGCCCTCCACCCCTGTATAATCTTCCACGATGCTTTTCCGCATGCGAACCGCCGGGAACGACAGGCAGCACGGCGCTTTCGCTGCTCCCCGGATGTCTTCACGCAGCAGCGCGTATGCCGCGGTCCTTCTTTCTCTCGCCCTCGCGGCGCTGCGCATCGCAGCAGCGTCGCCCGCTCCCGAACCCGCCCCGACCGCCGAAGACATCCTCGCCAGGGCGTTCGAAAAACACCGGAAAATCCAGAGCTACAGTTTCGTTGATTACAAGATGGGGTACGACACGTTCGTCAAGGAAAAGGAAAAAGAGGTAAGGGCGGACGCGGAGCGCTCCGTGCCCGGTTCTCTCAAGGACAGACTCGAAAAGGAGGCGGGTGAAGAGTCCGTTCTCGACGACACCGACCCCTCACTGAAAAAAGGGAAAAACGTCTATAAATTCATGAAACCGTTCCTGTGCCAGCTTGAGGTCCTCGAATCCGACTTCGTGCCCGCCATGCTCATCAGGACGCGGCAGACGTATCGCCCCGACAAAAACCCCGACGTATACTACCTCAAGCTGCGCTTCAGCCCCGTCGCCGTCAGGCGCGACATTCACAACGCCGAGGCGTCCAGCCTGATCAACTCGAGCTGGGCGGTGAACCTCATACTCATGGACTACTACAGGCTGAACGGGACCATGAAGTTCGAGGGGGAAAGGAAATTCCACGACCGCGAAGCGTACGTAATCAGCTTCGGCTTCGGAAAGAACCTCGTCCCCGCGCCCTACGAACCCGATCTCGAGAAATGGGGCGTTCCGAATGCGCTCGGCTTCAGGGTGAAGGAAGCCGTCGGGGTTCTCGAAAAAGAGAAATTCTCACGGGTGGATTTCTGGATTGACGAACGCGATTCCGTCATCGTGCGCAGGGACGAGTTCATCGGCGGCAGGTTCCACTGGCGCGACGAGTTCCACGATATTAAGCTGAACCATCTGACCGAAAAGGATTTTTAAAGCGCCCCGTCCCCGCCGGACCGCCCGGCGCGACGGGCGTCCGCTTTGTTATTCACCGCTGGCGCCATCATCCGGACCGGCGCCGCGAAACCCCGCCGTCTCCCTCACCGCCGCCGGGGGCATCCCGGGCGCGCGGGAATACATTCTCGCGTGGCGTTCCCCGATAGTCCATAAAACGAGAAGAGAACCGCCGAAGAGAAAAGCGACGGGGGAGAATAACGCAAGCCCAACGGCGAAGCCGCCGCCTGCAAGGAGACGCGCCGCGATACAGACTCCCGCTCCGGCGCCGAAAAAAACCAGTAAACACCCCGCTGCGCCCGCCATCCTGAATGGGAGAACGCTGAATCCCGCCGCCATCTCCAGCGCCCTGCCGGCGAGCATGGGAAGCGTGTAATTGGATCTCCGTCTCGCGCCGGCGTCGAACCGCACGGGGACGCCCGTGAATCGCGGCGCGCCCCGGCTCAGAAGCGCGTCGAGGCAGACGCCGGGACCATAATTCCCCGCGAAGTTTTCCCGGAGCGCGGTGGGGAAGGCGCGGAATCCGCTCGCGTACCGGGCGGGGTCGGCGCCGCCGCACTTTTGGAGAATCCAACTCGCCGCCCCCGAAGCGGCGGTC
>JBFMFE010000227.1:0-5027 GCA_040752295.1 bacterium
TCGTGGGCGGCGCGTGCGCAACGTCCATCCCCCGCATCATGATGGAGAACAACCCCGTGGACGTCGTCTGCATAGGCGAGGGAGAGGCGACGTGCTCGGGGGTTCTGCGCGCGCTGTCGGGGGGGGGCGGGCTGGACGGCGTGGACGGGATATGGTTCCGCGACGGCGGCGGCGGCATCGTGAGAACCCCTCCGCGGGCGCCGGCGCGCGACCTCGACGCCCTGCCTCACCCCGCGTGGGAGCTTTTCCCGATGGACGTTTACGTGCGCAACCCCATCGGCGCGGTCAACGTCAACAAGTGGATAGACGGCGGCAGGCGCGGCGACGTTCAAAAAAATTCCATGAACCTCACGCCCTCCCGCGGATGCGTTTACAAGTGCACGTTCTGCTACCACGACTTCATGGGTTTCGGCTACCGGTACCGCTCGCCCGAAAACATCGTGGAGGAGATGAAGCTGATCAAGGACAGGTACGGCGTGGAATACTTCCACTTCACGGACGACTGCTTCGTGACGAGCCGCAGGCACGTCATGCGCTTCTGCGACCTTCTTCTCCGGGAGAACCCCGGCATCGAGTGGGGGTGCGCCGGGAGGGTCAACCTCATGACGGAGGAACTCATCGCCAGAATGAGGGAGGCGGGCTGCGTGCTCATCGGCTACGGGATAGAGTCCGGAAGCCAGAAAATCCTCGACTCCATCAAGAAGCGCGTCTCGGTGGAAAAGGCGAAGGAAGCCGTGCGGCTGACGCAGAAGTACATGGGCTGGGCGGACTGCTCGTTCATCGTCGGTCTGCCCGGCGAGACGAAAGATACGATCCGGGAAACCGTGGATTTCTGCAAGGAGCTTGCCCTGACTCCCGAAGTGATCTTTTTCGCGACGCCGTACCCGGGGACCGAGTTGTACGACCTGGCGCTGAAGACGGGGAAAATCCGCGACGAGGAGCAGTACATACTCACACTCGGCGAGCAGGGCGAGAAGGTGCGCGTGAACTTCACCGATTTTTCCGACGCGGAGCTGACCTGCATAAAAGAGGACATGGTGCGCGAACTTGACGCCTGGAACAAGGTGGTGCACGCCGGGTGATCGACGGCGCGGCGGGCGCACGCGGGGAAATCACGGAAAAAGCCCGTAAGCGCTAACTTAACGGAACATCGAATATCGAACAAGGAACCGCAGAATGTCGAAGGAGAACGAAGACGAAGGAGGACTTCATAATTCGAAATTCGTTATTCGACATTCGATATTCGTTTTTGCAATATATGATTCCAGTGCAAAAAGTCCGATTTTACCAAATTTGGGTTTCATCTATGGTTGCCATACTCCGGTGTTATTGCGAGCGACTTCCCCACACTTGTCATTGCGAGCGAAGCGAAGCAATCTCAAGTTTTTTACTGGCTTTTTTTGAGATTGCTTCGGTCGCCTTCGGCTCCCTCGCAATGACAGTCAAGACCTGCTTCACTCCTGTTTTGAACTTTTTGCGCCAGAATCAATATATCGGTATGGCTTTTTTTTAAAGTTAACGCTTATGCGGAAAAAACCGCCTGCCGCCCGCAAATCTGCCGGATTCCCGGTCACAGAATTTTTTTTGTTTCAGCCCTTGAAATCGAAAATCGGGTCGGTTAAAATGCGGGCGTTCGGGCATAAGTGTGCCTTTAGATAAGTATTTTATTGAAAGGAGGTGATAGATTGATCAGAGGACTTTACACGTCCACGACGGGCATGCTCGCGAACGAAATCCGCATGGACGACGTCGCGAACAACCTCGCCAACGTGAACACGACCGGCTACAAGGGCGACGTCGAGGCGATGAAGTCGTTTCCACAGATGCTCGTGCACAGGATAAACGACACGTACCTCAAGGTCAGCGGCATCGAGGGGGAGATGGACCTCAGACCGCTCATAGGGATGTCAACGTTCGGCGTCGTGGTTGACGAAATCGCGACCGACCACGCCCAGGGCGAGATATACGTCACGGGCAGGAACTTCGACCTCGCGATTGACGGCAGGGGATTTTTCACGCTCCAGACCCCGTTCGGCGAGCGGCTGACACGTGACGGCGAATTCTCGATGAACGCCAGCCACGAGCTTGTCAACTCGCTCGGCTACCGCGTGATGGGCGAAACGGGACCCGTCGTCCTGAAGGGCAAAAAGTTCGTTGTGGACGAGAAAGGCGCCGTGTTCAACGGCGAGAAAGGCGACGAGTTCGTTGACCGTCTGAAGATTGTCACGGTGGACGATCTCAGGACCGTCAGGAAGAGGGGGCACAACATGTTCGAGGTCGGTCCCGAACACCCTCAGCCGCGTCCGGCGGACGACTTCGCGCTTCGCCAGGGCGCAGTCGAAAAATCCAACGTCAACGCCATTTCAATGCTCAGGGACATGGTCCAGATCATGCGCACCTACGAGGCGAACCAGAGGGTGATCCTGACGGAGGACCAGGAGTTGGGTCGCGCGGTAAACGACATAGCGCGGCTCTGATCAACTTGAAAAAGGGAGAAAAAAACAGCCGGACTGCTTGCAGGGGCTGACAGGAGCGCCGACCGACTGAAGCGCTCCGTTCCACGAAACAGAAACACTCGAATAAAACCCGGCTTTTTCTCCCCGCAAACGTCGAAGCGAGACGGTGTGATTACTTTCAGGAGGTAGTTTCGCCATGATGCGATCGCTTTTTACGGCGGCGACGGGTATGCTCGCCGAACAGCTCAACACCGACAACATCGCCCACAACCTCGCCAACGTCAACACCACAGGCTACAAGATGATGAGGATGAGCTTCCAGGACCTCTTCTACCAGACCATGCGCGAGGCAGGGACGCCGGTGACACAGGGCGCCTCCATCCCCGAACCCCTCCAGGTCGGACTCGGCACCCGTCCGGTCGCCAACAGAAAAATCTTCACACAGGGCAACCTCATCCAGACGGAACGCGACCTCGACCTCGCCATCGAGGGCATCGGGTTCTTTCAAATCAGGCTCCCGAACGGCGAAATCGCCTACACCCGCGACGGCACGTTCGGCATGGACGAGGAGGGAAGCGTCGTCACGTCCGAAGGTTATTACCTCGAGCCGGCGCTCAGCATCCCCGCCGAGGCGGACAGAATTGACATCACAACGGACGGACACGTGACAATCAAGATCGCCGGCCAGGTGGACCCGCAGGACATCGGCGACATCAGGCTCGTGCGTTTCATCAACAACGGCGGACTGTCCAACATCGGCGAAAACCTCTTTCTCGAGACCGCCGCGTCCGGTCCCCCCATCGAGGGACAGCCGGGGCTGGAGGGCTTCGGGCTGATACGACAGCGGTTTCTGGAGCAGTCCAACGTGCTCGTGGTCAACGAGATGGTCAACCTCATCGTCGCCCAGCGCGCCTTCGAGGCAAGCTCGAAAGCCATACAGACCTCCGATGACATGCTGGGAGTCGCCAACAACCTGAAACGGTGATGAACCGTGGCAGCAACGCTTAAGATCGCTCCGGTAATCGCCCTTTCACTGTTCCTCGCCCTCGCCGCCGCCGACGCGGGCGCGGTGAAGATCACCGTCCGCGAAAGCTCGGAGGTGTCGGGAACGGCGGTCCTCCTCGGCGACGTCGCGGTGATCGAGGACGCGACGGACGCACAGGCGCGGAAGCTCGCCTCGCTAAGGATCGGCGCCGCCCCGCCCCCCGCGGGGACACTGACGCTCAACCCGGGGCAGGTGAAATCGAGCCTCTACCACGCCGGACTCGACCCGAACGGCATCGCGCTGGTCATACCCGAAGTCGTGCATATCCGAGGACGCGCCACCGTGGTCACCGGCGCGCAAATCGCCCGCGCGGCGGTGGATTTTCTCCGCGACAATCTCCCCGGCGACGTGAAGAACCTGACCGTGAGCGTCAGGGAGAACCCGCCGGACGTGGTGCTTCCCCCGGGTGACGTCCAGCTTCGCCCGGTGCTCGACATGCGCCCGGAACGCGCGGGACTGAACGGCTTCCGCATGGAACTCGTGCAGGACGGCAGTGTGCGCAGGGTGATCGGCATGCAGTCGTACCTCGACCTGGAGATGGAAGTCGTCGTCGCCGCGCGGGACATATCCGCCGGCGCGACGGTCACGGCGCAGGACGTTGCCGTGGAGCGCAGAAGCGTGTCCGGGCTGCGCCGCGGGACGCTCTTTTCGGTGGACCAGGCGGTGGACAGGATCGCCGTCCGGAACGTTAAAGCGGGACGGGAAATCCACGCGGGCGCGCTCGACGTCCCCGCCGACGTGAACACAGGCGACCTGGTGACGATCCAGGCGCGCTCCGGGAACGTGACGGTCACCGCCAGCGGGAAAGCCATGGGCAAGGGACTGCGGGGCGACACCATCAGGGTTCTGAACCTTGGCACAAAAAAGATTTTAGACGCCGTGATAGTGGACGGCGGCACTGTACGCCTGCCGTCCGGTTTTGAGCAGAGGGAGGTGCGCAGGTGAAACTCTCGGGCGCTGCAATCGGCATTATCGTGTGTATGCTGTCAACCGCCCTTTCCGCGGGCGCCACTTCGCTGTGGGACGAAAACCGCGGATACCTGTTCCAGGACAACAAGGCGCGGTACGTGGGCGACGTCGTCACGATCGTCGTGAACGAGGTCGTCTCCGCCACACAGAGGTCCACGACCGAAATCACCCAGACGGAGGAAATGGACAGCGGAACGGGAAAAGGGATAATCGGCAAGTTTCTGGAGGAGTTCGGCATACAGTCAAGCGACAAGTACACCGGCGAGGGAACGACCAGGTCAACCGGCAACCTAAGGATGACGATCACGGCGGAGGTGGTGGAAGTTCTCCCCAACGGGAACCTCGTGATCGAGGCGCGCAAGTCGGTCGTGGTGAACAAGGAGACGCAGATAATGGTGCTGTCGGGCGTGATAAGGGGGCGGGACGTCACCCGCGATAACACGATCCCCTCGACGAAGATATCCAACGCGCAGCTCAGGTACGAGGGGCGCGGACCCATCGCCAGACGCCAGAAGACCGGCATCCTGAACAAGATTTTCGACTGGATATTCTGAAGG
>JBFMFE010000228.1:0-3202 GCA_040752295.1 bacterium
GTTATTGTGGTATAATTCGTTTCACCCATAGGGTGAGCCTCCTTTCAGCCTTGTTTTTGTTACATCTCTCTATGATAATCGGCTCAGGAGGCTCTTTTCTTCAGGGGGGAGTGTGAATAATCCGGGTCAAGACAAAGTACAGGGAGAAGATGGGCCAGTGAAAGGCGAATTATTCAAATTCCCATCAACTCCCCGTCTGGCAGTCCCCGGCGATATTGAAATCAGTGATGACAAAGTCACGTCCGAACCTGAGAAAAATGATTTCCCAGACATAAATTGAATCGTTTTTATGGATGTATCGGCGCGGGGTCAGCCAGCGTCGGGCTGAATTATACCGCCTCCCAGAAGCTCGTCGCCGCCGTAGAAGACGGCGGACTGTCCGGGCGCGACGGCGCGCAGGGGTTTTTCGAGGCGTACGAGCACGCTGTTCCCGCCGGCGCTGAAGAGACGCGCCGCGGCGAACGGGGATTGGTAGCGTGCCTTCACCTGCACTTCGGCTCCGTCCGGCGGCGGGTCGTGGACGAAGCTCACGTCCACGCACGTGAACGAACCGCGCAGCGCATCGGACGCGCCGCCGACGAAAACCGCGCCCGACTCCGTATCAATCCGCGTGACGTACAGCGGCTTTCCGGCGCTCACGCGCAGCCCTTTCCTCTGCCCTACCGTGTAGCGGTGGATCCCGCGGTGCTCCCCGAGTACCCTGCCGTCGGCGGTCTTTATCTTCCCCGTTCTTATCCTTCCGGCGTACTTTTTTTCGATAAGCTCCACGTACGATTCGTCGAGCGCGAAGCAGACGTCCTGGCTTTCCGGTTTCTCCGCCACGGGCAGACCGAGCGCCGCCGCCATCGCGCGCAGAGCGCTCTTTCTGTATCTTCCGTTCGGGAAGAGTATGCGGTTCAGATTTTTCTGCGTGAGCATGTACAGGAAGTACGACTGGTCTTTCGCCCTGTCGGCGGCGCGGTAGAGCCTGTGTATTTTTTTTTCGTCGTCGTATTTTTTAAGCGCGTAGTGCCCGGTGGCTGTGCGGTCAATATCCAGCGATTCCATCTGTTCGAGGAGAAACTTGAACTTTATCCACCTGTTGCATTCGACGCAGGGGTTGGGGGTTTCGCCCCTCAGATAGCTCTCGCAGAACGGTTCGATGACCTTTTCCATGAATTTTTTTTTGTAGTTCAGTACGTAGAACGGGATGCCGATGACGTGCGCGACCCGCCTTGCGTCTTCCACGGATTCGAGCGAGCAGCACCCCCTGTAACCGGGACGGGGGTCGAACTCGTCGAACAGTTTCAGCGTGAATCCCACGACGTCGTACCCGCCCTTTTTCAGCAGAGCCGCCGCCATCGAGCTGTCCACCCCTCCGCTCATGGCAACGCCGACTTTCAGTTTCGACCGCCCTCTTTCCGCCATTGACAGGTTCCCTGCGCTGAATGATTGCGTGAGAACGGAGACCCGTAACCGGACGCCGGTGTTTTATAGACCGGTTTTCCAGAGAAGCTCGAGCACGACGCGGTCGGTCAGTACCTCCACGGGCGCCCAGTCGTCCGTGAATAAGGGCGCGCCGCCGGGATACCTGAAATCGAAGTTGAAAGTTTCTTCGATCACCGGTCGCAGTTCGCCTCCCGCTGCCGCCGCCAGGTTGCGCGCCACCCGTTCCGAGTCCGTCCCGCGGCGGGAGGCGAAGGCGATCGTGTTGCCCTTTCCCTTCATCGAGGCGATGAAGACCGACGGGAATGCCGCCGCGAGCGTGTTCCCGGCGTACTCCACGAGGCGGGTGTCGTTTCTCGACCTCCAGGCGATGTTCATCGCAAGAACGGCGTCCGGGGACATGCACCCCGCGGCGGACTCGAAGAATTCCATCGTGATCATGTGGGGCGGGATGTACGCCTGCCTGTAGACGTCCACAACCACGACGTCGTATTTTTCTCCGCATTCTCTCAGGAAATTCCTGCCGTCGGCGAAAACGATCCTGTCAATCTCGCCGCGCAGACCCATGTGCGTTCTCCCGAGCCGCACCAGTTCGGGGTCTATCTCGACGCCCGTTATCCGGGCGGAGGGGTAAAACGACCGCATGAGACGGGACGACACCCCGCCTCCCACGCCGAGGACGAGAATGGAGCCAGGGAACCCCTCATCGCCGAACCGTTCGGAGTATGCGGGGGCGAGCGCGAACATGTCCCTGTAGGAGGCGGTGAGCGTCTGCCCGGGAAAATACTGCGAGTAAACGAGCCATCCGTTGTTTATGACCATTTTGACGCGTTCACCCTCGCGGACGACCTGGACGTAGTTGTACGCCGTTTCCTCCTCCGCGAGGAGTTCCTGACCCCGTTGCGGCGTTCTCAGGGGCGCCCTCGCGGCTAAAACCGCCGGGACGTACAGAACGAGGAGCAGGACGGGGAGCGGGCGCGCGAGTCCCGCGAGCGAGACCGCGGAGAGAAGCGCCGAGAAAACGAGAAACGTGGAGCGTGTCCCGAACGCGGGCACGAGTAAGACGACGGGAAGGAAGACGCCGAGTACGCTCCCCACGGTGGAGAAAGCGTAGAGTGACCCCGCGGTTCTGCCCGAGTCGGCGGCGTCGGCGCACCTGAGCCGCACCGCGAAGGGCAGAACGCACCCCATGAGTACGGTCGAAGGCGCGAGGATGAGGAAAGTCGCCGCCATCGTGACGATGAACGACGCCTGGGTGCCGCCCGTGCGGGAGAGCGTCGCCATGACCGGCTGCGCCGCGTAGGGGAGCGCCCCGACGAGCAGTCCCGCCGCGAGGGAGATTCCGTACAACAGGGACGGCTCCGGACGCTTCACTGATATCGCGCCGCCGAGGTAATAGCCCACGGACAGGAACAGAAGTATCGCCCCTATGAGGTTCGTCCACACGAATATGGTCGTGCCGAAGTACGGGGCGAGGAGGCGCGACGCCGTCAGCTCCACCGCCATCACGGTCATCCCGTTCACGAACACGAGCGCGTACAGGAGCATTTTCATCAGTTATTTTAGCACCCGCCTTGAACGGGCGGGCGCCGCGCCGGAATTATCCCCCCCGGCGCGCCGGCGGCGGGAGCGGCTCGTGCCCGGTCCGCGGCCGGCGCAGCCCTGCGGAATGAATTTTTTTCGCACCTTGCCCTGACAAACCCATGCCGGGCGAGTTCCCCCCTGTAATCAGGCGATAGCATTCCATCCGCAAACGAACGGCGGAAAAATATTTTTT
>JBFMFE010000229.1:0-4511 GCA_040752295.1 bacterium
GCTGATACCCGTGACGGCGTCGCATCACGCCTCGATGATGCGCGACGTCGGGGCGGGGCGGAGGACGGAGATAGACGCGATGAACGGGTACGTGGCGAAGCTCGGCGGACGGTGCGGCGTGAGCGCCCCGGTGAACGAAGGTCTGACGCTGCTTGTAAAAGCGCTGTCGCGGGAGGGCGCAAATGGCTAAGCGCCGGCCGCCCGTCGGCGTACTGATCGCCCTGGGCGCCCTTGGCGTGGCGGGTGTGTTCGCGGGGCGTGCGATAGCGAGGCGGCGGCGCGAAGCGGCGGGGCGGCGCCGCCCCGCGCCGGTCGAGGAAAACACGGGTGAGATACGGGTGAGAAAGTGCCCGAAATGCGGCGCCGACGTCAAGGAATACGAGTTCTTCTGCGCCGACTGCGGCGCGCCGCTCGACGACGCCCCACGCTGACCCGCGCGCAATCTCCTCTCGTGGAGGAAGACATCTCGTGAGCCGGCGGATTCTGGTCGTTGACGACAGTCCGGTCATCAGGAGCGTCATGCAGGACGTGCTCGTCACCGTGGGGTGCAGCGTGACCACCGCCCCCGACGGGGTTCAGGCGCTGGAGATGATGCACACGCGCTACTTCGACCTTCTTTTCCTCGACATAGACATGCCCAACCTCAGCGGTCTTCAGGTGTGCAGAATGATCAGAAACGACCCCGCGTTCTCCGGCTTCCCCATCATCATGCTCACGGGCAGGGACCGCAAGCAGGACAAGTTCTGGGGCGAGGAGACCGGCGCGGACGCGTACATCTTCAAGCCCTTCGAGCCGGAAAACCTGCTCGAAAAAATGGAGGAGGTTATCGCGGCGTCGAACTGGACCCCGGGGCGCGTCGCAAAAACAAGGCTGCCG
Organism: bacterium; assembly: GCA_040752295.1. Classification (GTDB taxonomy): domain Bacteria; phylum UBP15; class UBA6099; order UBA6099; family JBFMBQ01; genus JBFMFE01. Next base: position 877 of record JBFMFE010000229.1, read on the forward strand.
GCGGGCGGCGGGGAGAAACCCGCCGACCTGATCTTTGAAGCCGGGCAGGTGCAGGAGCGCGAGATTTTCAGGATAACGCTCATGAACCGGATTTACGAAATCTCCTACAGGCGCGAATCCCTGAGGGACACGATCCGCGACGTGGTCCAGCTCTTCTCCTCGCTCCTGGACTTCCAGATGGCGGTCCTCTACGTCTTCGACGAGGACAGCGCCCAGATGTTCGTGCACGTGACTGGACCTTCCTCGAAAAAGTTCTTCCAGTCCGCCAGGCGCAGGGTGATGAGCGAGGTGCTCAGCCGCGCCGGTCGCGACCTCGACGCCGGAAACGTTGACGTCACCATGGAAGACCCGGACCGGCGCCTCGTCCAGGGCGGAAACGAGGACGAACTCGTGGACTGCCACGCCGTCCTCCTCGAGGGAAAGGGCGAAACCTACGGCGTCTTCGCCGTCTCGCGCAACGCGGGAAAACCCTTCAACCACGAGGAAATCGTGATGATCAAAACCGTCTGCGACCATGCCTCCATCGTCGTGGACAACGTGAGAATGCACGAAAAGATAAAACGCTTCGCGATCGTGGACGGGCTTACAGGACTCTATAATCACAGGTATTTTCAGGAACAGCTCGACAAGGAGTACAGCCGCGCGCAGCGGTACTCCCTCTCGCTCTCGCTCCTTATGCTCGATATAGACAATTTCAAAAGGGTGAACGACGGGTACGGGCACCAGCACGGAGACACCGTCCTGAAGGGGCTTTCGGCGATAATCAGAAGAAGCGTCCGCGACATAGACATCGCGGCGCGCTACGGAGGGGAGGAGTTCGTCGTCATCCTCCCGGAGACACGGAAGGAGAACGCGAGGTTCGTGGCGGAGCGGATAAGAGCCAAGACCGAGGACCAGCATTACGACCTCGGCGGCGAACGCGTGAAGGTCCCGGTCAGCATAGGAATATCGGGCTATCCCGACGACAACGTTTCGGGCAGGCTCGACCTGATCGCCAAAGCCGACCACGCCCTGTACCAGGCAAAGCGCACGGGCAGAAACCGGGTCTGCCTCTTCAATCCAGCGGAAGGAGGCGCCTGAATGAACACCAACCCCGCGCGTATACTCGTGGTGGACGACAGTCCCACCGTGGTCGAAGCCGTCAGGGGCGCGCTCGCCGGCGACGGCTACGAAGTCTTCACAGCCTACGACGGCATAGAGGCGCTGGACCTCATCAAAAAACAGCACGTTGACCTCATCCTCCTCGACATTGACATGCCCAGAATGAACGGCTACCAGGTCTGCAAACTCCTGAAGAGAGACCCCAACTTCAACTCGATACCCGTCGTGATGCTCACCGCGAAAACCTCCGAAGCCGACCGCCTCTGGGGCATCAAGGCGGGGTCCGACGAGTACATCACCAAACCCTTCGACTACATGAAGGTGAAGGAAGTGCTGAAGCGTTTCCTGTGACCCCCGGACGGGAAGCGCGGGACGTTCGCATGATTGATATTTCCGCAAGCCTGCTCGCGCGGTTCAGGGATTTCATCTACGGCGCCTGCGGACTCTGGTTCGGCGACACCAAGATCGCCATCCTCTCCAACCGCCTCAAAATGAGGATGAAGGCGCGCGGCGTCCACGACCCCGACGCCTACTACTCGATGATCTCCAATCCCGACGACAAGGCGGAACTCGAACTGCTGATAAACCTGATCACCACCAACGAGACCTATTTCTACCGCTGCGAGACACAGATGGCGACGCTCGCGGCGAAGGTGATCCCCGAGATTGCGAAAAAGAAACTCGCCGCCGACGACAGGCGCATCAGAATCTGGAGCGCCGGCTGCTCCACAGGCGAGGAACCCTATTCCATCGCCATCTGCCTCCAGGAGTCCCTCCCGTTCCGAAGGCTCTGGGACGTCCGGATTTACGCCACCGACATCTCCACCGAGGTGCTGATGAAAGCCATGGAGGCAAGGTACAACAGAAGGGCGGTCGCCGGTATGCCGGAGGAACTCCTGAAAAGGTACTTCGCGGAGGCGGACGGCTGTTACTCGCTGAGGGGAACGATAAAAAACGTCGTGGACTTCGAGTACCTCAACCTCGTGGACGCGGTCTATGAGACCGGCTTCGACCTCATTTTCTGCCGCAACGTCCTCATCTATTTCCGGGACGAAACCAAGACGCAGATACTCGAAAAGTTCTATAATTCGCTCGTGGACGGCGGCTACCTCTTCCTCGGTCCCTCCGAAATGGTGCGCGGACTCGCGAAAGGCTTCAAAATGCTCGTGATGAAGGATTCGGTGGTGTTTCGCAAGGAACCAGGGTGACGTCCGGTGGCGAAGTCCTTCAAGACGGCTAAAACCATAAAGCTCTTCCTCGACGAGTGCAGGGAGTACCTCGACACGCTCGACCAGGACCTCGTCGCCCTCGAACGCGGCGACGCCGACCAGGAAACCGTCAAGAGGATCAAGCGCAACGTCCACACACTCAAAGGCTCCTCGGCGATGCTCGAGTTCAACGACATCAGCTCCACCGCCCACGCCATCGAGGACGTCATCGCCCGGCTCGAACCGAACCTCCCCGCCGTCGAGCCGGGTCTCGTGGACCGGATATTCGCAAGTGTTGACCGGATAAAGGGACTCGTCGGAAAAATCGAATCCGGCGGCGCCGAGTCCGAAGAACACCCCCCGCCGCAGGCGGAGAAACCGGCGGAAAAGGAACGGGAAAAAGAAACAGCCCCGCCGCCCGCCCCCGCGCCGCAACCGCCGCGGGACGAGAAGGCGCCTCCGGACGCGGCGCCCCTCCAGCCGGAAAGAACCAACCTCCTCTCCATCGCGGGGAACGCGGTCAGAGCCAGCCTCGACCGCTGCTTCACCATCTTCGACGAAGTGGAAAGCCGGTTCGTCCTCGCCGACGGACTCGCCCCGAGCGACGAAGTCCTCGATTCGCTCGACGACGCCGTCCGCTACCTCAATTCCACGCTGACCGCGGCGGGAATACCCTCCATCGAAAAAGTCCTCTACCGGCTCGCCGTCATCGTCTCCTCCGTCAGAGAAGGCAAGATACCGCGGACTCCGGACCTGATAGACCTCGCCTACACGGGAATATCGCACGTGAAGACAATCGTCGAAAACAGGATTGCGCGAAAGCCGCTCCCCGCCGACCCCGACATCTCGCAGTGGCAGGAAAAAGCCGCCGCGAAGTGGAACCACCTCAGGGGAGACAAGGACTTCCTCAGCGACGAGGCGTCCGTCGAGATATTCCAGCGCCTCACCGTTGACCCGCGCGTCGCGGCGCTGATGGACCCCTTCGAGAAATTCATGATCCCCCACTCGCTCATCGAGGGCTACGACATATACCAGGTCTCGATGAGGGTGCCCGCCGAGCGGAGGGAGGCGTTCGCCGGCTTCAGCGAGGTCGGCAAGGCGTTTTTCGAAAAGGGGAAAATCCCCTGCGCCGTCTACAGGCTCGAAACGGACGCCCCCGCACCCGAGTTCTCGGTCGTGATGTTCTACGCCACCAACGCGGACGCCTCCGAGGTGGAGAGGCTGTGCGGCATGTTCGAGGGCGCGGAGGGCGTCGCGGCGGCGCCGGTGAACCTCGTTTCCGAGCGCCCCGCGCCGCCGCCGAAGGCGGCGGCGGAGGCGGAACCC
>JBFMFE010000230.1:0-3543 GCA_040752295.1 bacterium
ATTCTTCGTCACGATGGATTGCGACGTCATCCGCCTGCCTGCCGGCAGGCAGGCCTTGGACTGCGGCGAGTCATCGCCGCCTTCACTCCCGCGCGGAGCGCGGGAAACAAGGCGGTGTTTGCACACCAGCCCGCTCACCTTCTCGCGGGCGCTCGCAGACGTGTGCTCCTTCTTCGTCGCACGCTCGCCCGCACTCCAAGGGGCTTCGCGCATACTGTTTTTCGCATGATCGGATTTGCATCGGACATACATAAAATTCATTTGCCTTTAAAGCTTCCTCCGTGGAGCGGGAATCAAAAAGTACGAAAGTTCACCCCGAATGAGCCTGACATTACAGCGCAACTTTTAGTTTTGACGGGCTGGAAGCCTGTCCCACTATCTGGAAGCCTGTCCCACTATTTCAAAAATATCATTTTTCAGTGGGACAGGCATCTTGCCTGTCAGAAAAAAAACCTCCATTTTTGCAAAACTTGCGCTGTAGTGCTAAACGCTTCCGCCCCGGCGGCGGATGTATTCCACCGCCCTCGCGATACGCGCCCTCGCGCGCTCTTCCCCCAGAATCTCCATTATCTCGAACAGTCCGGGTCCCTCGGTCCTGCCCGTGAGCGCCATCCGAAGCGGGTGGATCACCTTTTTGCTCGAAACCCCCGTCTCGCCGATGAAATCCCTGACGATTTCCTCCATTTCGGCGGCGCTGCGCGGGCGTCCCGAACGCAGCCGTTCCGCCGCGGCTTCGAGCGTCACGGCGGTCTCCTCATCCTTCAGGTGTTTCGCCGCGCCATTTTCATCGTACGGGAAATCCTCGGTTAAAAAGAAGTCGGCTTGAGGAACTATGTCGGCGACGGTCTTAAGCCTCGCGCCGGCGGCGGCGACGATCTTTTCGAGCGTTTGGCGCTTTTCATCTGCCTCGGCGGCGGTGATGTATCCGTGCTCGACCAGGCGCCGGGAGCAGAGACTCACGAGCCTGTCCTTTTCGATCGTTCGCATCCATTGCCCGTTCAGAAAAAGCAGGCGCCGGTGGTCGAACACCGACGGGTTCCTGCTCATGGCTTTCACAGAGAATTCCCGCACGAGTTCCCCGAGCGGGAAAATCTCGCGCTCGTCCTTCGGGTTCCACCCCAGAAACGCAAGGTAGTTGACGAGGGCTTCGGGAAGGTACCCCTCGCGTCTGAACTGCTCCACCGAAACGGCGCCGTGGCGCTTGCTGAGCTTCGAGCGGTCCGGTCCCAGTATCACCGCCGTGTGCAGATACTCGGGCGCGGCGTACCCGAACGCGCGGGCGAGAAGCAGCTGCTTCGGTGTGTTTGATATGTGGTCCTCGCCGCGCACAACGTGCGTGATCCCCATCAGCGCGTCGTCCACGAGGTTCGTCAGAAGAAACACCGGAGCGCCGCTCGAGCGGACGATTATGAAGTCGTCTATCTCGGCGGACCGGAAGGCGATTTCGCCCCGGAGCATGTCGTTCACCACGACGGTCTCGTTGTCGGGCGTCCGGAAGCGGACCGTGAACGGCGTTCCCCCGCCGGGCTTTCCGCCCGCCTGCCGTTCGGCGCGCAACCTGCATCCGCCCGGACACCCGCGGGATTTCCGCTCTTCGCCCGCTCTCCCGCGCTCAGCCACCAGCTCCTCACGCGTGCAGTAACAACGATATACGTGCCCTCCGTCAATCAGCCGCCGGACGTGAACGGCGTAAGTCTCCAGCCGCTCGCTCTGACGGTAGGGACCGTACGGACCTCCCCTGTCGGGTCCCTCGTCCCAGTCGAGTCCGAGCCATCTGAGGGTGTCAATCGTCCTCTCCTCGTAGTCGGCTCTGGACCGCTCGACGTCCGTGTCCTCGATTCTCAGCGCCACTTTCCCGCCACCGCTCCGGGCGAGAAGATAATTGAAAAGCGCGGTGTTGGCGTTGCCCAGGTGTATGTCTCCGGTCGGAGAGGGAGCGAATCGCGTGCGGATGTCCATCGTACCGCCTTTTCTCCGCTGCGCCGGCTTCGTTTTCACACAGACCCTTCACGCCGCCGGAACAGCCTGAATCATGTACATTTATACATCACGGCGCGGGTAATTTCACCACCACGCGATCTTCCCGCGTGTCGCCTTGCCTGGAGTTTGCGGCTTCCCCCGGTTTCCCAGGCCCCTGACGGGTGACCAGTCCGCTTATCTCGATTCACTTCGTGTATCCGAGGGATTTCAACTGTCTGCGAAGCTCATCGCCGGGCGCCGATGGACGCTCCGGCTCGAGCCTCGCGCGCCGGGTTCGTTCGATGAAGGCTGTTATTTCCGCCTCCAGCCTTCTCGCCGTCAGGGTTTTCTCCGCGATCAGGTTTGTCTTCTCCCCGGGGTCCGCCTCGAGATCGTAAAGTTCGCTTCTGTCCCACAGGAATACGAAAGGGGCTATGAATCTTCTCATTCTCTCCAGCCGCCGTCCGGACGTGCCGATGAACTTGAACCCGTCGCTGACGACGCACTTCGTGTAGTCCTTCGCCTCGGCGTCTATCTCAAGTTCGGCGAACGTGCATCGCGCGGTGGATTCGCGGTTGTCGAGGAGCAGCGGCAGGAAAGACCTTCCCTGCATCGCGGGCGCCCGGTCGGGCGGAACGCCGGCGTATTCGAGCGCCGTGGGCGTCACGTCTATCAGGGACACATCCGCGGCGATTCTGGACGGGTGCACTCCCGGCGCGGCGATGATGAGGGGCACGCGCAGGAGTTCTTCGTAGAGCGAGTGCGAGTGCCAGCCGGCGTAGCCGTGTTCGCCGAACTCCTCGCCGTGGTCCGAGAGCAGAATCAGCATGGTATCGTCCCTGAACCTGCGCCCGCGCAGCAGTCTGAGAACCGGGGCGAGAGCCGAGTCGGTGTAGCGGACTTCACCGTCGTAGACCGCGGCGATGTGCTCGACGTCTTCATCCGTGAGTTCGCCGAAGCCGCCGAGGAGGTTGACGCGCTCGATGAGTTCGAGCGGAATGGAGTCGCCGAGGGGACCGTCGTAGTCGGGATCGAACATGGTGTTGTAGGGCGGGGGCGGGACGTAGGGGTGATGAATTTCGTACGTGTGGATGAAGAGGAAGAAAGGCTTTGGCGCGGCGTCGAGCCAGCGGAGCGCCCTGTCGGCGGTTTTTTCGGGCGTCAGATTTTCCGCGGCGTACGGGTCGAAGCCCTGCGCCGTGCCGAAGCCGGGGTGCATCTGCGCGCCTCCGGTGAAGGCGGCAGTGGCGTAGCCGCGGCTTTTGAGGACTTCGGCGAGCGTGAGAGCGGCGGAGGGGAGGGGGGTGTGGGTTCGCGCCTGAGCGCCGTGCGTGTTGAAATAAAGCGACGCGAACAGAGTCGAGTGCGACGGGAGCGTGGAGGCGGAGTTGCTCCGGGCGTTGAGCATCACGGCGGCGCGGGCGGCGGCGCGGTCAATGTTCGGCGTTGTGTCCCTGGCGCAGCCGTATGCGCCGACGTGGTCGGCGCGCAGCGCGTCGAAACTCACGATGACGAGATTCGTGTTCCCCGACGGACTGGAATCCACGATTTTCCCGGGGCGCGGCGCCTCGAGGCACCGCGGAT
>JBFMFE010000231.1:0-2030 GCA_040752295.1 bacterium
TCGTGACGCGCATCGCGGCGATTGTCGAGGGGAAACACGTCGTCGGCTCGGCATCGGAGGGTTCGGCGGTCGAGGTGATTTTCGACGGAACTCCCTTCTACGCGGAGAAAGGCGGGCAGGTGGGCGACACGGGCGCGGGCGCCGCGCCCTCCGGCAGGCTGAAGATAAACGACACTTTTTCAGTGGACGACGTCATCGTTCACCGCTGCGTCGTGAAAGAGGGCGTCGTGGCGGTGGGCGACACCGTCGAACTGGAAGTTGACCGGGCGCGGCGCTCGGACGTCATGCGCCACCACACCGCCACGCATCTCCTTCACTCGGCTCTGCGTAGGACGCTCGGCGGGCACGTCGTGCAGTCCGGCTCCTACGTCGGACCGGACAAGCTGAGGTTCGATTTCACGCATCACGCCGCGCTCGACGGCGAAACGCTGCTGAAGGTGGAGAACCTCGTGAACGAGCTCGTTATGGAAGACCTGCCGGTCGGCGTGGAGGAAACCACCTACGAGGCGGCGCGCGGGCGCGGGGTCATCGCGCTTTTCGGCGAGAAATACGGCGACACGGTGCGGGCGGTCACGATCGGGGATTTCAGCGCCGAGCTGTGCGGGGGCACGCACGTCGCGCGCACGGGGCAGATCGGGCTGGTCAAGATCACGGACGAGCGCGCCGTGGGGTCGAACCTCAGGCGCATCGAGGCGGTGGCGGGAGGGCGCGCGGGCGAGTACGTCCGTGAAAAGCTGGAGTCGCTGTCGAAAGCCGCCTCCGAACTCGACGTCGCGCCGGACGACCTGCCCGCCGCAGTGAGAAAGCTCAAAAAAGAAAAGGGCGAACTCGAAAAAAAGATACACTCGCACGACCGCGCAAGGGCTGAGCGCGAGGCGGAAATCATCGCCGCAAAGGCGGAAAACGCCGCCGGAACGCGCCTCATGTTCCACGTGACGAAGGACTTCGACATGGAACAGATACTCGCGATCTTCGACACGATAAAGAGCAGGTTCGAGTCCTGCGCGGTGCTCATAGGCTCTCACGCCGGCGGAAAAGCGCTCCTCTTCATCGGGTTTTCGGACGACCTCGTGGAGAGGGGCATGGACGCGGGGAGCGTGATCCGCGTGATCGCGGGAATAGCGGGCGGCGGCGGCGGCGGCTCGGCGCGGATGGCGCAGGCGGGCGGAAAAAACCCGGCGAGGCTTCCCGAAGCCGTCGAGCGGGGCAGGGCGATGATAATGGACAAACTCCGCCGCGACGGGTGAACGTTCATGGACCGCATCGGCGAAAATTCCCTCCGCGGCGCGATGCTCCTCGAATACATGGGGAGGGCGCCGAGGGTTCATCCCGGGGCGTTTCTCGCGGAAGGGTGCGTCCTGGTGGGTGACGTCACGGTCGAGGAACACGCCAGCGTGCTCCACAACGCCGTGCTGAGGGGCGACATAAACTCCGTCCGCGTCGGGCGGATGTCCAACGTTCAGGACAACTGCGTGTTTCACGTCTCGGACGATTTCGCCTGTGTCATCGGCGAGAGGGTCACGGTCGGTCACGGCGTCATCCTTCACGCCTGCGCGATAGGGGACGATACGACCGTGGGAATGGGAAGCATCGTCATGAACGGCGCGGAAGTGGGCGCCGGGTCAATCGTCGCCGCGGGCGCGCTGATACCCCCGGGCAGAAAGTTTCCCCCGCGCTCGCTGATCATGGGTTTCCCGGCGAAGGTCGAGCGCGAGGTGACTGACGCCGAGGTCGAGGCGAACGTGAAGATGGCGCAGAAGTACAGGCGGGTCACGGAAAACCACCGCAGAAGCAGGCGCGTGCCGCAGGGCGCGCCCTGAAGCGGACCGCGAACGATGGAACTCAACGTCTTCGGAAAATCCCTCATGTACGTCGGCATATTACTCGCCGCCGCCGGCGCTCTGCTCGCGTTCGGCGCGCGGTACCTGCCGCTGGGACGCCTTCCCGGCGACATCATGGTCCGCCGCGGAAACTTCTCCTTTTTCTTTCCCGTCGTAACCTGCATCCTCGTCAGCGTCATCCTCACGCTG
>JBFMFE010000232.1:0-2817 GCA_040752295.1 bacterium
TTTTTTCGTTTATCCGCTGATACAGCGCTTGCACGGCGGGGGCGGCGGTAAAACAGCCTGGCTCGTCAATTACGCGCTCCTGGGCGTTTCGTGCTTCGAACTTCTCGGCGACAGGAACGCCGCGGGAATGATCGGCGGGGTCGCCGGGGCGCTGTTCGGGACGGCGCGCGAGGAATTCATCGTGGATGCCCAGGGCGTCGGCTGGGCGGCAACGGCGCTCCTGACGCTGTCCGCCTCGACCTTTGTTCTCGTCCGGCTGATGAGACCTGCGACGGCGCTCTTCATGGGAACGCTCGGAACGGCGTTTTTTTTCACCATGGTCTGGGCGAAAGGCGTGTACATGGAGGAACACCGCTACGACTGGTACGCCGGGCACTTCCTGGCGAGGGGCTGGTCGGCTCTGGACGCGAACGTGAAGAGGGGCGCGCGGATCGCCTACGCGGGCAACTCGTCTCCCTATGGACTGTACGGTTCGCGCCTGATGAACGACGTGCTGTACGTGAACGTGGACGGGAGCGATAAGAATTTCCACGATTACGCCCGTGAACTCGCCGCAGACCGGCGGGTCCGGCGACCGGGGGAATACAGGATACGGGACTCACTGGGGCTGTTCTGGATTTTCAGGGGAGAGAGGGATTTCAGGAAATGGTACGCCGCGCTGCTGCGAAAGGAAGTGGATTACCTGTTCGTGTCGCGGCACTTCTACCGCGGCATCGTCGAGACCACCGTCGAGGAGGCGTGGGCGGAGGCTGAGCCGGAGCTTTTCAGGTTGAAATTCCACGACGGCGACATAAGGATTTATGAGGTGACCAGGCGCGGACCATGATCCCGCGGTCCGGCAGGAGCAAAGCGCAGTGGCGCGGCGGTCCCGGCGGACGAAAAGGAGGGAGCGGCGGTGGCTGACCTGTCCGGTGAGATTGTGGAAATCTGCCGGCTTCTGTACGACAGGAGGCTGACGGACTCGGCGGGCGGAAACGTCAGCGCGCGGGACGGCGGGACGGTGCTCGTTTCCCCGCGGTACACGGGCACGAGGTACAGGGGGCGGATAACGCGCGACTCGATCGTCAGGGTGGCGCTCGACGGCGCCGTCCTTTCGGGCGCGGGCGAACCGAGCCGTGAAATCGGGATTCACCTCAGGCTCTACAGGGAATTCGCGGGCGCCGGGGCGGTCATTCACGCGCATCCGCAGTACACGATGGTCTTCGCGAGCGCGGGGCGCCCTATACCTTCCGCCGTTGAGTACGCGGACGGCTTCGGGACGGTCCAGCCGGTGGTCTGGGGGGAGGCGCACTCGGATGAACTTGCGCGGAACGTGGCGGCGAAGATGAAGGAGATCAGGGGGACGGTTTCGGAGCCTGCCTGCTGCGTGCTGATACCGCGGCACGGCGTTGTCGCGATGGGCGCGGACCTGAGCGCCGCGTACGACGCCGTGGAGCGCGTTGAGACGAGCGCCAGGTGCAACATACTGTCGAAACTGCTGTGAGCGCGCGGGCTTGAACGTCAACCGGCGCGCCGCTGCGCCGGGCGCCGGAGCGCGCTTGCGCGGGGCGTGCGGCGGCATTATGATTTCGCCGTGAGACCGGTGGAACGGCGTCGCGGGAACGGTCGCTGCCGACGGAGCGGTTCCGGCGGCGCCTCCGGCGGCGGTCCGGACCGTCGCGCGCACGCTGGACGCGGGGCGGCGGGGTGATGACGTGAAAAGGTTCTGGGTTGACGTAAGGCAATGGGACAAGAAGCTCGTCACGACGGCGCTGGAGAGCGGCGCGGAGGCGGTGGTGGTCCCGCCCGGCTTCTCGGTAAAGGTGAAGGAACTCGGGATTGTCACGACCGTCGCCGAAGACGGCGACCTGAAGCCGGGCGAGGACGTTGTGGAGGTGACAATCGAGGGCAAGGAGGACGAGGAGAGGGCGGCGAAGGCGGGCGCGGCGAAACTCGTGGTCGTGAGAACGAGCGACTGGCGGGTGATCCCCCTCGAGAACCTTGTCGCGCAGTGCGACGGGGTCATAGCCGAGGTCGGCGGGGCGGAGGAGGCGAGGACAGCCGTGCAGATACTGGAGAAGGGGGTCGCGGGTGTTCTTCTGAAAACGCGCGACCCCAACGAGATAAAGCGGACCGCCGAAGTTCTGCGCGGGAGCGTCGAGAGATTTCAGCTCGCGGAGGTCGAGATCACCGGGCTGAAGGCGGTGGGAATGGGCGACCGGGTGTGCGTGGACACGTGCACGAACATGACGGTCGGACAGGGACTCCTCGTGGGCAACTCCGCAAACGCCATGTTTCTGGTTCACTCCGAGAGCGTGGAGAACCCGTACGTTGCGGCGCGACCCTTCCGCGTGAACGCCGGCGCAGTGCACGCGTACGTGCAGACGCCGGGAGGGAAGACGAGGTACCTGAGCGAAATCGGCGCGGGCGACGAGGTACTTATAGTGAGCCACGACGGCGGCGCCGAGGCGGCGGTCGTGGGACGCGCGAAGGTGGAGAAACGCCCGCTTATGCTCGTGGAAGCCGCCGTGTCTGCCGACGGGCAGGCGGTTCCCGCTGCGGGCGGACCTGCCTGCGCAGGCGCCCCGCCGCTGACGATGACGATAATGCTTCAGAACGCCGAGACCATCAGGCTCGTTCAGCCGGGCGGCGCGCCGGTCTCGGTCGTTGAGCTTGCGCCGGGGCGCAGGGTGCTCGCGTTCATCGGGGGCGGCGCGCGCCACTTCGGCATGAAAATCCGGGAAACGATAACGGAAAAGTGACGCCGGGAAAGCGTCCCTTCGCGCCGCGCCGGAGCCGGGGCGCGCGGAGGGGCGGGCGTCCGGACGCCCCTCTGGA
>JBFMFE010000233.1:0-22975 GCA_040752295.1 bacterium
GTGGGAATTCGAATACAACACCAAGCGTCCGCATCAATCTCTGAACGGGCACTGCCCCATGGATGTTTATCTTTCTGATTATCGGCTCCATGCCGCGTCCCGTATGTTAATGTAGTGTGTCAATACCTGTAGTCCGTAGTCCGTAGCCCGTAGTCCGTAGCCCGTAGTCCGTAGTCCGTAGTCCGAAGCCGGCAGCCCCGTTGCGGGCGGTCTCCGCGCCCCGCCGCGTCACAGAACCCCGGCTTCGCCCAGCGACCTTATGACGATGGCGGCGCCGATTGTCACCACCGCTGCGCCGCTCGCGTAAGGAAGCGTTCTCATGAGCCGCGACGCCCCCGTCAGCCTCTCCGCGAGAGCGCGCGCCTTCACGAGGAGTATGCCGATGGCGATAAGCACGAACGCAAGCCCGATGGAGAACACGACGATCAGCGAGATGCCGAAGGCGATCCTGTGCAGCGCCGTCGCCGACAGAAGCACCACCATCGCCGTCGGGCACGGCACGATCCCGCCCTGAATTCCGAGGAGTATCAGTTCGATCATCCGCACGCCGCCCCCGGCAGGCGCCTCTTTCCCCGCGGCGTGGTCATGGTGACCGACGCCGTGCGCGTGGGGATGCTCGTGCTCGTGTTCGTGCCCGTTGTCGTGCGCGTGGGGATGCTCGCGCTCGTGTTCGTGCCCGTGTCCGCGCCCGCGATGTACGTGCTGGTCGGGATGTATCCCCCTCGCCGCGCGGATGAAAATCCACACTCCTATCGCCGATATGATCGCCCCGGACGCCGCGCCCAGCCAGGGTGTTATCCGCTCGGGCACGACGTACCTGGAGGCGAAGAGCACGCCGACGCCGAGCGCCAGCACGCTGAAGACGTGCGTCGCTGTCACTATGACCCCCAGCGCGAGGGCGTCGCCGACGCCCCCCTTCGCCCCCACAAGGTACGCCGCCACAAGGGTCTTGCCGTGCCCCGGCGACAGCGCGTGCGCGCAGCCGAGGAAAAAAGCCGTCCCGAGCGCCAGAAACGCCAGCCCCGGCGGAAGGTCGCTCACCTCGAGGTACCGCGCGAAACGCTGCGATTCCCTCCCGAACCGTCCGGCTTCGGGCGCGCCGCCGCCGGCGAATAATTTCCTCCCCCGCCCCCGCGCGAACGCCACCTCCACCCTCGTGTCGTCCGGCGGCGTCCGCCTCAGCTTCTTCGGGTACCTCGTCAGCCCGTCGCTCCGGTACGGCGACAGCGCCGACGTCGTCACCACCCTGTGCGCTGCGCTTTCGAACACCTCGATTTCCTTCCAGCCCTTCCGCCCGGGGTAATTCTCTCCTTCGTAGTGCAGCTTCCGCTTCCCCCACCTCTTCTTCTCGAGGGGCGCGCTCAGCTCCATTTCCACCCGCACGGTGTTCAGCCCCGGCAGTCCCGGCAGTATGCTCACCGTTGTGTTTTCGAGCGTGAGCCTGCTTCTCCTCCCGTCCACCTCGAGACGCAGCCCGGGGGCGAGTTTCCGCCCCGCTTCCCGCGAGTAGCCCTCTATTTCCCCCGGCGAATACTCGCCGTCTGAATCGGCGTCAATCGCCTTCAACTCGGGATAGGACGGAATCTCCGCAAGGTCCAGTATGTAGCGGACGCGCACCTCGTCCTTCTCGATGCGGACCGCCGAATACTCGTTGATGGACGCGCTTCCCATGGGGTGCGCGAAAGCGGCGCCCGGCGCGGCGCACACCGCGAAAACAAACGTGAACGTGACGCGGTAACGCGCTCTTTTCCGCGCACGGAGCGCGCACGGTCGCGCGGCGCGCCTTTGCATCGGGATTTTCATGCCCCTCGACTAATTTCTGGACTTCCTGTCTGCCTCCAGCACCCTCCCTGGGGAGTCGGACGGGTCGGACTGGTCTGACGGGGCAGGCGCCGCCGCCAGCCGCGGCGTCAGATGCCGGCGATCAGAGGGATCAGCCACAGGAAAAGCACGGCGATGACGAAGAAAAGGACCCCCGATAGCACGCCGACGGCAATCGAAAGGACGTACCGTCCCGCCGGAAGCGACGCGTATCTCGCGAGCAGGTCTTTCAACTGCGCGGTCAGGTTCATGCGCCGCCGCCGCTTCCGCGCCCGCCCCAGCTTCCCGATGGCAGCGGGAATCGCTGGAGTTCAACGCCCGCCTCGTTCAGAATCTCCAGCGCAAGCTCGTCGGGGTAATCCCCCTCGTACACGACCTTGCGCACGCCGGCGTTTATCATCATCTTCGCGCACGTGACGCACGGCTGCGTCGTGGAATAGAGCGTCGCGCCCTCTATTGAAAATCCGTACAGCGACGCCTGGATGACGGCGTTCTGCTCCGCGTGAAGCCCTCGGCAGATTTCCTGCCGCTCGCCCGACGGGATTTTCAGCTTCTCGCGCAGGCACCCGCGCACGGCGCAGTGCTCGATCCCCGCCGGCGCGCCGTTGTACCCCGTGGCGAGTATCCGCTTGTTCTTGACCACGATCGCGCCGACCCCCCGCCGAAGGCACGTCGAGCGCTCCGCCACGTCGTGCGTTATCCGCATGAAATACTCGTCCCAGCTCGGACGCTCCTTCTTCACCATCCCGGTTCCTCCAGCGCCATCCCGTGCCTCAGATCGTTCAGCGACACCTCCACCCGCTCGAATCCGAACCGCTTCATCGCCGCCAGAAGCACGCACGTCCCCGCGGGCATCACGTCGGCGCGCCCGGGCTCCATTCCCGGCATCCTCTTCCTCTCTTCAACCCCCGCCGCGCACAGCCTCTCGTACGCCCGCAGGAGCCGTCCGCGCGTCATATTATATCCGTGGACTTTTCGAGCCTCAAAACGCCGGAGCCTTTGCAGGATCATGGCGAGCGACGCGACCGTCCCGGCGACGCCCACCATGACCGCCCCGCGCGGGACGGCGAACCCCCCGGTCGCCTCCCGCACCGCCGCCTCCGCGAACCGTTCCATCTCCTTCACTTCCGCCGCGCCCGGCGGGTCGCTCCGTATGAATCGCTCCGTGAGCCGCACAGCCCCCAGGTCCATGCTCACAAGATGGTCCGGAACACGCCCCGACCCCGCGATCAGTTCCGTGCTGCCGCCGCCCACGTCTATCACGAGCAGGGACGTCCCCCAGCGCCTCCCCCTCCCCTCGACCACGCCGCGGAACACAAGCTCCGCCTCCCGCCCCCCCGTGAGTACCCGCGGAGCCAGTCCCAGCCGCTCCAGCGCCGCGATAAACTCACCGCAGTTCACTGCGTCGCGCGCCGCGCTCGTGCACGCCGTCAGAGTCCTCTCCGCGCCGCGCTTCCCGATGCGCTCGACGAACCCCCCCACCGCTTTCAGCGTGCGCGCCATCGCCTCGTCCGTCAGGCGGCGACCCCCGATGCCCTCCCCAAGACGGGTCACTACGTCCGCCTCTTCCAGCATCGTCAGCCTTCCGCGCGTGACCCCGAACACCGCCATGCGCGCTGTGTTCGTGCCGACGTCTATCACGGCGATGGTGCCGGTGCCTTCGGGCATCGGGGGACTGCGCCGGTCGTCCGGCGCACGGTTCCGGGGAGCGCCCCGTTTCAACGGGGGATCATCTCCAGCTGCAGACGACGGGCTGGCGCTCCGCGTGGAGGTCAACGCGGAGGTAGTGGTCAACGAACTCCTCGAGGTCGGGAAGATGGGATATCAGGAATATCTGCTGGAAGTTATTCTGTAGCGCCCGCAGGAGGTTGAAGAAAAGCTCGCGGCGCGATTCGTCGAACGAGCTGAAAGGCTCGTCGAGGAAGAGGAACCGGCTGTGCGACTGCGAGTCCGCCGTGGCGGCGCGGGCGAACGCGAGTCGCAGGGAAATGAGAAGCTGGTCCACGGTGCCGCCGCTCAGCGAGTCGAGGTTCACGTAGTCGTTTTTCTCGTACGAGAACACGCGTATGTCGAAGTCGTCGCTGAGCCGCACCTTCTGGTACCGTCCGCGCGTCATCCGCGGAAGTATCCACCCGAAGTACGATTCAACCTGCGGCACGAGGCGCTTCTTGATGTCCTGCCCCGTTCTCATAAGGAGGGTTTCCAGCTCGCGGAACTTGATTATGCCCTCCTCCATCTCCTTCGCCCTGCTCTGGAGTTCGAGCAGTTCCCTGCGCGCGCCGGCGGCGCGGCCGAGGTCTTTCTCGACGATCTCCCTCTCGGCGTCCGCGCGTTTCAGCATGGAGGTCAGTTCGCCGACCTTCCTTTCGAGGAATTCGAGCTTCTCCCGCAGGAGGGCGAACTTCTCGTCCGAGCAGTCTATGTCGCGCGTCGCCTCCCGCATCTCGTAATACTTTATCAGGTCCTCGTCTATCTCCCTGACGATCTCCCTTCGCTTCGACTCGAGGTCTTTTATGCGGGCGCCCTGCTGTTCGATGCGGGCGATGGTCCTCACGTTGTCCTCGATCTCGCGCCTGAGCTGTTCGCACCGCAGTGCGGTCTCCTTCTTTTCGACCGTCAGCGCGCGCTCGTCATCCTCCGTTACGCCCAGCGCGTCCTGCTCGGAACGGTAGCCGGCGATCAGGTTCCTGACGCTCCCGATCTCGGCGTTGAGTGTTTCGATCCGCGACGCCGCCTCTTTCCTGCGGGAGACCTCGATGGAAAGGGCGTCCATTTTCGACTTCGCCTCGTCACGCTCGCGCGTCCTGTCCAGGAGCAGTTTCTCAGGGTCGAGCGCGCGTGTCCGCTCGAAACCGGGGTCGCCGCCGACGTAGTCCCGCAGGCTCCCGTACGTGGAAAGAAGGCTTTCCATCAGGTCGCGCGTCCGGACGGTCTCCGGCATCTCGTGTCTCTTGAGCTGTTCGAGCGACGCCTCCACCTCGCCGAAACCACCGCACTTCAGGTAGGCGAGAACCTTGAGTTTGGCGGAGACCTCTTCGCCGCGCCGTTCCGATTTCATCTTTTCGGATTCCAGTTCCTCCTGCGTCTCCTTCAGTTCCTGTATCCCCCTCTGCGTTATGGAGAAGGCGTAGAACTTCTGCTGCGTCGCCTGGAGCCTTCGGTTGACCCCCCCGAGGCGCACCTGCGCGGCGAGAGCGGCGGCGGCGGCGGGGACGGCGCCCGTGAGCACGAGAAAGAGAAGCGGGGTGGAGAGCGCGAGGGGAAGCGCGATCCCGGCGGCGACGAAGAATCCGGCGGCGGCGAGCGTTATGTCGCGCCTCTGCGCCAGTACGCCCTCGCTCGCCTGTAGCTGTATTATCTCCTGCTGGTTCACCTCGTCCACCGCCGCCGCGTCGAGCTGTTTGCGCAGGCGGTCGAGCTGGCTCGCAAGTCCGCTTTCCTTCTCCAGCGCCATCTCGTAGTCCTTGCGAAGCGTCGTTCTCACCTTGTCAAGCTCGCTCTGCAGAACCTCGATGTCCTTTGACAGGTGCGAGCAGGTCATGCGGAACTTCTGCGGGTCGAGGAACGTCTGTATGTGGTAGTCGAGCGCCTCGTACGCCTTTTCCAGCCTCGCCAGCTCCCCTTCCTTCCTCTCGATGTCGTCGAGTCTCGCCGCCGATTCCTTCAGCTCATTTTCTTTCGTCCGGAGGAATTCCTCGCTTTCGGCGGTCTTTCTCTCGAGCGCCTTCCAGCGTTCCACCCTCTCCAGCCCGGCGTCTATTACCGCGAGGCGCGTTTCCCGAAGCTCGCGGACAAGGTTCTCCTTTTCCACGTTCTGTTGTTTCAGGTGCGGGACGCCGTCCGCCTCGCGCATCAGTCCGCCCACTTCGGCTTCGATGTTCCTGAGGCGCTCCCGGCGGTTCTTTATCCTGAGGTCGAGCACCTCGTACTGTTCCTTTTTCCGCCTGATGTCCTCGAGAAGCGCGGCGGTTGACGAAGTGCGCTCCCGCTCCCGGATTGATTCCACAAGCTCCCTCTGTATCTCGTCCCTCTTCCTTTCCACCCTCTCGAGGTCCTTCTGGCGGGACAGGTACACCTCGAGTATCTCCTGCTTGTCCTTCACGCGTCCCCTGTGGTAAACAAGCTCGGTCTCCCGCAGCTTCCGCTTTTCGGCCGCCCTCCTCGAGACCCGCTCCATGAACCCCACCCCGAGCATGTTGTTCAGAACGATTCGCCTGTCCTCCACGCTCCGCAGTATGATGTCCAGTTCGTTCTGCCCGATGAACGTCGAATACCTGAACTCGCGGAACCCGAAGCCGAGAAGCTGTTCTATCTCCCGTTCAACCGCGTCCGCTCCGGCGGCGAGCGTCGCCCCGGTGTCGAGGTTCTTAAGCTGCGCGTGAACCGCCCCCTCGGACGACATCTCGCGGACGATCTCGTGCACGCTGCCGCCAAGGCGGAATTTCAGCTCCATCCTGCTCTCGTTCTTTCCCCACTGAAAGAGCTGCGACGGGGTTCCCTCCGGCGCCTTCGGCGTGCGCCCGAACAGGCTGTAGCATATCATCTCACCGATGGTGGACTTCCCGCACTCGTTGTCCCCGAAAATCCCTATCAGCCCCGACGCCGGCAGCCCGTCAAGCTCGAATTCGCGGAAACGCTTGAAGTTGCGCGCGCGCAGGGACTGTATGATCACTGGTTCTCTCCGATCTCCTTCAGCCCCATTTCGAGCAGTTCGTTCAGGAGAGCCTGCTCGGGCGAACCGGGCTTCGCCTGCCTGATCTCGCCCTCCATGTACCGGCGGAATTCATCTTCCGGACTCCCCACGTGCAGCGCGCCGAACCGGTACTCTTCACCCTCGTCAACGAGCACGAGCCGGTTGTCCAGATGAACGATAGCGTACTTCTCCCTGAGCGCGGACAGGACTTCACCTCCCAGAAATTCCCTGAACCTGCCGAACCCCGTCTCCCCCTCCAGCACAATGTACAGGACCGCCTCCCTGTCCCCCGCGCCCGCCGCCTTTGACACAAGCGACCCCAGGTCCTTTTCCCCAGGCGCGCACGTGACCGACACGTACTCCACGGGCCGCACACCCGTCTGCACCGCACCCACCGCCGGCTTCGCGTCCGCGGACGCTATCCGGTACTCCACGAAGTACTTCCTGTCCCGGTCACAGCCCAGGTCGAACCTCTCCACGCTCCCCGGAAACACCGCCGCGTATTCGTCCGTGGACAGATCGCGGAAACCGTACGGACGCCCCAGCGCGAAGCACCTGTACCCCCTCCCGAACATCGGAGCGAACACACGCTCCCGAAGCAGCCCCTCCTCAAGCTCCACCCCCGGCTGCTTCCTCGAGTGACAGTTCAGTAGAAATATCCCGAACGATTTTTTGCACGCCGGCGCCTCCTTCGCCCGGAAATCCTTCTCCAAAAACCGGTCGAACCTGCACGACGCCACCTTCACCTCCATCCCCTCAACCTTCACGTCCACGCTGTCCACCTTCTCGCCGCATCCGATCACGTGGACGTATGGCAGGTGCTCGAATATCGAAAGTATGCACTCCGTCTCCCCGCCCGCCTTGACGAGGATTTCCTCCTCGCCGGGACATATCACTATCCTCGCCTGCGGATTTTTACGGTTTATCCTGCCCAGCCCGTTGAGAACGAACGACACGGTCTCCCTGTCCGGGTGCAGCCGGTCGAAGAGACCCCCCGCCACGAGAAGAAGGTGCGCACCGCTCTCCACCACGTGGTCCAACACCTGCTCGAAAGCCCGGAAAATGTCCCCCATTCGCACCTTCTCGGCGCCGCTCTCGTAGTTCGGAAACCGCCTGCCCAGGTGCAGCGCGGACGTGTGTACCGCCTTCACCCCGTCCAACACGCGCACCCCCGTTCGTTTTTCCCCAAATCCGTTCCCTTCTTAAAAAGTGGTGAAACAGTATAGCACAGATTTTCCCATCTTTTCAACGGCGGCGCAACTTCGGGGTCTGCGACATAAAAGTGGGGTTATCAACATATGGTCAGGTCAGAACATATCAACATGGGGTCAGTCAACATGGGTTTGGAGATTAGACAGCCTGTTGAAAAAATCTTTTTTGCCATTCCCACGCAGCGTGTCCTCGCGGAAGCGGGTGTGCATCATGACTCTGAACGTCGTCGGTAGTTAAGCGCGTCCCCGCGGAAGCGGGAATCCAGCTTCCCCCTTTGCGCCCTCAGCGTCTTTGCGGTGAATGCTTTGTCTTTCAACAGCCTCTCGAATGGAGAGAAATAATCTTGACGCGGTTTAACGCGGAATGACGCGGAAAATCAGCGTTGATCAGCGAAAATCCGCATCTGAAAAAGGTGTCTTATGAAATGAACTCTTCGGGAGTGAGAACGGGTATGAGCCTGGCGGCTTTCTTTTTCAGATTGCGGTCGCGGGAGATGAACAACTGTTTGGACTACAGTAATTCTTTAAATTCCTTTTCGGTCAGCCCTGAGTCTTCGATGATGGCTTTGAGGGCGAAGGGATTTAGCCGCTTGTGACGGGGAATGGTGATAATATCGCCGTCACGCGCCAAAACCACGTGGGGACCTCTGTCACGTATTACACGAAATCCGGCTTTTTGGAAAGATTTCACCGCCCTTTGCGAGGAAATGTCCGTTAACTTCATCAGCCGGCGACTTCGACCTCATAGATTTTCTTGTCCCGGTGAATTTTCTTCAGAGCGGCGAGGTACTGTTCAATCGCATCCTTTATATTCGCAATTGCCTCCTCAAGAGTATCGCCCTGACTGTGGCAGCCTTTCAGTGTCGGACAATGGGCATCGTATCCGTGTTCACTTTCATTTATCACCACGGAAAATTTCATGTTTCTCCTCCATTTCCGTCGAGACCGAACATCTTCGCCCGTTCTTTCCGGATCATCTCAACGCTGGATTTGCCCGGCGGGCGCATATCGGCGAATCATCCAATAACATCTTCAATCTTCACGTTCGGGTCCGGTTCCGGAAAAAACCTCTCAATATCAGCTATAAGCCCTTCCAGCTTCTTTCTGGTTATGACCATGTGAACAACCTCTCGTCTGGATTATACGGCGGTTCACGGAAGGAGGCAACGAATTGGTAAGTTTTTGGCGCAATTTTTTTGGTGTCTGAGTTTTTGTGGTCTGGGAGTTTTTGCTGTCTGGCGTTAAAGGGGGTTTTTGCATGCAGAAGGGTGTCCGGGCAGAACATGCGGAATGGTGTCTTGCAGATTGCTGTCCGGCATTAAATATAAAATGAAGACCTTCGACCTCCTTTTTCAACGCCCTGTTTTTTTACGTTGTTTCCTCAACTCTTCCAGCGGCTGCGCACGCGGCGGCGCCGCCCGCCCCGCCCTCACACGTTGAACCGGAACGTCACAACGTCCCCGTCACGCACAACGTAACTCTTCCCCTCGAGCCGCAGTTTCCCCCTCTCCCTCGCTTGCTGTATGCCCCCCGATTCGCGCAAATCGTCAAAAGCCACCACCTCCGCCCTTATGAACCCCCTCGCCATGTCCGTGTGCACCTTCCCCGCAGCCGTCACCGCGTCCGAACCCCTTTTCACCGCCCACGCCCTCACCTCATCCTTTCCCGTCGTGAAAAAACTCACCGTGTCCGACGCCCCTAAAACGGCGCCCAGCACGCGCTCCGCCGCCGGCGTCTCGTGCCCCAGCGATTCGAGAAATTCCCGCCGCTCATCCTCTTCGAGACTCGCCATCTCAAGCTCGAACCTGCCGCTCACCGCCACAACCGGCGCTCCCCCCGACGCCGCACCCGCCACCGCGCCCGCCGCCGCCTCGCCTCCCTCCCCGGCGTTCACTACCACAACCGCCGGCTTCATCGTCAGAAACCCGAAACCGGTCAGTATCCTTTCCTGTTCGTCCGTCAGCGTCATCGCTCCGGGAGTCCCTCCGCCTTCGAGTACTTCCCGCACGCCTTCAAGAAGCGCTTTTTCCTTCCCGGCGGCGGCTCTGTCTTCTTTCTTTCCCTTCCTGAAATCGCTTTCGATGCGCTCGAGACGCCGTTCCACGACCTCGATGTCGGCAAAACTCAGCTCCAGAAGCATGTTCCTCAGGTCCCCGGCAGGGTCAACCGCGCCGCCGGGATGGGGGACAGAGGGGTCGTCGAAAGCCCTTACGACGATGATAAGGGCGTCGCAGGCGCGCATCTGACCAAGCAGTTGCGGGGACATTCCCTTCCGCCCGGATTCGCCGCCACGTATGGGGACGAAATCGAGGACGTGAACCTCGATGGGCACTTTTTTGGGGACTTTGAAGTGGTCGTGGAGGTAATCGAGCCGGGGGTCGGGAACCTTCACGACTCCTGTGTTCACGTCCGGCGCCCTCCCTGCGCCGATTCCCGCGCCGGCGCCAGTAAGGAGGTTGAAAACAGTGGTTTTTCCCGACTTTTCAGGTCCCGTTATGCCAATTTGCATAAAAACCCCGTTAAACAGTTGAAAAATACGTTTTTACGCGCTTTATCCGCTTTTTTCTTTTTCAATCTTTCTCCGCCGCCTGACGGTTCCGCCCGTAAAATATGGAAAACGGCTGGAATAAGCGCCGAAACCGTATAAGGCACACGGTATCATGGTGCAGTTGAAGTATCGGGCGCCGCTTGTACATCGAAGCGGGAATATTAGCATGGTTGAGGGGATTTTGCAAATTTCGAGCCGGACCACCGACAGCCCCGCCTTAAATAATCAAAATAATTTTTCAAAAAGACTTGACAAAATCAATTTTCATATTAATATTATTAAGCGTATGATTAAATATGTTGATTTTTGAAAGCCGGTCTGCGGGAGACCTGACGCCCGGCGACCGGGATGAAGGGAGGCAAGTGAAATGGCGGTTGAACTGAACAAGTTCGCGCTGGCGGGCATCGGCGCCGTTGAGAAACTGCGCCAGAAGCTCGAAGACCTCGTCGAGGGGGCTGAAGTCGAGGACGTCAACGTTGAGGAAACGTCAGAGACGAAGGAAAAGAAATCCTTCACGGAACGCTTCGACGACCTTGTAGAAATCGGCGAGGAAAAGTACGACGGGTTCATGGAAAAGGTGAAGGAAGAGCGGGGGAAGGTCCGCGAGAAGATTGAGGAGCGCCTCGGCGCCGTCTTCACGGACATCGGGCTTATCACCAGGGAGGACCTCGAGGTCATCGAGGGCAAGATAAGGCGGCTCGAAAGAAAGGTCAAGTCGCTTCTGAAATGACCTGAACCTCTTTTTCCGATACCCTTCAACCCCGCGCACAGCGGGGTTTTTTTTCGCGTCCGCCAGCAGCGCGCGACAACCGCCTTCACTGAAACCTGGACTTTCGTATTTTTGGCAAGGGCGAGATGTACTTGCTGTACTCTCTTACGCTCCGTGAATATGGAAACCGCTGGCTCCATCCTCCGTGATGGAGCCTACTTATGGCTCCATGACTGAGCATGTAGCCGGCAAATCTGAGAATTTCGGGGACATGACCGGAATTTTTCTGTAAATGTTTTTTCTTTCCGTGCCCGTGCCCATGCCCATGCCCGTGCCCGTGCCCGTGTGCGTGCCCGTGCCCGCATTCTTTGATTTCTTTTCAGGCAGGCGCACGGGCAGGGGCACGTTGATTCGGAAATTCGACGTCGAAAAATGCGAAAGTTCACTGAAACGTAAAAATCACGGAAACGGAAAAGCCCGGAAGATCGCTTCGTTTATACCGATGTTCCGATGGAGCTGAGGGGATTCGAACCCCCGACCTTCTGACTGCCAGTCAGACGCGCTCCCAACTGCGCCACAGCCCCGTAACCGACACTCATTATAATCCCGCATTTGCGTAGTTGTCAATTCCCCGTTTGAGCAGGGCGGCAGTTCCGCAAATTGATGGTGGAAGGGCGTGCGACAGGCGCGAAAAATCCGTTCTGCGCGGCGGACCCGCCCGCCGCGGGCGGGTCCTCCACGTTTGAGCTTTATCTTTCTTGAGCAATCATGCCGCCGTCGAATGCTCCCCCAACATCAGCTTGCTGAACTGCCGACGGCATTTCCCCGTTGTTGACAGAGTTTCGTCTCTCCGCTAATATGAATAAGCCGTCTTCGCCGGAATCAATTTTAAGAGAGCGGGACGCGTGCCGGTTTCAAAGGGGCGCGGGGAGTCCGGCGCATAAACGGGGACGTAGTTCAGATGGGAGAACGCCGCCCTTGCACGGCGGAGGTCAGGGGTTCGAATCCCCTCGTCTCCAGTCCAATAATCTTCAATTCCTCAGCGGCAGCGTAGAAAGCGTGTTTGTGAAATTTCAAGCCCGGGAAGTATAAAGCGCCCTTCACTATGATTAATCCAAAATGGGTTTTGTTACGTTCTTATTTTATTTAAAAACCTGAACCAAATTCATTTATATGATAATTATCATGAAACAAAGATAATAAGGTAGAATTTGCTTTATATTCTTAAATAAATTGCCAAAATGAATGATATGTCCGTAATTCAGCTTGTTTGTTCGGAGCTGATTTCAGAATATAAAAGAGACCGTCAAAGAGTACATACTATATATAGTGCTGTTTTTTTGATTAGTCCTATACATTGTGTATTTTTCGAATTTTTCGACCGGATTTCGACAAAATGAGGTGTTTGGGGGCATTTATAACCCAAAATGTCCCGATCTCGCCCAATTAATGAAAAATATTTTTTAAAAGCTATTGACAATAAAAAAGAGGGTGTGCTATGAAATGCTAATCAGGTGGTATAAAGTGTTAGGAAATTTCACGCAAACGTCCCTCAACCCCGTTTTCAAACCGTCATGCTCCGTTTTAAAGTACAAGTTCCTCGTACGTAAAAAGATGATAATTATTAAAAAGCGGATTTTTGCGCCCTTTTCACGGGCGCCCGGGTGTCGGTAAAGGGGTATGAAAGACAAATTTTACGGCAATTACTTTCACACCCTCGACAAAAAAGGGCGCGTCAGCCTGCCCAGCAAACACAGGGAAAACCTCAAGGGAAGGGTGATCGTCACGCGCGGTCCCTACGACCATTTCCTGTGGCTCTTTTCCGAGGCGGGCTGGGAAAGAATGGTCTCGAAACTCAGCAGGCTCCCCAACAGGTTGGAAGTCATGGAAATGAGAAGGTATCTCATCGGCAGCGCTTTCGAGTGCGACGTGGATTCGCTGGGCAGAATTCAGCTCCCGCAGACCCTCCGCCGGCACGCCATGCTCGAGAAGGACGTCGTCATCATCGGAGTGGGCGAGTGCATTGAACTGTGGGACAGGGCGCGCATGGAACGCATGGAAAAGGACGAAAGCGGGACGGGCGCCATGCAGCAGAGAATGGAGAAGTACAGGATCTGAGCCATGAGGGCGTTCGCAATGAAGGATTCCTGCGGCGAGACGGGGCACGTTCCGGCGATGCTCGCCGAAGTCCTCGACGCGCTCCGCGTGCGTCCGGACGGAGTTTACGTTGACTGCACGCTCGGGGGCGGCGGGCACGCGGGGGCGATACTCGAACGGCTGAGCGGCGGTATGCTCGTGTGCATGGACCGCGACGCCGAAGCCGTGCGGCGTTTCGCCGCGACCGCCGGCTCGAGGGAAGGCGTCGTCGCCTTGCACGCGAATTTCGCGGACGTCGCGGCGCTGTGGCGGGAGCGGAACTTTCCCGCGCCCGACGGGATTCTGTACGACCTGGGCGTTTCCTCAACGCAGATTTTCGGCGGCAGGGGTTTCAGTTTTTCCTCGGACGAAGTCCTGGACATGCGCTACGACGCCGCCGAGCGCGTACCCACGGCGGCGGACCTCGTGAATTCACTTTCCGAGGGCGAGCTTGAGAAGCTGTTTTTCCGTTTCGGCGAGCGCGGCGCGGCGCGCCGGATCGCGAGGGCGATTGTGAGAAGACGCTCGAGCGCGCCGTTGAAGACCACGGGCGACCTCGTCTCGGCGGTCGCCGGCGCGGTGAGGCGCCGCCGCTCCGGGACCCACCCCGCCACGAGGGTCTTCCTGGCGCTCCGCGCGCTCGTGAACGGCGAACTGGAGGCGCTCGAGCGCTCGCTCAGGGACGCGGTGCCGCTCGCCGCGCCGGGCGGACGCGTGGCGGCGATCTCGTACAACTCGTGCGAGGACAGGGTGGTCAAGGACGTTTTCCGCAGGGCGGAGAGGGGCTGCGCCTGCGCGCTGCCGCCCGATGAGTGCCTTTGCGAGGGCGCGTCCGCGGGACGGACGCTGTGTCCGAAGGGTCTGACGCCCGGCGCGCAAGAGGTGTTCCGAAACCCGCGGGCGCGGAGCGCAAGGCTGCGGGTTTTCGAAAGGAGGCGATGAAATTGTGATGACGACGGGAAGGGGCATCGGCGGGGGTCCGCCGGCGGTCGGCGCGGATGCGGGGCGTTTCGTTTTCCACGCGCTGCTTTGCGTGGTCGCGATCACCTCGCTTGCGATCTACTACCTGTTTCTGACCACGCGCCTCGACGGCAAGTTTTTCCTCATTGACGAAAAGAAGACAGAGTGCCTCGAGCTTCGGAAACAGATCGGGCAGCTCGAATCCGAAGTGAATTTCCTCAGATCCTACGATCGGGTCGAAAGCGAACTCAAAAAGGCGAACGTCCGCCTGACGGTTCCAAACCTGGTTTATTACTTCGATTTGAAGAACAGCCGCGGGATGATAGCCCGCGGTAATTTAGAACGTCCGGGCAAGGGCAGCATCTGACCTGCCGTCGGCGTCCCGGACGCCTTAAAAAATGCGTTTTTCTCCGGACTCACCGAGGTTTCGGATTAAATTTATTTTCTTCATTCTCCTTTTTCTTTTTTGTGGAATAGTCGCCCGTGTCGTGCACGTTCACTGCACAAGGGGCGAGCAGCTTCGCGAGCGGAGGCATTTCCAGAGTCTGCGGATCATTGAGAAGCCGGCGAGGCGGGGCGACGTAACCGACAGAAACGGGGTCATACTCGCGATGGACGTTCCCAGGCCGTCGGTTTACGTCGAGCCGGCGCGGGTGGAGGACCCGGAAAAGGCGGCGGGAGTTCTGGCGCCGGTTTTAGGCGTGGGGCGCGGCGAACTGCTGAAAAAGCTGCGCTCGCGAAGCTCGATGGAATGGCTCGCGCGGGGCGTCGGACGGGACGCCGCCGCGCGCGTGCTGAACGCGGACCTCAAGTGCGTGGGCGTGAAGAACGAGTTTTTCCGCTACTATCCCCAGAACCGCTCCGCCGCCTTCGTCGTGGGTTTCAAGGGAAAGGACGAGGGACTCGAGGGCGTCGAGCGCGTGTACGAGTCCTGGCTCGCCGGAACGCCCGAGAGGGTTTACCTCGAAAAGGACCGCCACGGAAGAAATGTCCCAAGCTCGGTGAGCAGGGTAATACCGGGCAGCGAGGGAAACAGGGTGGCGCTCACTCTCGACATGACGCTCCAGCACTTCGCCGAGACAGAGCTTGAGAGCGGGCTTGAGAAGTGGCGCGCGTCACAGGGTTCGGTGATCATACTCGAGCCGCGGACGGGCAGGGTGCTCGCGCTCGCCTCCGAGCCGGGGTTCGACCCCAACTCCGACAGAAGGTACGTCAAAAACCGCGCGATATCGGTGAACCTCGAGCCGGGTTCCACGATGAAGGCGATCATCGCCGCCGCCGCGGTCGAGGCGGGCTGGAACACGGACACGAAAACGTTCTACAGCACGGGCAGGCTGAAGATCGGACCCGATCAAGTGAAAGACGCCCACCCCGAAACCAGCAGGCACGGCTGGCTGAGCATTTCCGACGTGATCGTTTACTCCTCGAACGTCGGCGCGGCGCAGATCGGAATGGAACTCGGCGCCAGGAGGGTTAACGAAATCCTCAACAGGTTCAATTTCGGCAGGAAACTGGGAATAGGACTGAACGGCGAGGAGAGCGGGATAATGCCCTCCGCCGCGGAGTGGCGCCGGATAAATCTCGCGACCGTGGCTTTCGGACAGGGCATATCTGCCACGCCGCTTCAGATGGCCGCCGCGTACGCGGCGATCGCCAACGACGGCGTGATGATGAAACCCTCCATCGTCGAGAAGATCGTCTCGCCCGGCGGCGAGGCGCTTTACACCTTCGCGCCGAAGAGAGTCAGACGGGCGGTCTCGGCGGAAACCGCGCGCAGGATGAAGGGGCTTCTTCGGAAGGTCGTGGAAGAGGGGACCGGCGCGAAGGCGGCGGTGGAGAACTACTGCGTCGCCGGAAAGACGGGCACGGCTCAGATACCTCAGGGCGGCGGCTATTCCGCGACCGATTACATCGCCTCGTTCGTCGGGTTCGTCCCATGCGACGAGCCGCGCGTCCTCATTCAGGTGATCATCGAAAAGCCGCGCGGCTCCATCTACGGCGGCGAAGTGGCGGCGCCGGTGTTCAGGGAGATCGCAAAGCGCACGGTCTGGCGGCTGGACGTGCCGCCCGCGGACGTTGACCGCGCACGATTGGTGAGATTTCAGCGCAAGCCATGAAACCGGTCAGGCTCGAAAGACTTCTCGCGGGCGTCCCCCACCGCGTGGCGAAGGGGGACGGGAACACCGCCGTGGGTTCTCTCTCGTACGACTCGCGCGAGTGCGCCGGGGGGTGCCTCTTCTTCTGCATTGCCGGCTTCAACGTTGACGGACACGATTTCGTCCCCGAGGCGGTCGCCAGAGGCGCGAAGGCGATAGTAGCTGAAAGGGACGTCGCCGTGCCGGAGGGAGTGACGCTGGCGCTCGTGGAGGACTCCCGGCGCGCGATGGGGTTGATCTCGGCGGAGTTCTTCGGCAACCCCTCCCGGAAGCTCGACGTCACCGGCGTCACGGGGACAAACGGCAAGACGAGCGTCGCGTTCATGGTGGAAGCCGCGCTTCGCCGCGCCGGGAGGCGCACCGCGCTCATGGGCACGGTGGAGAACCGCATCGGAGGCGAGGTCCTTCCCGTGAAGCGGACCACCCCCGAGTCACTCGACACGCAGTCGCTCATGGCGCGCATGGTCGAGAGCGGATGCACCCATCTGAGCATGGAGGTCTCGTCGCACGCGGTCGAACTTCACAGGATAGCCGGATGCCGCTTCAGCACGGGAATATTTACAAACCTCACGCAGGACCATCTCGATTTTCACCGGGATTTCGATTCGTACCGGGAGGCGAAGCGGCGTTTTTTCTCCGAGTACCTTACGGCGGGCGGACAGGCGGCGGTGCTCAACGCCGACGATCCGGGCGCGGCGTACGTCGCCCGCGGGCTGGAGTGCCGGGTCGTCACGTACGGGATCGAGAGCGGCGGCGCCGACGTGAGGGCGGAGGGCGTCGCGTGCGGCGCTTCAGGCATCCGGTTCGAGGTGACGGGCGGCGGCTCGCGGCTCGGCGTAATCGAGTCGGGGCTGCTCGGCAGGTTCAACGTTTACAACGCGCTCGCGCTCGCGGCGTTCGCCTTCGCGCGGGGCATACCCTTCGAGGCGGTCGCCGGCGTCCTCGCGGACATGCCGCCTGTGCCGGGGCGTTTCGAACGCATTGACGCCGGTCAGGATTTCACGGTCGTCGTGGATTACGCCCACACGCCGGACGGGCTGGAGAACGTGCTGCGCTCCGCGAGGGAGATGTGCGCGGGGCGCCTGATCGTTGTGTTCGGCGCGGGCGGCGACAGGGACCGCACGAAGCGCCCGAAGATGGGCGCCGCCGCCGCCGCCCTCGCGGACGTTGTCATCGTCACCTCGGACAACCCGAGGAGCGAGGACCCCGGCGCCATCATCCGCGACGTGCTCGCCGGGATGGGCGCGGGACGCGAGCCGGTCGTGGAACCCGACCGCTTCAACGCGATACGCGAGGCGCTGCGCACGGCGGGCGGCGGCGACGTCGTGGTGATAGCGGGGAAAGGACATGAGACGTACCAGATTTTCCGCGACAGGACGGTGTACTTCGACGACCGCGAACTGGCGCGGAGCATACTTACCCGGATGGTTCAGCCCGAATTATTCACGCCGTTTGAATAATCCGGGTTCAGAGCGCATGAGCCGTCCGGGGGACGCTGGAGCCGACGGTGATAAGGGCGCCTGCCGGAAAGATAGCGGAAGCGGTCGGAGGGAGGGTGGCGGCGGGTTCTCCCTCGGTCCACTTCGAGAAGGTCGTCACCGACAGCCGCGCGGACTGCGCGGGGGCGTTGTTCGTTCCGCTGGTCGGCGAGAGGCGCGACGGGCACGATTTCATCGCGGACGCCGCGGGGAAGGGGGCTGCGGGATGTTTTTCGAGCCGCGGCGCGGCGCCGCCCGGCGCGCCGGAGGGCTTCGTGGTGATCGAGGCGCGGGACACGCTCGAGGCGTACCAGAAGCTCGCGGCGTGGAACCGGGGGAGGTGCCGGGCGGTCGTCGCGGCGGTGACGGGGAGTTGCGGAAAGACAACAACGAAGGAAATGATAAGGAACGTCATGGAGGCGAGGCTGGGGGAGGCGGTGGTCGGCACGGCGGCGAACGAGAACAACGAGATAGGCGTGCCGCGGGCGCTGCTGCGCATGGGCGCCGGCACGAAGGCGGCGGCGCTCGAGTTCGGCATGAGGCGCCCCGGCGACGTAAGCCTCCTCGCGAAACTAGCGCGCCCGGACTGCGGCGTGATCACAAACGTGGAAAAAACCCACATCGGACTGCTCGGCTCCGAGCAGGCGATCGCCGACGCAAAGGGCGAACTGCTGGAATGCCTCGACCCCGGCGGCGTCGCGGTGCTCAACGCCGACAATCCTTGGTGCGGGTATCTCGGGAAAAAGACCGCCGCGGCGATCGTGAAATTCGGCGTGCGGAACAAAGCGGAGGTGACCGCCCGTGAGATCAGTTACGGCATTGACGGCGTTTCGTTCGTTCTCGACTCGCTTGGGACGCGCGTTCCGGTTCGCGTGCCGCTGCTGGGTGAAGTTAATGTTTACAATGCCCTGGCTGCTGGTGCGGTAGCGATCGTCATGGGATACGGAGCGGAGGAACTCCGCGCGGGACTCGCCAGACAGACCTTCCAGGAGGGACGGATGAGAAAGGTCATGCCCGACGACGGAAAGCTCATTCTGGACGACACGTACAATTCCAACCCGGCGTCCCTTCGCCGCGCGCTCGAGCTTCTCGGCGCCCTCCCCTGGAACGGACGCAGGGTCGCCGTGCTCGGCGACATGCTCGAACTGGGCGATTTCAGCAGGGACGAGCACCGCGCCGTCGGAAGGGAAGCGGCGGTGAAATACTGCGACCTGCTGATCACATTCGGAACGGAATCGAAGCACATCGGCGACGGAGCGCAGCACGCCGGAATGGACCCCGAGATGGTGCTCCACTTCGACTCCATCTCACTGTTCAGGAGGCGCGCGCTGGGGCTTCTTCTCCCCGACGACCTCATCCTCGTCAAAGGCTCGCGCGGAATGAAGATGGAAGAGATCGTCAGGCTGATCGCGGGGGAGAACGGATGACGGCGTTTTTAGAGACCTTTACGGCGGCGTTCATCCTGGGGGCGCTGCTGGTGCGCGCGAACCTCGCGCTCGTCCGGCGGCTCTCGCTCGGTCAGCGCGTGCGGGACGACGCGCCGGGAACGCACCGCGCGAAAGCCGGCACTCCCACGATGGGAGGGGCGGGGATGTTCCTCGCCGCCGCCGCCGCCGCCGCGCTGACCGGCGGCGTCGCCTCCCCGAGGGCGCGCGCGGTCGCCGCCGCCGCCGCACTGTGCTTTCTGCTCGGACTGGCGGACGACCTGATCAAGGTTCTCGCCCCGCGGGAAAATACGGCGGGGCGCGGGGACACGGCGGGACTGAAGGCGCGGTACAGGTTCGCCGTCCAGCTCCTGATTGGGGCGTCCCTCTGCGCGGCGATACAGGGAAGCCTCTTCGGGATTCCGCTCGGCGTTGACCTTGGGATACGCGAGCCGGCGATGCAGTGGCTTCCGCTGAAATGGGGGGGATGGGCGCTGGGGGTGTGGTTCATCCCGTTCGGCGCCGCGGTGTTCGCGGGAACGGTCAACGCCGTGAATTTCACCGACGGTCTGGACGGGCTTCTGGCGGGTTGTTTTTTAGCCGCGGCGGGCGCGTTCGTCTTTTTCGCGTCGCGCTACGGCGACGCGTCGCTCGTGCCGCTGCTGGCGGCGGCGATGGGGGCGGCGGCGGCTTTTCTGTGGTTCAACGCGCATCCCGCGAGGATATTCATGGGCGATTCCGGGTCGCTTTTCCTCGGCGGGGTTCTGGCGGCGACGGCGCTCGTGACCCGCGCCTCGCTGTTTCTCTTCGTCGTGGGACTTGTTTTCGTCGCCGAGGCGGCGTCCGTGATGCTCCAGGTGGCGTGTTTCCGCCTCACGGGCAGGCGTGTCTTCAGGATGAGTCCGCTCCATCACCATTTCGAGCTGAGCGGCTGGTCGGAGCCGCATGTGGTGACGCGGTTCTGGCTCGCGGCGGTCTTTTTCGCCGCGTGCGGTCTGCTTTTGTTCGTGAGATGAGCGCGGCGCCGCCCGCGGGGGGTGAGGAGAAGAGGATGTCGGACAGGTTGGACGGCTCTGCCCTGAAGGAGGCGAGGGTTCTGGTGGCGGGGCTTGGCGTCACCGGGCTTGCGGTCGTGAAGTTTCTCGAGGGGAAAACGCGTGAGACGTTCGTCACCGACACGAGGGGAGCGGAGCGGATGGAGGCGGCGGTCGCGGCGGCGCGCTCGGCGGGCGCGGAGTTCGTTCCAGTCGAAACGCTTGGCGCCCTGCCGCCGGTGTCGCTCGTCGTGATCAGCCCGGGTGTCCCGTCGAGCGCGGGCTTCATAGCCGGGTTCAGGGAGCGGGGCGTTGAGGTGGCGGCGGAGATCGAGCTTGCGTGGCGGTTCCTGCGGGGGACGGTCATCGCGATCACCGGCACGAACGGAAAGACGACCGTCACCGCGCTCGTAGGGGCGATCGTGAAGACCTCCTTCGAGGACATCAGGGTCGCGGGGAACATAGGCGACCCGCTCATCGGCGCCGTGGAGGGGAGCGCGGACGACACCGTTTTCGTGGTCGAGGCGAGCAGTTACCAGCTCGAGGAAACGGCGCGTTTCCGCCCGCGCGTCGCGGTGGTGCTGAACGTGGCACAGGATCACGTCGGGAGGCACCCGACGCCCGAGGCGTACGCTTCGGCGAAGGCGCGGATAGCCGGGAACCAGGGGCGCGGCGACCGGCTCGTGCTCAATTACGATGACCCCGTCGTGAGGGAGATGTCGCGCGGCGCGCGCTCGAAGGTGCTGTACTTCAGCGCGGAGGAGCGTCCGGCGCGGGGCGCCTTCGTCGAAGGGGGCGGGGTCTTCGTCGGCGAGGGGCGCAGGTGGCGCAGGGCGCTCGACGCCGGCGACGTGCGTCTTCCCGGCGCTCACAACGCGCTGAACGCGGCGGCGTCCGTGCTCGCGGCTTGCTCCGCGGGCGTTCCGCTCGAGGCGGCGCGCCGCGCGGTGGCGGGCTTCGGTGGACTCGAACACCGGCTTGAAAAAACAGCGGAAATAGACGGAGTGACGTACGTGAACGACTCGAAGGCGACGAACCCCGCGGCGGCGGTCGCCGCGATGAAGACCTTTCCGCCGGGAAGGATCGTGCTCATCATCGGCGGCGACGACAAGGGGCTTGACTGCTCGCAACTCGCCGCGGAAGCGGCGCGCAGGACGAGGCGCGTGGTCCTTCTGGGCGCAGCCCTTGAGCGCGTCGCGGCTCAGATGGAGCGCGCGGGCTGCGCGGTCTCGCGGACGGCGGCGATGACGGAGGCTGTGGCGGAGTCCGCCGCACGGGCGCTCGCAGGCGACGTCGTCCTCCTGTCGCCTGCTTCCTCCAGCTTCGACATGTTCAAAAATTTCGAGGAAAGGGGCGCCGCTTTCAAAAATGCGGTCAAGACGCTCTCGGAAAAAAAGAAGAAAGCCGGTTGAGAAATCCCGCATCCTCGCCGGCGGAACCGTTGCGGTCGGCGCGCGCGACGCGGCGGGCGAGCCGGATTACCTCATCCCGCTCATGGCGTTCGTTCTCACATGCATCGGGCTTGTCATGGTCTTTTCCGCCAGCGGCGACTATTCCTTTCTGAGGTACCAGGACAGCGCGTATTTTCTGAAACGGGGCGTCCTCTGGCTCCTGATTTCCCTCGTCGGGATGTTCGCGGCGTGGTTCATAGACTACAGGGCGCTCAACCGCCTCGCAGTCCCCGTGCTCGCCGCAGCCGTGTTCCTTCTCGCGCTCGTGCTCATCCCCGGCGTGGGACACGAGGCGAACGGCGCCGTGCGGTGGCTCCGCTTCGGAATGTTCAACGTCCATCCAGGCGAGATTTCAAAGCTCGCGCTCGTCATCTTCCTTGCGGCGTACACGGCTGAACACAGGCAGAGCATGCGCGAGCCGGCGCGCCTGATCGTCTGCGCGGGCGCGCTCGTCCTGCCCGCCCTGCTCATACTCTGTCAGCCCGACTTCGGACTGGTGATGCTCCTCGTGGTCGTGACTCTGGCGATGGCGGCGGCGGGAGGAGCGAACCTCATGCACATCGCCTGCGCCGGAGCGGCAATCTCACCCGCCGCCGCTCTTCTCGTGTGGCTCAACCCGGCAAGGTTGCAGAGAATCATCGGGTTTCTCAGACCCGACGCCGACCCGGGTGGAAACGGCTTCCAGATACTCCAGTCGCTGATCGCGATCGAGTCCGGCGGCATGTTCGGCAACGGGCTGGGACTGAGCAGGCAGAAGTTTTTCATACCGGAACAGCACACCGATTTCATCTTTTCCATTTTCGCCGAGGAGTTCGGGTTCGCGGGGATGCTTTTCCTCATCGCGGTCTACGTCCT
This sequence comes from bacterium, assembly GCA_040752295.1. Classification (GTDB taxonomy): domain Bacteria; phylum UBP15; class UBA6099; order UBA6099; family JBFMBQ01; genus JBFMFE01. The sequence goes on from JBFMFE010000233.1 coordinate 22,477, forward strand.
CCTCGCGTACCGCGGATTCAGGGTCGCGCTCGAGTGCGACAACCACTTCGGCATGATGTTGGCGTTCGGAATCTCGTTCGCGATAGCCTTCCAGGCGTTCGTGAACATGGGAGTGGCGGTGAATCTTCTTCCCGTGACCGGTCTGACCCTTCCTTTTGTGAGTTTCGGCGGTTCGTCGCTGATGGTCTGTTACGTCGGCATAGGGCTGCTGATGAGCGTTTCGACGCAGAACGGCAGGAGGAGAAGGATGCGCCGGGCGGGAGCGCCCGCGTAAATCCGCCGTGCGGCGGACGGGGGCGGACGGCGTGAAGAAGGAGAAAAAAACCGTGATGCTTGCGGCGGGCGGCACGGGCGGACACGTTTACCCGGCTGTGGCGGTGGGCGAGCGGCTGCGCGCGCGGTTCCCGGACGTGGAAGCGTGGTTCGCGGGCAGACCCGCCGGGCGCGAGCGCGACGAGGCGGCACTCAGGGGTTTCAGTTACGCGCCCGTGAACGCCGC
>JBFMFE010000234.1:0-11679 GCA_040752295.1 bacterium
GGCGTGGATTGTCCCGAAGCCGTCTCTTTTTCGCTCACCCACTCGGGCGATTACGCCGCGGCGGTCGTTGTTTCCACGGAGTGAATCCGAATTATTTACGCTGTTTGAATAATCCGTGGTGAAACAGTCCGCCGGTTCCCGGCGGCGGGAATCCGTTTCCTGAAACGCGGGTATTCTGTGGTTTCTTCAGTGGTTCCCGGCTCTGATCCTGCCGCGGATTTCGTCGTCGTCTTTTCCCTCTTTTTTCAAGGCGCGGTAAACCTTCCTCGCCTTCAGGACGTCGTCGAGAAAATTCCCGTCAACGAGTTTCGCGAATTTGTCGTAGACCGGCTGCGTCTTTTCGATGAACGGTTTTTTCTCTTCTTCGGTCAGGGTGTAGAATTTCACCTTCGATCTCTTGAGAGCCGAGATCGTGTTGTTTATTTCCTTGAACGTTTCTTTACGCATCCCCTCCGCCATGTTGTGGTTCTGTTTCAGCAGCGATTCCCTGTGGTGATCGGGGAAAGCCTGGAACCATTCGTTGTTGATGACGACGATCGCCGCCTGGTAAACGTGTTCGGATATCGTTATGTACCTGCCGCGCGGGGTGGCATGGAGGTTGAGCGCGAGGATTCCGAGGATGGAGTTGTCGGTGCCGTCAACAACGCCGCGCTGGAGTGAAGTGAAGACCTCGGTCACCGGTTTCGGGACGGCGGACGCGCCGAGAGACTGCCAGAAGGCAAGATACAACTGGCTCTCCTCCGACGCGAACTTCATTTTCCCGAGGTCTTCGGGCGCCGTGATGAATTTTTTCGCGATGAAATTGCGGAACCCGTTTTCAAAGATGGAGGTGCCGAAAAGGTTTTTCTTCGCGAGTTCCCGGTTTATCCTCGGTTCGATCACCAGGTCCGTGAGGAAGCGCGCCTCTTCGACGTCTTTGAACAGGAAGGGGAGGTCGAATATCTGCATTTCGGGGACGAGCCTGGTGACGGCGCTGGAGGTGACCGCCGCCCCCTGGAGCGTTCCCATCTGCACCATCTGCAGCATGGACTGCTCGCTGCCGAGTTGTCCGCCCAGGTACATTTCAACCTTCAGTTCGTGGTTGGTCAGTTTTTCCAGTTTCACCACGAAATCCTGAGCCACTTTTCCCCAGGCGGAGGCGGCGGGCGCGACAGAGCCGAGCTTGAAAACGTATTTCTGGGCGGCCGCTGCGCCCGACGCGCCGCCGTGAAAAAAGAGGAGCGCGGAGATGAAGAGAATCGTCGGATTTTTTGCTCGGAAAAATAACATTTCCATCCCTCCGGTCGGATTCAGGGCAGTGAGAATTCTACACAACGCTGTTGGTTTTACAAGGGCTGAAAGGGGAGCGCGCCGCGCGTCCGCGCTTCGGACGAAGCGCGGTTTTCCCGCGTTCCGCGTCATCGGTTGTCGAACCGTCGCGATGGCTCGCGCTCAAGGCGGTCACCGGTGCGGATTTTCCGCGGGGTCCCATCCCGGCAGCGCCCGGTACGGCGTTTCCAAGCGGAAGTCGGGATACATCGCGGCGTTGCCCCTGGTGTCGGCGGCGGCGACGTAGTACAGCAGCCCCTCGTGCGTCAAAAGCACTTCAGCCGAGTAGAGATCGGCGTCCGTTTTTTTCATTTCCGTGTGATACCACAGGTACTGTGAGGGGATGAGCTTGTAGTAGAGCACGACGCTTTCGACGCCGCTGTCGTCTTTGACGCGGGTCGTTATCGCCGCCTTTCCGCCCCCGTCGAGAACACGTGCTTGCAGCTGTCCGATTTCCGGCGGCGAGTCGTCCGAGGTAACGATGAGCCGCACGTATTTTTCCCTCGCGACCCTGTTCATTTTTTCAAGTTCCCGCTGAATGTTTTTCGCGGAGCCGTCTGCGTAGTCGGATATCTCGAACCCGGGTTTCGCGGTCCCGGCGTACGGTTTCCCGCCCGGGAAGACCGCTTTGCCGCCGCCGGAGACGGCTTCGATGTAGTATTCGAGCGCGGCATCGCGGTTCATGGGAGGTATCTGCGCAGCGTACGTTTGCGGGTTTACCGCCTCGGCGAGCGGAATTTCGGTGAAGTCCTTCGCCCCTTTTTCCCTGTAGAAAAGCGAGGCTTTTACCGGTTCGCCGCCGGTTACAGTGGCGGTGATCGGAACCGGCTCCCCGGAGGCGCGCCAGTAGAACACCGGGCGGTGAAAAATCCGGAGTCCGTCGCCGGCGGTTTCGGAGAACCGCTTTTCTTCTTCCGCGAGGATTTTCATGTCTTCTGCGAGTTTTTCGCCCTCCGTCCTCCAGGTGAAACCGGTGGTGTGCATGCGAAGCGTGTCAATCAGGGGCTGAAAATACCTGTCCCCGGCTTCGGCGAGGAGTTCCCATGCGCCTATCGCCGTCCCGGCGAGCTCCTTCGCGAGGAAGAGGTCGTTCAAATCTCCCGTTTCCCTGAAGAAAGCGAGTGCGGCGGCGGCGCGGGTCTTGTTGCTGTAGTAGGCTGCGAGGTGTTTGAGGGTTTCGATCTCGGCGCGGAGGCTTTCGAATTCCGGGTTTCGGGCGCCGGACTGCCGGATGGTTCTTTCCGCCGCCGCCGTCTCTTCCGCCGCGCGGTTCGCGTATTCGTCGAGAAGATCGGCAGCTTCGTAGGGAGACATCTTCGCGTTGAGGAAGGGCGAGCGGAAGAGGTAGTGGCGGACGTACTCGTCAATCGGGCGCATGACGTTTATGTCGAGGGGGAGGTTCCGTGTGAAATCGTCGAGCGTGCCGCCTGTTTCGTACTCGGGCGCCATCTGCCTGTGGTCGAGTCCGAGGCATCTGTATGAGTAGATCAGCGGGACGATCCTGCTCGCGGCGGTGAGCGCGGAGAGGACGTTCGGGGCGGCGGCGCCGAAGCGCTTCCCGAATTCGAGGAGCCAGACCTCCTCGCGGGTTTCCGGATCGTACGCCGTTCTGCCCCAGACGAAGTACCAGAACCAGTTCCGCTCGTGGTCCCATTTGAAGAAGTCCAGTCCCGAGTCTTTCCTGAAGATGTAGTTCGTCATGGGGTAGTAGGAGGTGAAAGGCTCCATTGTGAAGCCGTGACCGTCTCCGAACCGGAGTGATCGCGCCGTTCGCGCGGCGAAGAGCGGGTCGCCCCATCTGAAGAGGCGGTGGGTGCCGTTTGCGCGTATCTGCCAGACGATTTTGTAGTTGCGCGGGTAGTTCGTGTAATTCTCGTACGAGTAACTCGGGGCTGATGTTTTGTAAGGGGAGGTGATGGCGTGGTACGGCAGTCCGAGGTGTTCGCCGTTGTATTTTATTTCGATGTAGGTGCGTCCGGGGTAGGCGTCGGCTATTTCGCGCACGTAGTCGGGGGCGGCGAGCCAGGTGCGGGTGAACATGTTGACGGGGCGCGCGGCGTCCTTTATGCCGGCGATGTAGCTGCGCCTGAAGAATTCCTCCGATCTGCCCGATTCGCCGATGCGGAAGCCGATCATCCAGAGGTCGGGGCAGTCGCCGATTATCCTGCGCACCATTTCGCGGGTGTAGGCGGCGAGTTCCTCGTCCGAGGGGCGGCGCGGCGCGTCTTCCTCGCGCGCGGTGAGCGACCAGCTCGCGTGGTAGCTCATGAGCGACGTGCGGATGCCCCGCTCCTTCGCCATGGCGATGATCCTGTTGAACATTTTCAGGTTGAGGTCCGCCTTCCCGCTGGGGATGCCGACTTCGGGAAACTCGCCGGAGCGCAGAAGGTACAGGTAGGCGTTCGGGAATCTGGTCGTCACTATGTCGTACATCGCGTGGACGTCGAGCAGGTTGTAGCGCGAACGTGAGAGCAGGTCGAGGTAGTCCGCCCAGAAATCCACGTCGTAATACCACGACCCGGCGTCCTCGAACGCCTGAGTGTGGAAGAAGGGGTTCACGGCGCGGATTTTCACGAATGGGTTGAAGACCCCGGTCTGCGCGGCGCGTTCGAGCGGCGCGGCGGGATTCATTTCGATCCGCTCGGCTATCTCGTAGGCGGCGTACATCGCCCCGACGGCGTCGCTTCCGGCGCCCGCGATCAGCGTCGCGCCCTCTTTCTTCACCGTGCCGACGGCGAACGATTCCGCTTCATCCGGCAAAGCCGCCCCCGAGTCCTCGAGGAGCGCCGCGGTCGCCGCGTCACGGGTCGCGTCGCCGACGTATATGACCGTCCGCGCGCCGCCGACGGGAGGGGGAGAGGTCGCGGCGGTGACTTCGTGCCCCGCGCTCACAAGAACCCTTGCAAGGTACGCGGCGCCGTGTTTTACCGGCGCGTCCGCGTCGTCCGCCGTGTAAAGCGTCACCTGTTCGGCGGAAACCGGTGCGCACAGCAGAATTGAAAAAAGAAGCGCGCAAAGCTGGAGTTTTCCCGCGCGAAACATCGCCTATACCCCCTTATCAGCCTCTTCGCCTTTAACGGCGATTCATCGTCGGCGAACCCGTGCCCGTGTGCCTGCCTGTGCGTGCCCGCACGCAGACAGGCGTGCCCGTGCCCCTGCCCGGTCTTTTAGAGACTTTTTGAACCGGAATCGTCTCTTCAGTATTGCCCCCCGATGATCTTAATCCATGAGCGCGAAGAGCCGCAACCGGGGCGCGATTCCGCCGATTGTTTGAACGGGCTTTTTGTGATAGTATAAGGAGCCGGAGATATTCAGTTTAACGAAGGTGACGGCAATGAGAGGGGCGAGGTTTTTATCGCTCGCGTGCGTTGTGTCCGCGGCGTTGAATTTCGCGGCTTGCTGCGCCGAATCGCCAAGGGAGATATGGAATTCCGTTATGCGGAAGTGGGAAGAGACCGGAGACCTTACGTGCGATCTTTTCGCTTATATAAACGACCTTCCCGTCATGAAAAAGATTGACGGAACCAGAACGGAGCGCGAGGAAAGTTACGTCGGCGTGTACGACCTCAGGTACACGTTCAGGAAGCCGCACAGCATCCTGATGGAGTTCACACGTTTCAAGGACACGCGAAAGGACATGATTTCCAAGGTCGCTTCGGAGAATCCCGGTCTGACGGTCGCGTTCGGGTACCTGAACCGGGACGAGGTTTACGCGAAGTTTCCTCCCGTCCTGGACAATCCCGTACTCAACAAGCATATAGAAAAGACGATCTACCATGCTCCGGGCGATTTCATAACCATGAAGAGCGTTGACCTGTCGCTCGTGCATACTCTCGGCGACCTGATCAGGCTGAGATACCATTACTTCGAGGATGGGACCGTCACGGTGGAAAAGAGGAAGTACGCGAAGAAGACGTCGTTCTACGTCGAGGACGGCAGGGGGGCGTACCGCGAACAGGAGAGCGCGGGGAAGGCGTACGTCCTGACGTTTATTCCCGACGATCCTTCTAAAAACAACGGCATTACGAGGGAAATGATCATGATTGACCCCGACCTGCGCTTTCCCGTCCAGGCGGAGGTTTACCGCGGGGACACCATGATCTACTGCCTTCGCACGGAAAACGTGAAACTGAACCCGGGGATTACCGACGCGCTCTGGCGAAAATTCTACGAAGGCGCGACAATCGTCGAGACCCACACCCACTCGATACCCAAATAGGCGGATCGCCGCGCGACACGGGGCGGTGCGGCGCCTCGTTGACCGCACCGGCTCTACCGATCAAAATAATAGGGCAAAATCGTGCAGTGACCGGGGTGGTTCGTTCTGGCTTTCAACCTTTTAAGGTTCGGCGAAAGGATCGAAAAAGCACTCTCCGATTTCAGCAGGACGATTGACCGTTTCGACGGGGCGGTGGGGCGCGTCGTCGGCGCCGTCGCACAGGTGGAGCGGGCGACCGAGAAAATGCAGCAGACCATGTCCAGCATGGACCACACGATCGAGCTGCTCAACACCGCTGTGGAAAAAGTCAACCAGACCATCGCGAAGATGGACGCGACGATGGACAAGCTCGACGGAACCGCCGGCGCCCTCGACAACACCGCCCACTGCGTCAACGAGATCGCCGCCAGGATGGACGTCATAATGAGTAAAATGAGCGATACCATGGACGGCATGGAGCACGCCGTCGCGCTCGTTTCGAGGACTACCGGCGTGATGCAGAGGATTCCGTTGATGAACCGCATTTTCGGGAAGCCCCGGAACTGATCCCGCCGGCTGTCGAATCCTTTCAGCCTCGGGATTGTTTTTCCGAAAAAATCGCCGGAGGATGGGGATATGGTAACCGAGGGAGCCTGCACCGGTGGAAGGAAGGAACTTTTCCTGCGTCAGATCAGGGGTTTGATCGTCGAGCCTGAGAGGGTGAGGACGGAGCCGGATTTCGTGTCGTCGTACGTTTCGGACGGGCGCCCCGGGTCCGAAGTCGCGGCGGTTGTTTTTCCGCGCACGGAGAGCGAGGCGGCGGCTCTCGTTTCGATGGCGAACGGGCTTGGCGCGGCGCTCTATTCTCCGATACCGGAAGGTCTGGCGCCGGTGAAGCCGGGCGTCGTCGTGGACCTTTCGCTCATGAGAAGGATTACCAGGATTGACGAGGAAAACCTTCAGGCGCACGTCGAGCCGGGGGTGACGTTCGACCAGCTCCAGTCCGAACTCGACGGCATGAACCTGCGCGTACTCTATCCGGCGTGCGCGGCGGTGGATTCGGTGCTTCTGACCTACCTCGAACGCGAGATTCTCTTTGGCGCCACGCGGCACTCCAACAAACAGGTCGCGGTGGTGCACTGCGTTCTGGCGGACGGGCGTCTTTACAGGTCCGGGTCGCACGCCCTGCCGAACGCCAACGTCAGCCACCGCGAGGACGGCGGTCCTAATATCTCCAAACTCCTGTTCCAGTCGAAGAACTGCTTCGGCATACCGACCATGGGCGTTGTGAACGTTTACCCCCTCTTCGAGGCGCGTTCCGTGCGGGCATGGGGGTTCGAACGCATGGAAGACGCCCTCGAAGCCGCGCGAGGCATCGCGCGGCGCGAGTATCCGGCGGAGTGCTTTGTCGCGAACCGGAGAAAGCTGGCGAGGGAACTTGACGGGGCGGATGAAGAGCGGCTGCCGCAGTGGATGACAGCCGTAGCTATCGAGGGCGGGGAGGAGTTGGTGAGGTATTACGAAAGGGAAGCGGGAGCGATCGCCTCGGGAGGGAAGGACCTTTCCGGCAGTGAGGACCTGATGGAAGCGGCAGCCGCGGCTTTCGAATCGGTATGGTTCGCTCCGCCGCGCTGCCTCGCTTTCTACACGACGTACGACAGGATCGGCGGGTTCGAGAAGATCGTGGCTGAGCGCCTGCCCGGAGGAATTGCCGCGGATTCGCTGCCGCGGCTTTTTGTTCCCGTCAAACGCGCGACCACGTTCTACGTGCATTACGAGTTCCCGCCGGACGGCGGAGCGGAGACGCGGGACGGCGTGCGCGCCCTGTGCCTTGAAAACGGCGCCTTTTTCAACAACCCGTCGGGCGGCTTTGCGAAGCAGGTCTTCGAAAAAACGGGACGGTATTACGAGATGCTGAAACTGTGGAAGAACCATATTGACCCGAACAACATAATGAATGCCGATCAGGTTCTTTGATGGAAAAACCGGGACCGGAGGAGCGCCATGTCAAGGCTGACGCGCCATGAATACAACCCGCTGATGCAGTCTTACAGAACCGCCATGAGGTGCGGCAAGTGCGGGCTTTGCAGGTATATTGACAACAATGAGATCAGAAACCTGCGCTTTTCACTTATCTGCCCCAGCGGGGCGAAGTTCAAGTACGAGGAGTACTGGGGCTCCGGCAAGTCCGAGATTCTCCGCGGTCTCGTCACGCAGCTTGGCGCCGTGACGACCGAGATCGAAATCAACGAGCGTCTCGTCCACGCGCTCTACACGTGCACCGCGTGCGCCGGATGCCAGGTCATCTGCGAGTCCATAGGAAAGGAGCCTCTCAAGACCATAATCTCGATCCGCGAGAAGATTTTCCTCGAGGGAGAAATTCTCGAGCCGCACAAAAAAATGCTCGGCAACATCAGGGAGACCGGCAATCCCTGGGGGAGGGCAGCGGAGGCGCGCGCCGGATGGCTCAAGGACGTTGAAGGAGCGAAGGACCTCGCGAAGGACAAGGCGGAAGTGCTTTTTTACGTCGGCTGTGCGCCGTACAAGCCGGAGTTGAGGGAATCGGCGGCGGCAGCCGCGAGGATTTTGGGAAAGACCGGCGCCGACTTCGGTACGCTCGGGGCGCGGGAAAAATGCTGCGGCATCGCGATGATGCGGATCGGCGACGCGCGCGGGTTCGAGAAGATCGCCGCCGAGAACCTCGAAGCCTTCGGAAAATCAGGCGCGGAAAAAATCGTCACCTCGTGCGCCTGCTGCTTTCAGGTCCTTCGCGACGAGTACGAGGAAATAGCCGGCGGCGATCTCGATTTCGAAGTGCTCCACGTCACGGAGTACCTGAGCGGACTTCTCGACGACGGCAAACTGAAACTGAAGAAGCCGCCCGCGGACCTCTTCGGGTCGAAAAAACCGCGCGTTACGTATCACGACCCGTGCAGCCTCGGAAGGTACACGAGGGTTTATGAACCGCCGCGGAACGTGCTCAACGCCGTTGACGGGATGGAGTTCGTCGAGATGTACCGCAACCGGGCGAACTCGTGGTGCTGCGGCGCGGGGGGCGGCGGCGAGACGGCGGCGGCGTATCCGGATTACGCCGCGTGGGTCGCGGGCGAGCGCATCGAAGAGGCGAAAGCCGTCGGCGCAGGCGCCGTCGTCACCGCCTGCCCGTTCTGCGAGGACGCGCTTGCCGCGGCGGCGGGAAAGCATACGCGGGTGATTGACGTCGCGCGTCTCGTGGACGCGCTGGTATGAACCTTATTGACGGGAACGAATGAAAACGACTCGTTACTTTGAACAACAGGTCTTGCGTAAACGTTCCTTCATAAAGCGAGAGTGGTGCGAAAAAGCCTTGTCTCGACCCGTTCGACGCGAAGTACAGGCTGACAAACGTGTTCGTTACTGGATTTTCGTCCCTGAACTTGGGAAATATTTGCGAGTGGTTACACTGGAGGATGGCGAGACTGTGCATAACGCCTTTCCGGATCGCGATTTCAAGGAGGTGAAAAAGTGAAATTCCATTACTACCCCGAGACCGATTCATTATACATAGAACTCTCGGACAGGGCCAGCGCAGACACACGAGAAGTTGCGCCCGGCGTTTTATTGGATTTTGACGCTGATGGACACCTTGTTGGAATTGATATTGACCACGCATGCAAGATCGCCGATCTTTCACGACTTGAGGCGGAGTCGCTGCCAATCACAAACCTTTCGGTCGCCAATCCGCGGTGATACCGAATGTATCACGTTCTTGTTGTAATTGAAAAAGCGAGCGAGTGTGAGCGGCGCGGGAAGGCTTTGACCGAACCCGTCTATCGCGAAGCGCGGTTGGTGAAGTAACGTTTGCCCGATGGAAGGCGTTTATGTTCATGTTTAACACGGAAAAGCTGAAAATCCAATGGTCTCCAAGAGAAGCGGAGATTCTCGAAAAGACCGTCGCGATTATCGAAAGGCGTCTCGCCCCGCATAAGATACATCTCTTCGGCTCAAGAGCGAAATTGCGTAACGCCGGCGGTTCGGATTTCGACCTCGCGGTGGACATCCCGGCGCCGGACGTCAGAACAAAACGAATGCTGATGGAGGAAATCGAGGAGATCGCCGGTCTTTACAGCGTTGACGTCGTTTACCTCGGGTCGGCTGACGACGATTTCAAAGAGCTTGTCCTGAAAACCGCGGAGGTTATTTATGAAAAAGACGGAGATTGAGGTTTCGCTGAAAAAGTTAAACGACGCCCTGAACAGGCTGAAAGAATGCGTCGGGGATGCCGTGGATGAACTTGACCATGACGGGGTGATTCAGCGTTTCGAATTCACTTTCGAATTGCCCTGGAAATGTCTCAAAACGTATCTTGAAAATGAAGGAATCACGTGCAGAACACCCAGAGAACGTCTGAAAGCGGTCTTCGGGATCAACCTGATAAACGACGAAGCCGTGTTCCTCGACATGCTCGAAGACGGGAATTTATCTTCACATATATACAGCAGGGATGAGGCGGAAAGAATATACAGGAGGATCGGTAATTTCTATCAACCGCGGATTGAAACATTGTTGAACAAATTGAAAAGCGCCGTCGAAAAAAAATGACTGCAAGGTTCGAGGTGATTTCGGATGTCTGAAAAACACTACGACCCGACGCTTGAAAACACTCTGAACGCGTGCTGTGCGGAACTCAAAAAAGCCCTCGGCGACGAGTGGGTCTCGGACGACCCCGTCACGAACATCTGCTACTCGCGCGACCAGAGCATCGTGCGCGCGAAACGTCCCAACATGGTGTGCATGCCCGCTTCCACCGACCAGGTCGCCGACGTCGTCCGCATCGCCAGGCGCTTCGGCGTTCCCCTCACTCCCTATTCCACGGGCATAAACAGCGGCGGCGGGTGCATACCCGAAAAAGGAGGCATAATCCTCGACATGCGCCGCATGGACAGAATCCTCGAAATTGACGAGACAAACATGACCATGCGCGTTCAGCCCTTCGTATCCTTCGGCTGGGGGCAGTGCGAGGCGCAGAAGATCGGCATGAGACTCTGCAATCCCACCGCGCCGCCGACGCCTTCGATCCTTTCCAACTTCCTCGACAAAGGAATAGGACTCAGCTCCGCCAAGTACGGTCTCGGCGTTGACCACATAGTCAACATGACGGTGGTGCTGCCCGACGGGGATATACTGAAGACCGGTTCCGGCGCCTGCCCGGGAGCGGGCAGCGTCAACGTCGGCGGTCCGGGTCCCGAACTCGGCGGCATGTTCGAGTCGTCATACGGTATGTTCGGCGTCGTGACCGAGATGACCGTCCAGCTTTACCACTGGCCCCGTTATGAATACTTCACCGGGATCACCGACGGGCACGAGGACCTCGAGACCGTGCTCGAGATCATGCGCGAGCTTATGCGCGAGGACATCACTGAGGAACTTTTTCTATTTCAGGACGCCTACCTCGCCATAGGAGCGGCGGAGAACAACGACGGCGCGGAAGTGCTCAAGAAATATGCGCCCCGCAACGCACTGATACTCTACCTCGCCGGCTGGACCGAAGAGGAAGTGGAAATCAAGAAACGCCAGCTCGACCGCTTCGTCAAACGCCTCGACCTCACATATCTTCCCGATGCGTTTATGGAGATGTACGACAAGGCGCTCGACGCGAGGAAATGCCTGAAGATCACACAGTACACCCCGCGCGCGGAGCGCCTCAGGGGCAGCTTCCTCATCTTCTGGTTCAACACGACCCTCGGGAATCTTCCCCCGATTGCGCGGCTTTACCAGAGGATGATAAAAGAGGAGCTTGCCGACACCGATCCGCGCTCGTCCAGGGACCCCTTTCCGCGCGAGTGTCCCGCAATCTACGTCCAGCCCGTTGAGTTTGCCCGCTACTGCGGGGTCGAGATGGACGTCTTCTGGAGTCCCGAGGACCCGGAAAGCGTCAAACGCACGCTCCCGCTCGCTCCTGCTTTCATAGAGGCTGTCCTCGATCTTGGGGGATGGTACGAGCGCACGCTTCACTTCGGTGTGTGGCAGTCCCCACGCCTCGGAACGTATTTCCCGCTCCTGTGCGAGATGAAGGCAAAACTCGACCCCGGAAACATCATGAACCCGGGCAGGGTCGGGCTGCCGAAGTGACCGCCGGCGCCGCCTCCCCCCGGCATCCGCCGCGGTGAAACAGAATACGCGCTTTGTTTTCA
>JBFMFE010000235.1:0-8198 GCA_040752295.1 bacterium
ACTCCCCCCCGCGCCGGCGCCGCGCGCCGCCGGCGGCGCGGACGAGATCATGAAAATACTCGGCGACAAGAGCCTCGAAGGCGCGAGGGTCGCCATCGTGATCCGCGACCTCGACGCCCGGAAGACCATCTTCGAGCTGAACCCCGGCGGGGCGTTCATACCCGCGTCGAACATGAAGCTCGTGACCGCCGCCGGGGCGCTTCTTGGGCTGGGGCTGTCCTGGAGGTTCCACACCGACGTGTTCGTTGACGGCACGGCTTCCGAGGAGGGGGTCGTGAAAAACCTTTATGTTTTAGGGAGGGGCGATCCGACGCTCTCGGGCAAATTCTCCGCTTCGGACGGGGACGCGATCAGGGGGCTTGCCGGCGAAACGGTGCGGCTGGGCGTCCGCGAAATCACGGGCGACATCGTTCTCGACGACACCTACTTTCCCCCGCAGGGGCATCCTTCATCGTGGCAGCGCGAGGACACGGCGTACTGCTACGCCCCCCTCACCGGCGCCCTTTCCATCGCGGGAAACTGCCTGAGGGGCACGGTGCGCGCGCCGAAAAGCGGAAAAGCGGTCGAGGTCGAGACGAACGTCCCGCTCGACCCCGCGCTCGTCAAGACCAGGGTCGTCCGCGTGTGGCGGGGCGCGTCAAGCGTCAGGGTCACGGAAGAAGCCGACGGCTCGTTTCTCCTGAGCGGGAAAGTGAGGGTCGGCGGGTCGGCGGAATTCGAACATCCCGTGAAGAACCCCGACCTCTTCTTCGGGAACGCGCTGGCGGCGGGTCTCGAGGAACGGGGCGTGGCGTTCCGGGGAAAGGTGATCCGCGAATCGGAGTTCGACGGAGACCTTCACGCCTTCAAACGCCTGTTCCGCGCGTCGTCGCCGGAACTGACGGCGATAATCGAAGAGATGGAACGGGAAAGCGACAATTTCGCGGCGGAACAACTGCTGAGGACAATCGGCGCAGTACGCGGCGAGGCAGGCAGCACTTCCGCCGGAGCTGAGGCGACCGTCGCCCTCCTCGAAAAATACAAAATCGCCCCACCGGGAACCCTGACCATTGACGACGGTTCGGGACTGTCCAGAAGGAACGCCCTCGCGCCGCAGGTGCTGACGAACGTACTCGAGAAGTTCTACCATTCCTTCGTGGGCGACACGTTCATGGAAAGCCTTGCCGCGCCCGGCGCGAAAGGCACCCTCAGGAACAGGCTCGTGGGAACCGCCGCGGAGGGAAACCTGTGGGCGAAGACCGGCGCGATCAGGGGCGCATGTTCCCTGAGCGGGTACTACCGCAGAAAAAACGGCGGTTTCGGCTCTTTCGTCATGCTCTTCAACGGCTACAAAGTCCACTCGAGCCACATCAGAGGCGTTCAGGACAGGATTGTAAAAGTCATGATGGAGATGTAAGATGAGCGCCTGTATGAGCAAGCCGATCGGAATCTTCGATTCGGGCGTCGGCGGACTTTCGCTCCTCAGGGAACTCGACAACCTGCTGCCGTTCGAGGATTTTCTTTACTTCGGGGACACACTGCGCGTGCCGTACGGGACCCGCGCCGAAAAGACCATCGTCGGATTCTCAAACGAAGCCGTCAGGTTTATGGTGAAGGAAAAAGGCTGCAAGATGATCATCATCGCCTGCAACACGGTGAGCGGTCTGTTGCCGGAAAGGTCGGAAATGCACGGGGTCCCGGTGGTGGGCGTGATCAACTACGGATGCGTCGCCGCCGCCCTCTACGTCACCTACAACTTCCGCATGGGCGTTCTCGCCACGAGGCGGACCATACAGAGCGGCGTGTACCGGAAAGTGATGGACGGCTTCGACCCGACCGTCAAAATCTTCGCCCGCGAATGCACCGACCTCATCCCCATGATCGAAGACGGAATGATCGGTTCGCCGGAAACGAGGCGCACCGCCGAAAAATACCTCGTCCCGCTTCTCCGCAAAGACATAGACACGCTCATCCTGGGCTGCACCCACCTGCCTTTCATAAGGCGGATCATACAGGATATCACGGGACCGGCGGTCACAATCGTGGACCCTGCAAGGCGGACGGCTGTCCTTGCCATGAAAGTGCTGCAGGATTACAACCTCATGAAAAAGGACAGGAAAAAACCCGGCGCCAGGAGCTTCTTCGTCACCGGTTCCCCCACGGGGTTCGAGCGGACGGCTGCGCTCCTCGGAATGGAAAAAATGGTCGAAAACACCGCCCGGGCGGTCCTCAGCCGCGCACGCCCGAAGAACGGAGCGCCGCGACGCCCCTGCCCGGAACAACCGCCCCTCCCGCAGGCTTAAAAAACCCCGCGACTTCCGCCCAAAACGCCGATCGTGTAGAATATCACCGCTGACATGGCTGACGACAACCTCAACGACATCGCCCTCGTTGTCATGTACATCGGGCTGGCGTGGTGGCTCGGCTCGACCGTCTTGTTCATCGCAAGGGGGTTCACGCGCCACGGTCACGCTCGCTTCCGCAAAGCCCTCTTCTGGTTCGCATCCATCTTCGCCGGACTCGCCGTGTGGATTGCGGGAATGCTTTTCCTCGGGTACAAAACTTAGAACGCGGCTGGACCCCACCGATGCGAACCACGCCGGCAGCGCTCCTCCTCGCCCTCTTCGTCGCCCTTTCCGCCTCCGCCGGCGGAACGGAAGAGGCGCAGCGCGCGAAAGCCCCCGACTTCGAACCCGTCAAAACCACCCACGGCAAAACCCTCTCGAAAAACTCCTTCGCGGGGAAAACGACCGCCCTTTTCTTCTTCTCCATCTACAGCGGCGAGTCGGCGAAACTCCTCGAATACCTCGAGGAGCTGTACCGCGAAGCGCCGGCGGGTTCCCGGCTCGAAGTGGTCGGTGTGAACATTGACCCCACTGATGACGAAGTTAAAACCTTCCTCCAGGAGACAGCCGTATCCTACCCGATAGCGCTGGACACACAGCTCCAGATCGCCGGAAGGTTCAGAGTCAGAAAAGTCCCGACCGTCTTTCTCGTCGGCGAGGACGCGACGATACGCAGCACGCTCGAGGGATTCGGAGACGCCGACGGAAAGGCGCTCCTTCGCCGGATAAAGGAACTTGCCGGCACGGAGGGGGACGCCGCCGGCGCGCCCGCCGCCGGAGACGCGCGCCGCGCCGGAACCGAGGGAAAAATCACAAAGAAGACGCTCGTCGCCGCCGAATCGAAAACCATACTCTTTTCGCCGGGGGACCCCAATCTGCTGATGTACATAACGCCCGACGGCACGCTCTGGGTCTATGACGTGAAGAAGGGCAGAAGGGAAGCCGCCGCGTCCGGGGTCGAGACCGCCGGTTGGAATCCGGGCGGCGACACGATCGTGTTCTCCACAAAGGGAAAAAGCGGAATGTGGACGAAGTCCCTCGGCGCGAGGGAGGCGGTCAGGATCACGCCCTACGGTCACAGCCCGGCGTGGTCGCCGGACGGCGGCTTCATCGCCTTCAACGTCCACAGTTCGGAAGTGTGGGTGTACGACGTTAACGCGAAGCGCCACTGGCGAACGCCGGTTGACGGCGAACGAATCGAGTGGTCCTCCGACGGCGGGCTTCTCCTCGTGACCGACGCGAAGGGGCGCTCATGGCTCGTCCCGCCGCGCGCGAAAATGCCGCTCCTCAAGGCGATCAGGAAATAACCGCGCGTCAGATTTTTTTCTTCAGCGCCGCCTCGAAAACATCGTACGTGCCCTGATCGAAAAGGCAGAAGACGACGCGCTCCAGCCCGGTCCTTCCCTTCAGGTATTCCACCGCCGCCGCGATCATTATCTCCGCCGCCCTGTCAACCGGGAAGCCGAATATCCCCGTGCTGATGGCGGGGAACGCGATGGAACGCAGGTTGTTTTCATCGGCGACCCTCAGGCTGTTGAGCGTCGCGTTCCTGAGCCTCGCGTCCTCGTCGCCCTCGCCCCAGCGGGGACCGACCGCGTGGATGACGTGCCGCGCTCTCAGCTTTCCGGCGGTGGTGATGACCGCTCCGCCGACGAAGGTGCCGCCTATTCGGTCGCATTCCTCCTGTATGGCGGGTCCGCCTTTTCTCCTGATCGCGCCCGCCACGCCGCCGCCGAGCTGAAGCGCGGCGTTTGCGGCGTTCACGATGGCGTCCGTCCCAAGCTCGGTGATGTCCCCCTGAATAAGCTCGAGCGTCACGCCGCCGACGTTAACCTTCATTCCGCGCCCCCTTTCCCGTTCACGATGCCGCTCCGTTCAGAAAAACGCCTTTATAAGAAATTCCTTCATCCACTCAGCCGAGTAAACCACCGCCGAGTACCGCGCGCACTTGCCCGCGAGGCTGGCGAGAACGTAGCGCCCGAACGGAACGCCTATCATCCCCGCCGCGAAACTGGTGGGCGTGAACGGCGGAATGCCGCACGCGGCGGACATCAGCGTCACCCCCGCCCCGGACCGCCGGAACCTTTCAAGGTCCATCCGCTCAACCCATCTCTTAAACCTCCCTGCAGCGCCCACCGATTTCGCGCCGGCGAAATAGTACACCGAGCTGCCCGCCAGACTGCCGAGCGTCGCCGTCAGAACGAGAAGAAACTCGTATTCCACGCTGTAGTCCCCGAGGTCTATCGTCCACGACAGCAGCTTCAGCTCCGAGCCTCTGTTGAGCTTTTCGATTATGAGGTCGAGATTCGTGAAGGCGAGCAGGTAAACTTCCACCTGGGCGATGAAGAGCGACGCGCCGAGGAAGCCTATCGCGAACATCAGGAGGTAAGCCAAGCCCTGCCCTCCACGCCGCAGCCTGAGACCCTTTCGGGGACGAACCGCGCGAACTTCCCGAAGAGATCGTCGCCTCCATTGAAAAAGGCGCGTATGTAGCTGCCGCTCAGCCCGGTCAGCCTCCCGTCGCCCTTCCACCGCCTGTTCTCCACGAGGACCTCAAGCTCAGTCCCGATAAAGCGCCTGCGGAACGCGAGGTTCTTCTCACGCCGGACGTCCGCAAGAATCCTGCTTCTTTCCTTCTTCGCCTCCTCGGGCACCCGCGGGCGCATCTCCGCCGCGGGAGTGCCCCTGCGCGGTGAAAACCGGAAGACGTGCATGTACGCGAGGGGGAGGGATTCGGCGAAGGACCTCGTTCGCTCGAAGCTCGCGTCGTCCTCGCCGGGGAAACCTGTCATGAGGTCCACGCCCAGCGCGGCGTCGGGCGCGCGTCTGAAGATGGAATCGGCAAGACTGCGGAACTCCTCCGTCGTGTAGCTCCTGCCCATTCTCCTGAGAACCGCGTCGTCCCCGCTCTGAAGCGAGACGTGAATATGGCGGCAGACCTTCGGCAGCGTGGTGACGGCTTCGATCAGCGCGGGCGAGAGCTCGGTGGGGTCAATGGAGCTGAGGCGGACGCGTCTCAAGCCTTCTATTTCATGGAGGGAGTAAAGCAGTTCAGCGAGCGTGGTTTTCGGGTCGAGGTCGAGTCCGTACAGTCCTATGTGAACGCCGGTGAGGACGATCTCGCCGTAGCCCGCCGCGGCGAACCGGCGCGCCTGTTCGAGGACTTTCCCCGGCGTCTCGCTCCGGCTGACGCCCCGCCCGTAGGGAACAACGCAGTACGCGCAGCGCCGGTCGCAACCCTCCTGAATCCGCAGGAATGCGCGCGTGTACCCGCCGAACCGCGCCAGGGGAAGCGAACGGAGCTTCCGCTCGGCGAACACGTCCGACACCCGCGTCCGCGGACCCGCGCCGTCCGCCACAAACTCCGCGATGCGCTCCTTCCCGTTGTTTCCCACGATCAGGTCCACGCCCTCCGCCGCGTTCTCGATCTCGTCCGGCGCCGTCTGCGCGTAACAGCCGGTCACGACGACCCTGACGCCGCCGCCCTCCGCCTTCCGCCGCAACGCCCGCCGTATGAGCTGACGCGACTGGTGATCGGTCGTCTCCGTCACCGTGCACGTGTTGATTACGTACACGTCCGCCGGGTCGGAAAAGGGAACCGCGTCGTACCCCGCGGCTTCGAATGCTTCAAGGATGACCTGCGAATCGTAATGGTTCAGCTTGCATCCGAGTGTCGCGACGGCGACGCGCTTTCTCTCTTTCGCGCTCATCTCCGGATGCTCCCTGATTTTCCACGAATTGTTAACCGGCAGGTTACACAGCGCGCGGAGGAAGTGCACTCAACGGCGAGAGACCGGAAAGAGAGCGTCATCCGTCCGCCCGTTTCACAGATGCAACTTCGCGTGCAGCCCGACGGACTCGAGCGGCGCTCCGGCGTCGTCGTAAGCGCGGTAGTAGTCCACGATCACGTCCAGGCGCCTGCCGATCCCCACAAGCAGTTCGCCCCTGGCGACGGAGTTTCTGTCGAGTGCTGCTTCCGTGGTGAAGTTCTGCTGTGCGAAGTAGAGGCGGAAAGCAAGCCGTTCGCTCAACCCGAGCGTCGTCATGAAGGTGAGGCGCGGGTCCGCCGCCTCGTAATCCTCATAGGACACGGTCACGGGATGGCTCGTGCCCTCGAACAGTATGAGCTGTGTGAGGTATCCGTCTATTCTGCCGGAGGGATTGTTCGCTATCGTCTCGAAAACGGGGCGGGCTTCGTAGTGCTCGTCAACGATTCCGGGGACGAAATCGGCGTCGAACTTCCTGAACTCGATCATAAAGGTCATGCCCTGAAGGAGCTTCAGCTTGACACCGGCAGCCGACCCGGTGCCGTAGTCCTCTATCAGTCCCCCCTCGGCATAGAGCTGTAGTTCACTTCGGGGGCTGTATGCCGCGTCCAGTCCCCAGACCCTGAAGTCGGGATCGGAATCCGAGACGACCGTGGCGCCGACCTCGACCCGCCCCATACGGCGCTCCGCCCGCCCCCCGAAAAGGTGCGAGAGCGTCCCGAACAACCCCAGCCCCGCTCTGTCCGTCCACCTGTTCACCACGATCCCCTTCTGCTCGTTGTCGGGAACGTTGCTCATCGTGTTCGAGTAATAGTTTCTCACGATGAACCCGCGCCCGAAGGTAAGCCCCTCGATGTCCCCGTAAAACGCCTCGAAGCCGCGCCGGGCGTAACCCACCGTCTCGAGCACCAGCACGTCGTTCCCCCGGTCGTGGAGGCGGAACTCGTCGTCGAAGTACAGGTTTGCACCCACCACCGCGTAAGCCGAGCCGACGTCGAAACGGGGATAGAGGCTCAAGTGGTACAGGTCCGAACGCTCTTCCTGCACGACGGTTCCGGTGTGGAGCGAGACGGAGACAGGCTCCGGCATTTTCGCCGCCGCCGTTCCGGCGGCGGTCAGAGCTATAACGATCGCGACAACGAGTTTTGCCTTCATAAGCCCCGGATGGCGCCCCGTCTGCTGGACCGGAATACAAACCACCGCATTGCACGCATCAGATGAGAAAAGAACCGCCGATGGTCAACCCGTTGGCGCCGAACAGGTCAACGACGCCCGCCTGTATCGTGCCGTACGTCTGAAGGTAATATCTGATCCCGAGGACCGGCGTCCTGAGAGTCATAAGGTAGTACGCCCTGTGGTCGTACTCGCCGAAGATGGAAAGCCCCTCCCTTTTTCTCTCGAGGGCGAGGTCCAGCTTCCTCTCGTAGGCGCCCATGAACCCGAAGCCGTCGTACTTCGAGTCGTCAATCAGCCTGCCGGTCTGGCTGTAAATCCCGAAGTGCCCGATGCCGCCGAGCAGCCCGGCGGAGGCGACCGCGAACCAGCGCGTCACCGAGCGTCCGGACTCAAGCCCGGACGGCGACCCCGGCGTGGTGGTGCGGCGGTAGTGACTGACGCCGAGGGCGTAGCGGACGTCCTCTATCCGCGCCGGACCCGCCGCGGCGCCAGAGCCGATCCATCCCTCCGGGGCGTACTTCAGCGTCAGCATCTCGCTGTTGTAGCCGCCCTGCGTGTTTATCCCGGGATTGTCCCAGGTGAGGCTCCGCCTGTAAAAGGACAGCGACGCCTCAAAGTCCCCGGCGATTCCGTACACCAGCGCGCCGCCGTAGTCGTCGTAGTGAAGGTTGTTAATCGTCTCCCTGTCGTGACCGCCCTGATCGACGCTTATGTAGTGTGCGACCACCGCCCCCATCTCGTGGGGCTGCTTGTCCGCGGAGGGCGTCAGAAACGTGCCGGTGTAGCCGTAAGCGGTGGGATACACGCCGGGGCGCTCTTCCCTCTCGTGCCAGCTTTTCTTTTCCTCTTTCTTCTCTTCCTTCGGGGTCAGCTTCTCGACCTTTTCCTCCGCCCTGTCCTTTTCCTTTTTTTCGTCCTTCCCGCTCTCTTT